>DATEZO010000168.1:0-6486 GCA_035255485.1 Burkholderiaceae bacterium
CGTCATCGTGTTTGCGATCGAAGCCGGCTGGTATGCCGCCGTCGCCCTGGCCTTGTCCTCGGCCGGACCGCGGACGGCATACCTTCGCTACAAAGCCTGGATCGACCGCACGGCGGGCGGAGTGATGCTGCTGCTCGGGGCAAAGCTTGCGGTTTCGGCAAGTGCATCCTGAATACATGTGATTTAATCCAACCTGACACTGCCGACGATCGCTACCCTGCTTGCCGGGCAATCCGGCCCGCCTGTTTGGCCGGGATAAAATTTGTATTACCATCCTGCCGGTTGCAGAAAAGCGGCTTTATGCACTACATTACCGGCACAGTTGCCTGAAAAATCCGAGATCCGCTTCCCGTGAAAATACGCACTCTCATCCTGCCGGTTTTGCTGGCGCTGCTGCTGCTACTGTCGCAGCAATTAGGGATGGCGCATGCGGTGTCGCATTTGTCCGATGCACAGCGGACATCACAGCACAACAAGCAATTACCGATCGACCAGACGTGCAGTCAATGTCTGGCATTTGCCCAGATCGGCTCGGCTTTGACCAATCCGCCGTTTGCCTTTTTTGCCACTGCGTTTGTCGGGCTGGCACCGCTTGTCACTCTGTATCACAGATCGTACGGCAAACCTTTCCTTGCCTTTCAGCCCCGCGCCCCGCCTGCCATCTCTTGAATCGTTCTGGCGGAGCCCCTGTGACATGTCGCAGTTGGGCTCCATCTTGCTTTGCACTCAAGAAAAGTAAAGGCACATCATGTTGAAACACACCGTTTTGGCGGTGGCGTTGGCAGCCGCGTTCGGCGCGCCGTTGCACGCATTCGCCGCCGACGACCGCGAGTTGCTCCAAATCCGCGAAGAAATCGGGCAAATGAAGAAAACCTACGAAGCGCGCATCCAGGCGCTGGAGCACCGCTTGCAGGAAGCGGAAGCGAAGACGGCGGCACCGCCGCCCGTCGCGGCCATGCCTCCCGCTTCCGCGCCGGCCGCCGCCAATGCCTTCAACCCGGCCGTCTCCCTGATCCTGGGCGGCACCTACACCAATCTGTCGCAAGACCCGGCGCGCTACCGCATCCAGGGATTCATGCCGGGCGGCGACGAGGTCGGCCCCGGCAAGCGCGGCTTCAACCTCGGGGAATCGGAAGTGACCCTGAGCGCGAATGTCGACCCGCGTTTTTCCGGCAAGCTCACGTTCTCGCTCACGCCCGACAACACGGTCAGCGTCGAGGAAGCATTTTTTGAAACGCAAGGCCTGTCGAACGGCTTGAATCTGAAAGGCGGGCGTTTCCTGTCCGCCATCGGCTATCTGAACAGCCAGCATGCCCACGCCTGGGACTTCGTGGATGCGCCGCTGGCGTATCAGGCATTTTTCGGCGGCCAGTACAAGCCGGATGGAGTGCAAATCCGGTGGCTGGCGCCGACCGATCGCTTCATCGAACTTGGCTTCGAGGCGGGCAATGGGGCCGCCTTCCCGGGCAGCGACCGCAACAAGAATGGCGCCGGCTCCGCCGCGCTCTTCGCGCATATCGGAGACGATATCGGCGACAGCGCGAGCTGGCGCGCCGGGGTGTCCTACCTGCGTACCGGATCGGCCAGCCGCGCTTTCGATGATGTCGATCGCAGCGGCACCGGCGTCACCAATGCCTTTGACGGCACGTCGCACCTCTGGATCGTCGATGGCATTTACAAATGGGCGCCGAACGGCAATGCCACGAATACCAATCTCAAGTTGCAGGGTGAATATTTCCGGCGGCGCGAAAGCGGCGCCCTCACCTACGACACGCTGGCGCAATCGCTCGGCACCACGCCGCTCGGATACGCCAGCGCGCAATCCGGCTGGTACCTGCAGGGCATCTATCAATTCATGCCGGCGTGGCGTGCCGGTTTGCGTTACGACAAGCTGTACGCCGGCACGCCCGACCTCAATCTCGCCGGCAGCGGCTTGACCACCGGCGATTTCCCGCGTCTGGCGTCGTACAACCCGTCGCGTGCCAGCCTGATGTTCGACTATTCGCTGTCCGAATTCAGCCGCATCCGCTTGCAATACGCGCAAGACAAGGCACGCGCCGATGCCACCGATCACCAAATCTTCCTGCAATACATCATGAGCCTGGGCGTGCATGGCGCCCACGCCTTCTAGGAGACCGACATGAAACGTTTTTTTGCCCCTCTCTTGGGCGCGTTGTTCGCGCTCATCGCCTTGCCGTCGCATGCCGCGCTCAATGTGCTGGCGTGCGAGCCGGAATGGGCGGCGCTGACGGCCGAACTCGGCGGCGACAAGGTGAAAGTCTCGAGCGCCACCACCGCCTTGCAAGACCCGCACCGCATCGAAGCCCGGCCCAGCCTGATCGCTCGCACCCGCAATGCCGATCTGCTGGTCTGCACCGGACTGGAACTGGAAGTCGGCTGGCTGCCGGTCTTGCTGCAGCAATCCGGTAATTCCAAGATCGCGCCGGGGCAACCGGGCCATTTCGAGGCCGGCAACTTCGTGCCGCGCCTGGACGTCCCTTCGCGCGTCGATCGCAGCGAAGGCGACGTGCATGCCGCGGGCAATCCGCACATCCAGCAAGATCCCCACAACATCGCGCAAGTCGCCGCCGCGCTGACCAGGCGCCTGAGCGACATCGATCCGCCCGATGCCGCTTATTACCAGGCGCGTTACAAGGACTTCGCCGCGCGCTGGAATACGGCGATGCAGAAGTGGGAGCAGCAAGCGGCGCCGCTGAAGAATGTGCCGGTGATCGAACATCACAAGAACATGGAATACCTACTGCACTGGCTGGGGATGCGCGCGGTCGGCACGCTCGAGCCCAAGCCCGGCGTCGAACCGAGCGTCGCGCACCTGACCAGCCTGCTCGGCCAGCTGCAACGCCAGCCGGCCAGGATGGTGCTGCGCGCCGCCTACCAGGATGACCGCGCATCGCAATGGCTGTCCGAGCACGCGCATATGCCGGCAGTCGCGCTGCCGTTTACCGTGGGCGGCGACGACCGGGCGAAGGATTTGTTCAGCCTGTTCGACGATACCGTGCAGCGCTTGCTGGAGGGCGTCAAATGAACGCGGGATCGATTGATTTCAGCATCATCCTGCCGGCACTCCTGGCCGGCCTCCTGGTGCTCATCACCCATGTGCCGCTCGGCGCGCAAGTCCTGAAGCGCGGCATCGTCTTCATCGATCTGGCGATCGCGCAAATCGCGGCGCTGGGCGTGATCGGCGCCGGCCTGCTGGATCTCGATCCGCAGGGCTGGACGGTGCAGCTCGCCGCCGGCGTCGCGGCAATACTCGGCGCGCTGCTGCTGACCTGGACCGAGAAGCGCTGGCCGGAAGTGCAGGAAGCGCAGATCGGCGTGCTGTTCGTACTGGCCGCCACCGGCGGGCTGCTGCTCCTGGCGCACAATCCGCATGGCGGCGAGCATCTGCGCGACCTGCTGTCCGGGCAGATTCTGTGGGTGCGCTACGAGCAACTCGTCATCCCGGCCATCGGCACCGTCGTCATCCTGGCCGCCATGCTGCGCTTCGGATCGCGCCTCGGGCCACTCGGCTTCTACCTGATATTCGCACTGGCGGTCACAGCCTCGGTGCAGCTGGTGGGCGTGTACCTGGTATTCGCCAGCCTCATCATCCCCAGCCTGGGCGTGCGCAATTATGCGCAGGGCAAGCGCGTGCCGCTGGCCTACCTGATCGGATTGGCCGGCTACGCAGCCGGCCTGGTGCTATCCACCCTGTTCGACCTGCCGTCCGGCGCGCTGATCGTCTGGAGCCTGACCGTGCTGGCGATGTTGGTCTATGCGGCGGGGCCGAAGCGGGTGGCGATCCCGTGATTCCGCGCGGAGCGGCAGGCCGGGCAAGCGAAGCATGACAGGTCGTCAGGCCGTGCGGATGGCGCAATCCGCACGGCTCGCACACAAAATATACTATCCAATAGTATTTCTAAACAGCCGCGCTTTTACTGTGCGTTATGCTATGTTTTTGCCTATACTCCACAAATAATATGCGGAGAAGGGAGATCTCCAGGCAGCTTGGCGGATCAGACGCAGCCCGGCTCGTCAAAATACCCAGAGAGTTGTCACCATCCCGAAAAACAGGGAGTATCGACACAAACATACCAACATGCCAAGGCAAACTGCGGCCGTCAAAAAATACACTTAGGTAGTATAAAACTGGCCACGCAAGCGCGTCGACCCCGCCGGAATGCGGTCAATGGCCGCTATTTTAGTGCGCCTGTCCATGCTGTCGCCGGCCCTGCCATCGCGGACGATACCGGGCAATCGCGTACCGCCTTCGGGTGCCGCATTCGTTTCCAATAGACAATGACGTGATCTGTCCGTAAGCTATCGCAACCTGAGGTTGGCGCCTCTTTTCTCGTTTTGGTTATCGGCCGGAAGCCAGCACCGATACGGGGTTTGAGCAATTTTGTGCGCCAAGGTTAATTATCAAATACGAACTTAAATCACGTTAGGGCAAAGATGTCTGCAATAGACCAGCAACCCACCGTGCTCCAAGCGGCAGGCCACTTGGGCCGACTATTGCCTCACGCAGCTGGGGTCGCCGTCTCGCTCTCTGCCGTTACCTACTATGCGGGCTGGCGAGATGCCTCTGCCTACTTCATCGAGCTCGGTGCACCGTGGGCCGTATCAATGCTTCCCGCCACCAGCTTCCTCTATCTCAGTGCCGAACTAGTGACGGTGGTGCTTTTAGTGGCATTCTTCTCCGTGCACGCAGTTGCAACCGACATGACTGGCCTCAAAGGCGTCACTCGCGCATCTATCGGAGTCTTTGTTCTTTCCATCATCATGGCTGCAATCGCAAGGTGGTTTCCTTCTGCTTGGTTGTCCACCAAGTCCGTTTGGCACCTCACAACCGCCGTCGGATTCCTCTTCGCGGTAGGCGGTGGCATGATTCTGGGAGAGGCTGCTGTCCACCTATCTGAGAGCGAAATGCGATGGTCTCCAAGACACGCGTATCTGATCTACACTGCCATCTTTGTGGGAATTTACGTAGCACCGTCACAGGTGGGCACCGCGCGCGCCAGATTTCACCTAGACGCAGTCGCGGACGCTCTACCGAGCGTCAAACTTGCAAATGCTTTGCCGAATCAAAGCTGGTTCATGGTGTCTGTCATGAACGATAGGGCCCTCGCGATGGAGCGCTCAAGCAAGGCCCGGCCACCTCAGTTCCGCGTTGTCTCTGTCTCAGAGGTCGCATCCATTGAGGCTGTGGCTAAGAAGCACCCCTCCGGCGCATTGCCCTAACCCCTCCGTCAAGGGGACGTCTTGCGGCAGGCCGCAAGCCGCCCCTTACGTCGAACGTTGCGCATGCCCCGAATAAGCAAATCACGGCCCACAGGTTCATGAGCCGCGGCACGAACGCCGCCCTGTCCCGCCGCATTCGGCCCGCAGGACTTGCTCAGCGCCCCGGCAGCATGCGCCGCAGCACATCGTCTTTCCAGAAGAAATGATGCATCAGCGCGGCGGTGGCATGGAATGCCGCCAGAATGAGCACGGCATGCGCCAGTACGGCATGCACGTCTCCCACCGTCTCGCGCAGCGGCTTGTTGGTCGGGTCGAATTTCGGGATGGTCAACAAATTGAAAATCGTGTCGCCGCGCACCCACACATTTGCCACGCCAAGCACGACCGTGGCCAGTATCCCGAGATACAGCAAGACATGCACCAGCCGCGATAACGTCTGCAATGTGCCGACGCCGGCTGGCGGCAAGCGGCGCCCGGCGGTGCTGCGCCACCAGACGCGATACAGCAGGATGCATCCGAGCACGATACCGACGCTGATGTGCAGGCTGCGCACCGTGACGCGCGGCGTTCCGCGCGGAAACCAGTCGATCGTCTGTCCGACGCTCCACAGCAGGATCACCAGGGCAGCAGTGAGCCAATGAAGTCCTATGGATCGATTGTCATAGTGATGCATGATTTGATTTCCCGGAATCATGAGATGCGCGCCCTTTCTTTTTTCGATTTTTACCCTGTGTGTGCAGCATCCTTCATCGCCAGCGCGTGCGCCGGATAGCGTGCTGCGCAGCATGGCGCCATGATACAACGCGATGTGCTACCCGCCCGCTCCCGTGGCACTGGCATACCGATAGCATCAAACATGATGCTGATGCGCGCCATTTGTCGCATTGGTTGCAACGGGAGTTTGGCGTATGGGGCGTGTCGTCAGGCAATCTCCCATGTCATCGCACCCAGGTCATTGGGGCCGAGGCGGCAGATCACCGGCTTCAGCGCCTTGGGAAACGCGGCACGTGCGGGATGCGATCCTGGCCTGTGCATTCATGCCGCACGTTCGCCGGGAGCCATAAAAAAGGCGGGTCGCATTTCTGCGGCCCGCCTTGCCGGCGTACTTTTACTGCTTCAGCAATAGCTATGCGGCATGCTGCGACGCCTTGCCCGCAGGCGCTGGCGCATGGAAGGTTTTCAGCAGCGCCGCTTCCTTCTCCTGCGCCGCCTTCAGGTGGCGTTGCTTCACGTGGCCGTAGCCGC
>DATEZO010000169.1:0-2834 GCA_035255485.1 Burkholderiaceae bacterium
AGTAATTGCCGGCGGCCATCTGCTGCGCCGACTGTTTGAGCCGCAGCAGCGGCCGCAGCACCAGGCGGTTGACCGCGAATGAAAAGCCGATCACCGCCAGCGCGAGCAGCGCCACGGCCGCCAGCGCAATCCACCTGAGCAGGCCGGTATCGATCACTTTGGCCGCGTCGAGATCCACCGCAGTCAGCACATGCCATTTCAGCTCGGGAATGTAGGACACCGCAAACAACTGGTTCTTGCCGCCGAGCCGGGCCGAAAACATCTCGACGCTGCCTGGCGCACGCATGGCGGCATTCAGCGCGGCCCGCGCCGCGGCGACGTCACCGGAGCGCGCCAGCAAACCGAACAGCGACTTGTCGCTCGCCGCCGCGCCGGTGCCCGAATTGAACGCGATGTGCCGGTGGTCCGGATGCGCCTGAATCGCACCGTTGGCGTCGACGATCATCGGCGTTACGCCCGGCTCGGTGGTGCTGATGAAGTCACGCAGGAAGGCCGACAAGTCCAGCCCGGAGCCGGCCAGACCGACATTGCGCTCGCCGTCCCGGATCAGCACGTTGAACCAGACCTTGGTGACGCCCAGCTTGACGTCCGGATCGACGTTGATGTTGAACGGCCGGTCGCTCTTGATGGTGTTGAAAAACCATGCGTCGTGGCCATCGTCCGGCTTCAGGCGGTAGCGCGGCTCGATACTGAACGCGGACCGGGCGTCGTTGAAATAATAATTGTTTGACAGCGCCGAAACCAGAAAATAGGAGTGATCCTGGAAGTCGCGGCGAAAACTTTCCGCTTCCTCGAGTGCACTTGCCTTCTTGGCGGCATTGGCATCGTCCTGCACCCAGCGGCGGATCGCCTGCGACGCAGCCAAGCGCGATGACAAGGCAAGTTCGCGCGTGACCGGCGCCAGGATACGCTCACGCTTGAGCAGGGTGAAGTTGCGGGCATAGGCCGTACCGAGATGGGAGCGTATCGAATTGATGGCCTGCCATCCGATCAGCGCCGCCAGCAGCAACACCAGAATGCACGTTCCCAGCAGCGCAAGAACCGATTTCCCGCGTAGTCCCAGTGCCGCCCGCATTTTTTCTCCGCATGATTTTGGACGGAACGCCAAGCGCCATGACCGTCCTCCGGTCTATTCGAACTGGACGCGCCCTGCGCGCCCATCGCATTGCCAAGCCGGAAAGTCGACTTGATTTACGGAAATTCTGCCAGTCATTGCGGCAACGCGCAAATTATCAGGTGAATCCGCCGAACTGCCAGGCAAAGAAGATCGCCAGCGCGGCCACGATGGTGACTAGCTGGTGCCGCGTGGCCAGGCACACCAGGACCGCGACGATGGAGGCGACCAGTTGCGGATTGCGCAAGGACAATTCGATGCCGCCGCCGTGCGGCGCCAGCACCATCGGCACGACGATCGCTGTCAGCACCGTCACCGGCACGAAACCCAGCGCCTGCTGCAGCAGCGGCGGGAACACCGCGCGGCTGCCGAGCACGAAGATGGCAGCCTTGATGAAGACCGTGACGGCGGCCATGCCAAGAATCATGACCGTGTAATTCATGCTGCGTCCGTCCTGTTCAGTTGCGGCTGCGGCCGCAGGCGCAGCAATGCCATGCCAACGATCACGCCGATCAGCACGGCGGACATCAGTCCCAGCTTGTACGGCAAGTCGCGCAGCAAAAAGGCGAAGATCCCGGCGGCGAGCGCGGCGCCGAAATGCGGCATGCGGTTCAGCTGCGGCACCACGATCGCGATGAAGGTGGCCACCATCGCGAAATCGAGGCCGAGCGACTGCAATTGCGGAAACGCTGCGCCGAACAACAGGCCAGCCAGTGTCCACAACTGCCAGTTGAGGTACATGGCGAGTCCGGAACCGAGGAAATACCAGTGTCCCAGCTTGGTGTCGGCGTGCGTGCTGTAATAGCCGTTCATCACCGCGAAGGTTTCGTCGGTCATCAGAAAGCCGAGCACCCAGCGCCAGCGCGCCGGCAGGTGCGCCACGCGCGGCAGCAGCGTCGCCGCATACAGCATGTGGCGCAGGTTGACGATGAAGGTGGTGAGCCAGATCACGAGCAGCCCGGCATGGCCGGCCACCAGGCCGACCGCGATGAACTGGCTGGAGCCGGCGAAGACACCCATCGACATCAACTGCCCTTGCCAGGCGGCGAGCGGGCCGGAGGCGACCAGGGCGCCGAAGATCACGCCGAACGGTGCGGCGCCGACCATCATCGGCAGCGTATCGCGCGCACCGGCGGCCAGGCTGGAAACACGCGTGGAATTCGGGGGGAGATGCGGCATGACAAAATCCTTTCAGGCGAAATGGTAAAGCAGCCGCAATCCGAATGCTTGGATATTCTTGCGCGTCGCGCATGCCCGGCAGAATGTGCACGCACCACTTACAATCTTGTCTTCATTTCATGCGCTTGACCGACCATTCATGTCCAATTCCAATCTTGCCAGACTGTTCCTGCTCGGCGCCATCTGGGGCACGAGCTTTCTGCTCATGCGCATCGCCGCTCCGGCGCTCGGGCCGCTGCTGACGACCTTCGTGCGCGCGCTGCTGGGCGGCGCGGCACTGTTTGCCGTGGCGTATTTGCGCGGCGTCGATTTCGCCTGGCGCCGCAATGCAAAGGCTTACCTGGTGATCGGCCTGTTCAATACCGCGATTCCGTTTTCCCTGTTCGCATGGTCGGCGCTATACATCCCGTCGGCCTACATGGCGACCATGAATTCGCTGGCGCCGGTGTTTACCGCGCTGTTCGGCTTTTTGCTGCTGGGCGAGCGGCTGACGTTCATGCGCCTGGCCGCCTTCGTGCTCGGGCTGGCCGGCGTGGGCGTA
>DATEZO010000170.1:0-3595 GCA_035255485.1 Burkholderiaceae bacterium
GGCCGGCGTCAAGCGCGTGACGGACATCATGGACGAGATCACGGCAGCCAGCCGCGAGCAGGCATCCGGCATTGCGCAGGTGAACGACGCGATCACGCAGATGGATCAAGTGACGCAGCAGAACGCGGCGCTGGTGGAAGAGGCGGCGGCGGCGGCCGAGTCGCTGCAGGATCAGGCGGCCAGCCTGGCGCGCGCTGTCAGCGTGTTCCGGGTCGATGGCGTGCAGGACAGCATGGCAAGCGCTGAAAAGCCGCGCGCCGCGTCCATCCCTTCCACCATCCAGCGTCGTCCCGCCGCGCTGCCGGCTGCGGCAAACAAATCCGCGTCGGCCAGGAAGACCGCCCCTCTGCTGCCGGCCGACGGCGGCGAGTGGGAAACCTTCTGAGCCATCCGACATGTCAATCACGAAGCCCGTCAAGAGGAAGTCATGCGCACCAACCTGCCAGTAACGAACGTCGAGTACATCCTGAAGGATACGGAAACCATCGTGTCCAAGACTGACCTGAAGGGGAAAATCACCTACATCAATCAGGATTTCATCAACATCAGCGGCTTCTCCGAGGAGGAGCTGCTGGGATCGCCGCATAACATCGTGCGCCATCCCGACATGCCGCCCGAGGCGTTCGACGACTTCTGGCGCACGCTCAAGAGCGGCAAGGCTTGGACCGGGCTGGTGAAGAACCGCTGCAAGAACGGCGACCACTACTGGGTCGAAGCGAATGTGGCGCCGCTCTACGAACACGGCAAGGTGGCCGGTTACACCTCGGTGCGCGTCAAGCCGGGCCGGGCCCAGGTCGCCGCCGCCGAAGAGGCTTACCGCAGGATCAAGGGCGGCAGCACCGACATCGGCGTGCGCGAAGGAGCGGTGGTGCGGCGCTCGCTGCTAGGGCGTATCGGGCAGATGGAGCAGATGTCGATCCGTGCGCGAATCATGCTGTGGTGCGGGGCGCTGATGCTGCTGTTTGCCGCCGGCTTTTTCACGGCACCCGGCGCGCTGCTCGACGGCTGGTCTATGGCTCTTGCCAGCTGCGGCATGGGGCTGACGCTGCTGTTCGGCGTGCTGATGCTGCGCGCCACCGTGACGCCGGCCGAACGCATACGGCGCGACATGGAGCGCATGTGCGACGGCGACCTGACCGGCCGCATTGAAGCGCACGGCAATGACGAATTGTCGCGCCTGGCGCAGGCACTGCGCATTCTGCAGATTAACGTCAAGCTGCTGGTTGGGCAGATCAAGGAAGCCACCGACGTGGTCCATCACGGCGCGGCGGAAATCGCCGCCGGCAATGCGGACCTGTCCGCCCGCACCGAATCGCAGGCCAGCTCGCTGGAGGAAACGGCGGCCTCGATGGAGGAGCTCACAGCGACCGTCAAGCAGAACGCGGAAAACGCGCGCGAGGCGAATCTGCTGGTTGCTTCTGCCGCCGACATTGCCGTGCGGGGTGGCCATGACGTGGGCCAGGTGGTCGGCACCATGGGCTCGATCAAGGAAAGCTCGCGCAAGATCGTCGACATCATCAGCGTCATCGACGGTATCGCGTTCCAGACCAATATCCTGGCGCTCAATGCGGCGGTGGAAGCGGCGCGCGCCGGCGAGCAGGGCCGCGGCTTTGCGGTGGTGGCGTCCGAGGTGCGCAACCTGGCGCAGCGCTCGGCGTCGGCCGCCAAGGAAATCGCGGCCCTGATCGGTGACTCGGTCAAGACGGTGGAGTCCGGCAGCATGCTGGTCGACGATGCCGGCAAGACCATGAGCGAAGTGGTCGGTTCGGTGCGCAAGGCGGCCGGCTATATGAACGACATCACGTCCGCCAGCCAGGAACAGAGCGCGGGCATCGAGCAGGTCAACCAGGCGGTGGTGCATATGGATGAGGTGACCCAGCAGAATGCGGCCCTGGTCGAACAGGCCGCCGCCGCCGCCGAGAACATGAAAACCCAGGCCGCGAAGCTGGCGCAGCTGGTGGCGGCCTTCAAGCTGGTTACCGGTGCACCGCCGGCTGGTGCGGCCGTGCTGGCGCCCGGCGAGCGCCAGGCGCGGACGAAGCCGGCGATGCCGGCAGTAGCGAACGGGTGACGACGCGCAGGCCAGTGTGCAGGCAGCCTGATCTGGAACACGGCCCGGCGATACCCGATGGATGCAGATGAATCACTTATCAGGAGTGTCAGCATGAATGATTTCACCCCGCTCAACCACTTGCTTGAAGCAGCCTCCGGGGATGGCTGCGGCAGCGAAGTCAGCTCTCACGACCTCGCTCCCGGCAACGTCGCTCCCGTCTACGAGCGGCTCGGTACGATCGTGCGGGCGCTGCACGACACCTTGCGCGAACTCGGCGCCGACGGTGTGCTGACGGACGCGGCCAGCGAATTTCCGACTGCGCGCGACCGGCTGCTACACATCGCCAGCCTGACCGAAAACGCCGCCAATGTCGTGCTGAGCAAGGTGGAAGAACACGGTCCCCAGCAGGAGCGCCTGGCGCACGAGGCAAAAGAGCTCGCGCAGCAATGGGAGGAAGCCGCGCCGCATCTGCCGCCGGTGCCGGAATACGGGCTGCTCGCCACCCGCACCCGGGCCTTCCTGGCTGAAGCACAGGCCAGCTGCGGCGGTACCCGCAGCGCGCTGTCCGAGATCATGATGGCGCAGGATTTTCAGGACTTGACCGGCCAGCTCATCAAGAAGGTCGTCGCACTCATGGAGCATACGGAAAACGACTTGCTGCGCCTGCTGATCGATGCGGCGCCACCCGGTGCCGTAGTGCACGCGCGCCGCGAGGAACTGACCGCCGGCCCTGGCGCGCATGGCAGCGTCGCGCTCAACCAGTCCAGCGTGGATGACCTGCTGGCCGACCTCGGCTTCTGACGCCGCGTTCCCCACATCTGCTGCAAGCGCAACCCATCGTCTTTCCGACTTCCGATGAAGATTATCTCCAGCCTTCGATGTTGTTTCGCCGCCTTGCTCGCCCTGGCCGGTACTGGCGCAACTGCTTCTCCCGCGCCGGACCGGCTGCAGCGCGTACTCGATGCCGGCGAACTGCGCGTTTGCATCTGGCCCGATTACTACGGCATCACCTATCGCAATCCGAAGACGCGCCAGCTGAGCGGCATCGATATCGACCTGTCCGCCGAACTGGGCAGGGAACTGGGGGTTCGCGTGCGCTACGTCGACAGCTCGTTCGCCATGCTGGTCGATAACCTGCTGGCCGACCGTTGCGACATCGCCATGCACGCCGTCGGCATCAACGACGCGCGCCGCGAGAAGCTGGCGTTCACACGTCCTTACCTGCGCAGCGACATCTACGCGATGACCACCAGGGACGGCAGCGCCGTGAAGAGCTGGGGCGACCTCGACAAGCCGGGCCGGGTGATCGCGGTGCAGGCCGGCACGGTCATGGAGCCAGTCATGCAGCGCACGCTGCGCCATGCGAAGCTGCTCGTGGTCAAGCCGCCGATGACGCGCGAAAACGAGGTCGAATCGGGCCGCGCCGACGCCTTCATGGCCGATTTTCCATATAGCCAGCGCCTGCTCGACATGACCGACTGGGCGCGCCTGGTGGCGCCGCCGCAGCCGTTCCACCTGACCGATTACGCCTATGCGCTTGCG
>DATEZO010000171.1:0-13175 GCA_035255485.1 Burkholderiaceae bacterium
GTCTGCGAAGAACAGATCTGCGAAGTACTGATGCGCTTCGATCTGGCCCGGTCAATTCGTGCCTTCAGTCGCTGTCTGACATGCAACGGCCTGTTGCGCGCAATTGACAAGCAAGCCGTCATGCATCGCGTGCCTGACACAAGCGGAAAGCACTATGACCGCTTTCATGAATGCACATCATGCGGGCATGTTTATTGGGAAGGCTCGCATGTGAAACGCATGCGCGACCGTATTGCGCGCATCCTCGACCAATGTCATGCGCCGATGCGGGAAAAGTGATGCTGAAAAGCAGCCCGCCGCACGGGAATCGATATGGCGCATGCCGCATAACCGGTGTCCGGTTGATAGCGCTCAAGGCAAGGGAATACCCGGTCGGCTAATTTGCAGATGACATCCAATAAACCAGCCGAGGAAAAGTGCATTTTGTCGACGTCACCATGTTTTGCGCAGCGGAGGGCGGCGGAGTCAGAACCTACCTCGCAGCAAAGTCCGAATGGCTGGCACGGAACACGCGCATCCGGCACACCATTGTCGGGCCTGGCCCATGCGGCGGCGGTTGTTCATCATCATCATTTGTCAGTGTGCCAGGCATTACGATTCCGAATACCAACGGCTATCGTTTGCCGCTTTCCGGCAGGATCGCATCGCGTGTATTGCAACGCCTGCAACCGGACTTGATTGAGGTCGGCGATGCTTGCCAGTTTGCATGGGCTGCGCTGCGGGTCAAGCACAAGATCGATGTGCCGGTTGTCGCTTTTTACCACTCGGATCTGGTGCAAATCGCTGAACAGCGCTTCGGCGCCGCCGCCGGCCGCGCTGTTGCATACTATGCGTCCAGTCTGTACCGGCAATTCGATCTGGTGCTCGCGCCAAGCCAGCTGATGGTGCAGCGGCTGCACCATCTGGGGGTCAAGCGGGTGAAGCACCAGCCGCTCGGTGTCGATACATCGATGTTTACACCGAAGCGGCGCGACGAGACTTTCCGTGCCCGGCTAGGGTTGCCGGAGAACGCACGGCTCCTGGTCTATGCCGGCCGGTTTACCCGCGAAAAGAAACTGCCGCTGCTGATGGAGGCGGTGCAGCGGCTGGGCGATCCTTACTATCTGCTCATGGTGGGTAGCGGAAAGATGCGGGAGCGCTCGCCGCGGCTGATTCATCTGCCGTTTCAGCGCGACCCCCATGTATTGGCAAGCGTGATCGCCAGCTGCGATGTCATGGTGCATCCGGGCGATCAGGAAACGTTTGGACTGGTTGTGCTGGAAGCGATGGCATGCGGCATTCCGGTATTGGGCGTGGCGGCGGGGGGCGTGGCCGAACTGGTGAGCAGTGACACCGGATTGCTGGTGCGGCCAGGCAGCGCGGCAGCACTGGCCGAGGGCCTGGAAGCGCTTTATGAAGGCGATCTTGCGCAACTGGGCGCCAACGGGCGTCGCAGGACGCTTGAAAAATACGACTGGAACCTGATCGTGCCGCAACTGGTTGCGCAATATGCGAATCTGTTTGCCGCGCATGAGAGAGCGGAGCTGGAAGCGGGACTGTCCTATGCCGCGGAATAAGGAAATGCATGCCCTGTGCGTCTCGATACACGATGTGTCGCCGCATACCTGGCCATCCTGTCAGCGCCTGCTGCAGGCGATTGGTGCGGTAGCCAAGATTCCGGTCACGCTGCTGGTGGTGCCGGCGTATCATCGCTTTCCCGATATTGATACCGCCCACTACGACCGCTTGCTGGAACAGCGCCTCGCATGCGGTGATGAACTGGCATTGCATGGTTACAACCATCTGGACGACGGTCCCGCTCCAGGCAGTTTGCGCGAACGTTTTACGCGCCATGTCTATACGCTGGGGGAGGGCGAGTTTGCGGCGATCGATGCGGACGATGCCAGGCAGCGTCTTGAAAAAGGGTTGGCCTGGTTCAGGCGGCGCGGCTGGCCGGTGGATGGATTCGTCGCGCCGGCCTGGCTGCTGGGTGATGGCGCCTGGCAGGCGTTGGGTGACTTCCCTTTCAAATACACCACGACATTGAAACATTTTTATTTGCTGCCCGAGCGCCAGGCGCTGTTGTCGCCCAGCCTGGTGTATGCGGCGCGCAATGCATGGAGCAGGCAGGCATCGCGTGCGCTGAACTCCGTAATGTCGCGGGCGATTGCCGCATTACCGCTGGTGAGACTGGGGCTGCATCCGAATGATGCCAACTATCCTTCGCTGGTCGCGCATTATCAAAAGCTGATCGGGTATCTTTTGACGACCAGGAAAGCCATGACAAAATCTGCGTTTGCAAACCAGTGGTGAGCCGTGCCGGCTGTTTGCGTTGACCGTTGCCGCGGCATGATCGTGCCAGTACGACCACGCGACAAACAGGTATTACACGGGCATTACTTGAGGATCTGATTGATGGCAGCCCTGGCGGCGGGATCAGGGTCGACAAATTGGAATCCGATGCGAAATCCCGTTGTGCCGATGCAGATGCTGTAGGCGACTTTTGCCAAAGTATTCACTTCAATTATCTTGCCGGCGATCGGTGTCGAGAAGGACAGGCCGCATGACTGCCCCGGTGCAATATGTTCCGGAGCGATGATGCAAATGCCGCTGGGAGAGATATCGAAGGTGCGGCCGCTTAATGAAGGCGCATTTTTAAACAGGATGCGTGCCTGACAACGTAGTACTTTCCTGACTTCGTTTCTTGCATCCTTGCCGCGTGTTTCTATACCGATATACATGAAATGATTTTCGAATAATCGATTGGGTGCGTCAAGAAATAGGTTGATTTGACGTATTTGTTTCGCTATCGCAGGTTGCGATTTTCCAACCGGATGCGCGCATGATGCCTGGAGCACAACATCGTGGCACGGAGACATTCCGCAGCAGTCGGGATGATTGTCTTTATCGCATTGCCAGCAAGACATCGGCCAAACCAGCCGCAGCATGTGCAATCTGGTGCCATGCGGATCGCTGATCGCCTTTGCGCCATTTTACTGGCCTGGATACGCGCTGTCGCTGCCTGCGTGATAATGACCGGCACCTACGCACGGCATTGAATATCCAGAATCGTCAATTCGCCGTAACCGATGGCATGAGGATGTCGGGCGGCATGCTGCGCCGCTGCTGCAAGCGGCAGGCCGTGTTGCAACGCCAGGAACATGCGTATCGTGCCCGCATGGCAAACGACAATTGCCTGCTCCAGTTGCCGATGCATCAGATCGCGCTGAAATGCCTGCACCCGCTCTGCAACTTCCATCACGGTTTCTCCTCCGCCTGGACGATATGTCAGGACATCGTCCGCCCATGCATCGATTTCGGCGCGGGCGATATCGCTCCAGCGGCGCAGTTCCCAAGTTCCGAAATGCATTTCCTTCAGGCGGGCATCCATTGTCACCGGCTTGCCGCCCAGTGTGTCGCCCAGCATGTCCGCCAGTTCGGCGCAGCGCCGCAAGGGGCTTGAAAACAAGGGTGTGCCTGGTGTACCCAGCGTGTTGTTGTTCAATTGCGGATGCAGTGCCGCCCATGCGCGCGCATGCGCCTGCGGCGATACCGGCAGATCGCTGTTGCCGTAGCAGGTGGCCGGCGCCACCTGCGGTTCCGGATGACGAATCAGGAAAAGGCGCATGAGATCGATCGTGCCATGATGCGATGCGGCTTTACAGGCACGCCAGCATCCCCAGGTAGAGGACGACTTCGGTTACTTGCTGTACCGCACCCAGGCAGTCCCCGGTAAATCCGCCGATACGTCGCTGGAAGAATCCGGCCAGCCAGATCGTCGCCAGCGCCGCGGCAATGGCGGAGACGGCCATGCCGCGCCAGGACATCCAGCCTGCCAGGCACAACACCATCGCGGGCAGGCAAGCGGTGATGGCGGCGATCATGAATTCGGCGGCTGACATATGCTGTGCGAGCGGCTTTGCCTTGCCTTCCGTCCTGGCATAGTCAAGCCGCAGGATGAGCGATGCCGCGGCCAGGCGCGATAGCGGATGCGCGATGAATAAAGCGGCCAGCGCCGCCGGCGTCGGCATGTCGGAGAGCGCTGCGCATTTCAGGGCCAGCAACAGGCTGATGCCGATGGCGCCATAGGCTCCAATCCGCGAATCCTTCATGATTTCCATGATGCGCTGCGGTGTGGCGCCGCCGCCAAAGCCATCGCATGTGTCGGCAAAGCCGTCTTCATGAAAGGCGCCGGTCAGATAGATGCCGGCCATGGTCGACAGCAGCGCCGCAACCAGTGGCGGCCAGAGCAGGGCGGCCAGTGCATGGACGCCGCCTGTGACGGCTGCCACCACGATCCCGACCAGCGGGAAGTAGCGCGATGCGTGATGCAGCCAGTCGGGCTCGAATCCCACCCAGCGCGGAACCGGCAGGCGGGTGAAGAATTGCAGCGCCGTGAAAAAAAGCCGTACTTGATGCAGGCACCAGGCAAGGGCGCTGTTGCCGGACGATTCCGTACCGGGGATCATGCCGGATTCTTCTTCCGGCCGGTTGCCGCCATGGACCGATTCCAGGCTGCCGGGCGGTTGGGTCTTGCGGCGATGGCCGCATCAATCGCAACGGCCAATGCGGCGTCCTGCGTCGATTCTATTGTCGGCATGTGCATACGATACGCCATGGCGCGCATCGCCTTCCGTGATGATTGCAGGATAAAAGATGCCGATACCGCCATGCAGAATCCCCCGTCTGCCAGGCTGCATGTTTCCCGTTGAACTGCGCACATGGACATGCGCGCGGGCACCAAAACACGGCAATTATAAGATCGGCGATACCTGTCGGCAATGGACCCGGTAGAAAAGAAGCGTTCGCCTCCTGCCGTTTCGTCATGTTTGACTCATGTCAATATTCTATGCAGGCAGGGTGGCTATAAGTCATGAGAGGAAAACGGAACCAGCCGGAGCATGTATGGATAAAGCACCACCGAATTTGCAGGTCGTCGCTGCACATCAGGCCAGCAAAGAGATGAAACTGCCGGCGCTGCTGCCTGTGGCCGCCAGCGATATCGAGCCGCCCACTTCGATTGACCGCTTGCTGCATGCCAGCATGGGACGTGTGACTGGCGCGATTTCGCCCGCCAGCCTGGCCCTGGCGTATTTCGATTGGGCGCTGCATCTGGCCGAGTCGCCCGGTAAATGGGCAAAACTGTCGGAAAAGGCGCTGCGCAAATCGATCCGGCTGGGCGGTTATGTCGCGCGCGCTGCATCGGGCGCGGCGTGCGAGCCCTGCATCGAACCCTTGCCGCAGGATTTCCGCTTTCGCGATGAAAAATGGCAGCACTGGCCCTTCAATGTGATTCAGCAAAGCTTCCTGCTGCATCAGCAATGGTGGCATAACGTCACGACCGGTATCGGCGGCGTGTCGCCGCACCATGAACAGGTGGTGTCGTTCGTGGCGCGGCAATTGCTCGACATCGCGTCGCCGGTCAACTTCCTCGCCACCAACCCGGAAGTGCTGGATGCGACCGTGCGCGAGGGCGGGCAGAACCTGGTGCGCGGCGCGATGAATTTTCTGGAAGACATGGAGCGGGCAAGCGGCATGAAGCCGCCGGTTGGGGCGGAAGCTTTCCAGCCGGGCCGCGATGTGGCGATCACGCCGGGCCAGGTGGTTTTGCGGAATCGCCTGATCGAATTGATCCAATACACGCCTGTTACCGACAAGGTGCAGGCCGAGCCGATCCTGATCGTGCCGGCGTGGATCATGAAGTACTACATACTCGACCTGTCGCCTGCCAATTCGCTGGTCAATTATCTGGTGGGGCAAGGGCATACCGTCTTCATGATTTCCTGGCACAACCCCGGCGCCGAAGACCGCGACCTTGGCATGGATGACTATCTGCGGCTGGGTGTGCTGGACGCGCTGGCGGCAGTACAGGCCATCGTCCCCGGCAGCAAGGTCAACGCCGTCGGCTATTGCCTGGGCGGGACGCTGCTGGCGATCGCCGCTGCCTTGCTGGCGCAGAAAGGCGGTGACCAGCTCAATTCCATGACGCTGCTGGCGGCGCAGACCGATTTCACCGAAGCCGGCGAACTGATGCTGTTCATCGACGACAGCCAGCTTGATTATCTGGAGGACATCATGTGGAACCAGGGCTATCTGAGCACCAGGCAGATGGCCGGGGCATTTCAATTATTGCGCACCAACGACCTGGTGTGGTCGCGCATCGTGCAGCAATACCTGATAGGGCGGCGCGCGCCGATAACCGACCTGCTGGCGTGGAATGCGGATGCGACCCGCATGCCGTACCGGATGCATAGCGAATACCTGCATCGGCTGTTCCTCAACAACGACCTGTTCCAGGGGCGCTTCAAGGTCGACGGCAAACCGGTTGCCCTGAGCGATATCCGGGCGCCGATGTTCGTGCTCGGCACCGAAACCGACCACGTCGCGCCCTGGCAATCGGTATACAAGATCAACCTTGCGGCCGGCGCCGATCAGACCTTCGTGCTGACCAGCGGCGGACACAATGCGGGCGTGGTGAGCGAGCCCGGTCACAAGGGGCGCTATTTCCGCATGTCGCATACGCTGTCGGCGGCCAACTACGTTGATCCGTTGACATGGTATGCGACCACTCCGCCCATGGAAGGCTCCTGGTGGCCGTCGTGGTCCGCATGGCTGAAGCAGCATTCACGCGGCAGCGTGGCGCCGCCGGCCATGGGGGCGGGTGAAAAGGGCTATTTGTCGTTCGGCCCCGCGCCAGGAAGGTATGTGCTGGAGCGTTGACGCGAAAGGCGGCTTCCCGCCTCCTTGGCCGTGCTGCGGCAGCATGCGGAACAGGTTTTATACACGGCGGTGTATTTTTTAACAGCCGCATATTCATTGCGCGTATTAATATGTTTTTTCCTATACTCCATGTATTGAATGCTGCGGCAGCAAGGCAGTGGCTTTTGCAAGCGTAAAACAACCTCGCATCACAGACTGAAAGCAGTTTGCGTCCAGATCGGCGGGCTGCTTTTCAGCAGGCGTTGCAGATCGCCGAAAGGCAGGGGCGCACTGAAATAGTACCCTTGCATTTCGTCACATCCGTGCTGCTTTAAAAAAACCATCTGCCCTTCGTTGAAGACGCCTTCCCCGATGACGCACAGATCCAGATTGTGTCCGAGCGCGATGATTGCCTGCACGATCGCGGCATCGTCCGGCGAGCCGGGAATATCCCGCACGAAGGATTGATCGATTTTCAGCTGATCCATCGGAAAGCGCTTCAGGTAGCTCAGGCTCGAATAGCCAATACCGAAATCGTCGATCGCGAGCTGGATGCCCATTTCCTTCAGTGTGTGCAGTATTGTCTGCGCTTCTTCGGGATTGTTCATCACCATGCTTTCGGTGACTTCCAGTTGCAGGCAGGGAGCATGCAATCCGGACTGGCGCAGCGCCGCATCCACTTGTTTGACCAGCGCTTTCGGATGGAACTGCCGTGTCGACAGATTGACTGCGACCGAGATCGGCGGCAGCCCCATTTCCTGCAATGCGCGATTATGTTCGCACGCCGTCAGCAGCACCCACTGTCCGATCGGCACGATCAGGCCGGTCTCTTCCGCCAGCGGGATGAATCGCGACGGCATGATCAGCCCTTCTTCCGGATGCTGCCAGCGCACCAGCGCTTCCATGCCGATGATCTTGCCGGTCTGCAGATTGATTTGCGGCTGGTAATGCAGAATGAATTCCTGGCGCTCGATCGCCCGGCGCAGCTTGGCCTCCATCGATAGCCGGCCGGCAATGCGCGTATTCATGATGGAGGTGAAGAACTGGCAGTTGTTGCGGCCGGAGTCCTTGGCGCGGTACATTGCCGTGTCGGCATTGCGCAGCAGGGTATTGACATCCTTGCCGTCATGCGGATAAAAGCTCACGCCGATGCTGCAGGTGACATACAGCTGATGATCCTGAATCAGGAACGGGCGCGCCATGGTTTCCATCAGGCGGCTCATCCATGTCGACACTTCTTCTTCGGTATGCTGGTTGCGCAGCACGAAGACGAACTCGTCGCCGCCATAGCGGGCCAGCGTATCGCCTTCGCGCATGCTCGATTTCATCTTGTCCGCCACTGCCTTCAGCAACTGGTCGCCGATGTTGTGGCCCAGGCTGTCATTGACGAACTTGAAGTTGTCCAGGTCGATGAAGGCGATGGCAACGACCCGGTGCTCGCGCTCCGCTTCTGCGATGGCCTGGTTGATGCGATCGGTCAGCAGATTGCGGTTGGCCAGATGCGTGAGCAAATCATAGTTGGCCTGATGCTCCAGTTGCGCTTCGTATTCCTTGTTTTCCGTGACATCGTTGATGATGCAGGCAAAATGGGTCACCTCGTTCGAGGCGTCGCGTATCGGCGCGATATACAGGTCGCTCCAGAAAACCGTGCCGTCCTTGCGGCGGCTGCGTACCACGGATCGTGTCTCGCTTCTGTTGCGCAGCGCAAGCCGGACGTGCTCCATTCCAGGGCGATCCAGCGCCTTCTTGAAGATCACGCCGCCATCCCGTCCGAGGATATCTTGCTTGCGGTATCCGGTGATCGCGGTAAAGGCGGGATTGACATACAGGATCGTGAGATGGATATCGACAATGGCAACCGCATTGATGCTGACTTTGATGGCCTGATGCAGCAGGCGCAAATGTTCCTCGTCGTGATGGCGCTGGGTAATGTCGATACCCATGCCGCACAGATGGCGAACGCCACTGATGTCGATCGGCGCACCATTGAACAGATAGGGAATTTTTTCGCCCTGCCTGGTGAACAGATGGGCCTCGATCTGCCCTCTTTCGCCCCTGAATATTTTTTCGGCAGCCGCGGCCAGCGCCTGTCTTTCCGGTTCGACCCGGAAAAGATCCGTCATGTGCAACTGCGAAATTTCGGCGGCAGAATAACCGCTGACACGTTCGAAATTCCTGTTCCAGCGGATAAACCGGCCAGCCTGGTTGGTCACGAACAGGGTACCGGGTACGTTGTTGATGAGGGATTCGGATAGATTGCGCTCCTGGATGCGTTGCTCGACTTGCGCATGCAGTTCGATATTGGCCCGTTCCAGCGCAATGCCGCGTTCCAGGACGCGGGTTTCCAGGTCCTGCTGGATCGCGTGCAATGCTTCCTGCGCGCGATCGCGCTCGCTGACCGTATCCGCAAGGCGCCTGAGCGTATTCTTGAGTTCCAGCACGGTAACGACCCGCTTGGCGAGAATGCAAAGCGCTTCTTTCTGCGCCGGTTCCAGCGTGCGCGGGACATGATCGATGACGGCGAGCGTCCCGATCACATATCCATCCGGAGTAATCAGCGGCGCACCGGCATAAAAACGGATATTGGCAGGCCCGGTGACCAGCGGGTTTTGGTTGAACATGGGGTCCTGGAGCGTATCGGGCACCATGAAGAAATCCTTGCGCAGAACGGTCTGCTCGCAAAAAGTGGCTGCGCGCGGCGTTTCATCGATGGTCAGCCCGATCTTGGACTTGAACCATTGTCTTTTTTCGTCCAGTAGTCCAATGATCGCCACCGGCGTACGGCACAGTGCCGCCGCCAGCGTGGTGAATACGTCGAAATCCTCCTCGGGAGGCGTGTCGAGAATACCGTATTGCCGCAGCTTGGCTACTCTCTGCTGCTCATTGGTCTCGGAGGCTTCCATATATTTAATGTCTTCTGTTCGGCAGCATCACCCTGCACGCCGGATCGTCCGGCAAAGGCTCGCACCTTGCAACGAACAATCAATTAGACAATCAAGTTCGCGTATCGTTGCCCGCCACCGGGCCCTTCCTTCCGCTGGCGTGGCGCGCATGCGGCAATGCCTTCAACGGTCCATTTTTATAAAATACGTGGAGTATATGTAAAAATACCATGAAATTCCCAGTAAGAATGCGGCTGTATAAAAATACAGGATAGTGTATTTAATACGTCATGAGGTGTTATGGAAAGAGCCTGCCATCGTTGTCCGCCGCGCGGCACAGGATATCGGGAACGTCAGCGCAGTGCGTCCCGGTTCGCAATGGCTTTTTTCAGCGCTGCTTCAGCGGTCGCCACATCGTTTGCCAGCGCCTGCTGGCGTGCGTGATAGGCTTCATTCAATCGCGAGCCGCCGCCGCTGTTGCCGGTGCGCTCGCCCGGCAAGGGAGTGACACCTGCTTCCTGCCGTTTCTTGGCGTCTTCCAGCAGCATTTCGGCGTGAATCACATCCGATGTCGCTGCATCGAGAGATCTTTTTTCGCCTGGCGCAGGGATCGAGGCTACCTTGTTGACCGGTGTGGATGTGCTGCGTGGCGCGACGAGTGGGCGGGTGCCGGATTCGGTGGTCCACAGATTGCCCTTGATCGGATGTTCCATTGCAATGGTTTCATCCACTCTTGCGCCTTTCAGCATCTTGTCCGAATAGACAATCTGGCCATCGGGCATTACTTGCCGGTAAATCGTCGTCGTGGCCCTGGATGCCTCTGGCGCAGCAGGTTGGGGGCATGCCGTCGCGGCATGCACCAGCGCGGCAATCGCCGCAGCCCGGGACAGGAACAAAGAGGTTTGCATAACACTCATTGTTATTCGATCTTGCGGGATATGTTTGCGAGACATCAAGCCGCGTCGACTCTATTCGGTCGGATTATCCGGGAAATGCCGGCAGGCAGGAGATCGGGCCACATGGATTGCATGCAAGAAAGCATTGTGCTCGGGTAGTTGGCGCGGAAAAAATATTTTATGGGCGAAACCAAATCATTCATGGCGAGTCAATAATGAACATGCCGTTGCCTTCCCTTTCGCCCATCGCATTTCCTCCTCCTGCTCCCGGTTCGCGTGGTTTCATGCAGTGTCGGTTCATACCGCAGATCCTGGCTGGGCTGATGCTGGTGTTTTCATTGGGGATTACCCACTCGCTGTGGGCGCAGGCGAAACAGGATGCTGCGCAAAAACTGCAAGTCATTTTCGATATCAGCACCCATGAAACGATCGGTCGCATCATGCAACGCATGAATGCCTACGAGCAGATATTGCGCGGCCTGCGCGGCCTGTTCGCCGGATCGACCGAGGTGACGCACGATGAATTCCATTCCTATGTCAGCGCGCTGCGTCTTGACGAGCACTACCCTGGCGTCCAGGGCGTCGGCTATGCGGAGATCGTGCCGAAAGCGCAGAAAGCGTCGCATGTCGATGCTATTCGCAAGAAGGGCTTTCCGGAATACAAAATTAATCCGGAGGATGAGCGCGATTTTTATACCTCCATTGTCGAAATCGAGCCTTTTTCCGGCATGAACCTGCGTGCCTTCGGTTACGACATGTATACCAATCCGGTGCGCCGCGCCGCCATGATGCTGGCGCGTGATCAGGGCAAGGCGGCTCTGTCCGGAAAGGTGACGCTGGTGCAGGAAGGCGAGCAAGGCGTGCAGCCCGGCTTCCTCATGTATTTGCCTGTATACCGTCGCGGGATGCCAACCGAGACTGTGGAAAATCGCCGTGCCGCCATTGTCGGCTGGGTCTATGCCCCTTTTCGCGTGAACGATCTGATGCAGGGCATGCGCGATGCGCTCTCGGGAGATCTCGATATCAGGATTTACGATGATGGCACGATGTCGGCGCAATCGCAGCTGTATGGCGGTTCGGCTGTCGGCGCAGGCCGCCGTGTTGCGGACCTTTCCCTGCAGCAGGCCACCCAGCGCATCGAAATCGGCGGGCGGGCGTGGACAGTGGCGATCAGCTCTCTTCCCGCTTTTGAAACCCGTGTCGATACCGACCGGCCGAAGGTCATTGCCACTGCGGGCATTCTTGCCAGCCTGCTGCTGTCGTTGCTGATATGGCTGCTGGCGACCGGCCGCGCCCGCGCACTGGCGCTCGCTACGGAAATGACCGGTGAATTGAAGGAAAGCGAAAAATGGCTGAATCTGGCGCTGCAGTCGGCGCAACTGGGCATTGTCGATTGGGATATCAAGCAGGATACGGTGGTCCGGTCGGCGCGCCACGATCAGATCTACGGCTATGATGCACCGGTGCCCGAGTGGAGCCTGCAAACCTTCCTGAACCATCTGCCGCCGGAGGATCGCGAGCGTGCGCAGGAACGCATCAGGGAATGCTGGGATACCGGCCGGATGGATATGGTGTTTCGCATCATCCAGCCAGGCGGCGCGCTGCGCTGGGTTTCCGTGAAGGGGTCGGTGCTGTACGACAAGCGCGGCCAGCCGGCCAGGCAGATCGGGATGGTGGCCGATATCACCGAGCTGAAGCAGGCGGAAGATATTTTACGCAAGGCGCATGACGAGCTCGAAATACGGGTGCGGCAACGCACCGCCGACTTGCAGAAGACCAACGAGCGCCTGAACGCCGAGATTAGCGAACGCAATCGGGTGGAGGCCGATCTGCGGGCCTCGCGCGAGCGGCTCGCTTCCATCTTCGATGCCATGACTGAAGGCCTGGTCGTGCAAGCCCGGGACGGCAGCTTCATGGAATGCAATGCCGCGGCTGAACGCATCCTCGGCCTTTCTGCCGGGCAACTGGCGGCCACCGACACGCTTGACCGGCTCGTGCCGACGGTGCATGAAGACGGCAGCCCGTTTCCCGGCAACCTCCATCCGGCGGCGGTATCGCTGCGCACCGGCCTGCCTGCGCGCGATGTGGTGATGGGGCTGAAAAAGGCCGATGGCAATCTGACATGGGTTTCCATCAATACCGAGCTGCTGTTTGACAGCGAGGGCAAGGTCAGCATGGTGGTCAGCAATCTGTCCGACATCACCGGGAAAAAACATTCCGAAGAAATGATCTGGAACCAGGCCAACTTCGATGCATTGACCGGTTTGCCCAACCGCCGGCTGTTTTACGATCATTTGCGACAGGGCATCCGGACGGCGCATCGCACCGGCTTGCCGCTGGCATTGATTTTCCTCGATCTTGATCGCTTCAAGGATGTCAATGACACGCTTGGCCACGATACGGGCGATATCCTGCTGAAGGAGGCGGCGCAGCGCCTGCAGAGTTGTGTGCGTGAAACCGATACCGTGGCGCGCCTGGGCGGCGACGAATTCACCATCATCATGGGTGAATTACGCAATCCGGGTCACATCGCCTTTGTCGCGCAGAAGATCCTGCAGAAAATGGCGGAGCCGTTTCATCTCGGGATTGAGACCGCCCATATTTCCGCCAGCATCGGCATCACGCTCTATCCGGAAGATGCGAGCGATGCCGATGTGCTGCTCAGGAATGCCGACCAGGCCATGTATGCCGCCAAGAACCTGGGGCGCAACCGCTATAG
>DATEZO010000172.1:0-28165 GCA_035255485.1 Burkholderiaceae bacterium
GGCCGGTTCGGGGCAAAGCCGGGCGCCTCGTCGCAGCACCAGACAATCACATCGGCAGCCGCTTCGATTTCGGCCACCTTGTAGCGATCGATCCGTTTCTTGTAGCCGGCGAAATACAACACCCTGGACCCTGCGGCACGAAACGCGGCGCCAATCGAAAACAGTACAGCATTGCCAAGACCACCGCCGACCAGCATCACTGTTTCATTGCCAACGATATGCGTCGGTGCGCCGGTAGGTCCCATCAGCACCACCGGCTCGCCCGGCTGCAGCGCGGCGACCAGATTGGCCGAACCACCCATTTCCAGCACGATACAGGCCACCAGTCCTTGCTCGACATCCACCCAGGCGCCGGTCAATGCAAGCCCTTCCATGGTCATGCGCGTGCCACGCACCACGGCGGAGCGCGCATCGTAGTTCTGCAGCCGGAAGAATTGCCCCGGCTGGAACCGCGCCGCCGCAAAGGGCGCGTGCAGCACCACTTCCACAATGTTCGGCGTGAGACGGGTCACCGCATGCACCGTGGCGCGCATGCCGGCATTCAGACGTGCAAAAAACGCCACGTCGTCGTCCGCGCAGATCGGCGGCTGCTGCGCCAGCACCCGCGACACTTGCGGATATCCTTGCTTGGCCGAGCCCATTGCCTTGACTACGTTGCCGAAATAGGAGGGATGCAGGTCGCCGAAGAAGGAAATGAATTTCCCGTTATCCATTTTGCTCAGCAACACTTGTGCCTGCTCCGGCTTGGAGATCGCCTCCTCCGGACGAACCTTGTTGCCCTGCTCATCGCATGCTGCGAAGTAACGGCCGTCCAGCCGGAAATGGCTTGCATCCTCGCGCGCCAGCACGGTGTTGGGCTGGGTGCCCGCCGCAATGAAAATGGAACGCGCGGGCAGGCATACTTCATGGCCGTCGGACCACTTTCCCTCCGCATCGAGGACTTGCGTGCGCATCCGCATCGATTGGGCTGCGCCGAACGCATCGACTTCGATCGCGGCCGGGCTCAGGCATTCCGCGTAGGCGATGCCTTCTTCCAGCGCTTTTTCGACTTCTTCATGATTGAGCGTATACGCCGGGCTGTCGATCATGCGCTTGCGGTAAGCCAGCATGACCCCGCCCCACTGTTGCAGCATTTCAAGGATTTTCGGCGCCTCGCCGGCTGCAGTCGCCCGAGCGCGCTCGTCGCGAATCGACTGCGCATGCAGCAGGAATTCGCTTGCGACTTCGGCATCTTCGGCGCTCCAGCTGGCGCGCACCTCCGACTCGCTGCGCTCGGTGCACAATTGCTCGTAGCGCTGCAGGAATTTTTCCACCTGGACCGGATAATAAGCCAGCGATTCGGTCGCGGTATCGATGGCGGTCAATCCGCCGCCGATGACGAGGACCGGCAAGCGCAATTGCATGTTGGCTAGGGAATTGGCCTTGGCCGCGCCAGTCAGTTGCAACGCCATCAAAAAATCCGATGCGGTGCGCACGCCGCGCGCAAGGCCATTGGGAATATCGAGTACAGTAGGCCGTCCGGCTCCCATGGCAAGCGCAATGTGATCAAAGCCAAGGTCAAAAGCATCCTCGACAGTCAGCGTACCGCCAAACCGCACGCCGCCAAACATTGAAAATTCCGCTCGTCTCTCCAGCAGCAGCCGCACCACCTTGAGGAAATTTTTATTCCAGCGCACGGTGATGCCGTATTCGGCAACGCCGCCAAAGCCTGCCAGAATGCGATCTTCCAGCGGCTCATACAAATCCGCCACCCGTACAACCGGCTCAAACGCGGTGCGCGATCCGTCGCTGCGCACGCCGCACACTGCTTCCGGCAATGGCTCAACCTTCAAGCCGTCGATACCGACCACGGTATGCCCCTCGTTGATCAGGTAATGCGCCAGCGTATAGCCGGCCGGCCCCAGGCCGGTCACCAGCACGCGATAGCCGGTACGAGCGCGCGGATAAGGGCGGCGCAGGTTGAGCGGATTCCAGCGTGTCAGCAGCGAATACACTTCAAAGCCGTAAGGCAATTCCAGCACATCCTTCAAGGTGCGCGTCTCGACTTCCGGAATGTTGACCGGCTCCTGCTTTTGATAGATGCACGATTTCATGCAGTCGTTGCAGATGCGATGGCCGGTTGCGGCCACCATCGGATTGTCGACGACAATCATCGCCAGCGCCGCGACGGCATGGCCGCTTGCCTTCAAGGTATGGAATTCCGAAATCCTTTCCGACAATGGACAGCCGGCCTGCGCCACCTTGAAAACCGATTTCCTGAACGCTGCCTTGCCGGTCAGCGCCGGGGCGTCTTTCGGCGATTTTTCCTTCAGCCCTTTGGAGCAGGAATCCCTGCCTTGCGCGTGGCAGAAGATGCAATAGTTCGCCTGATCGAGCGCTCCACGAAGATCGGTGCCCTGATCGGTCAGCGCAAATCCTTCGCGACGCCGGGTATGGCCAGGTTCGATCGTGAAAACAGGATAGCCGTCCTGATCGCTTTTTCGCGCGCTTGGCACCAGATTTTCGGGGGATACGTCATGCGCTTCACGAAACAGGATGCCGCCCTTGTGAGCAGCCTGTCCGACCTCGGTGTGGAAAGCCCAGGCCGCGTAGCGTTTGGCGGTCTCCAGTTTTTCCGCTTGTGCAGCATCATCCTCCAGCCAGTGCTGCACATTCTGGGCAAAAACGAGTTCATCGAATTCACCGCCAAACCATTCTGTCAGTTGTGCACGAAGCGAAGGGCCATCGATCGACGCCGCTTCGTCCGCAGTAATTTTTTTCGCTGCACCGCGCTGCACGAATTGGCGCTTGATCACATACAAAGGCGCCAGCGCATGATGGCTCAACTTGAGCATCGAGACCTGCTCTTCGATCCTGAACAGTCTGGCAACAAAATTCTCGACATGCGGACCGAGCGCGATCAGGAGCGTCGATTCCTGCAAGGGCGTCAGCGTTTCCGGCTGCTGCCGCACCTGTTGCAATTGGTTCAGCAATGCAGGTGCTGCCGCATCGAGTTCCTTTAAAAAACTTTGATCCAGCGCGCGCAATCCATCACGACTATAGAGCTGTGAAAACTGTATGCCAAAATCGAGATTCAAGATGGATTCCCCAAAAATTTATGTATATTGAAATGCAGCGCTGGATGCAATCGCCCGAGATGCCAACAGACGACACAGAACGCATCCCAACAAGCCTGCGCGCCTTGGCACACAGCTTGTGTAGCGAGGATTCTCATTCTTCACGGACGCCGTAAATAAAAGGCATTGATAGCCAAGCATAACGCAAAATTTGTTTTATATAAAACAAATTTTTGCTTGATGCGGATGCCATGCGAAATTAATTTCAGCCCTTGAAAATGCTGCCACACATGTCTCCATTTTGTCAAAATGGAGATCGGTATTGGATACGAAGATGCTACGATGAATACCGTGCCAACAAACGACAGGGAAGACAGACCCATAAGCATGGATCCATTGTCGATTGTACAAACTGGCACAGCAAAATCGCCTGCCAGTCCATAGATTCGTGCAATTTCGCTGATCGCTGACAATGCCTGCCAATTCCCTTTCATCACCTGGGCGCGCAATCCGGACTCAGGCTACGCAGTTGAGCATCAAATGCAAGCCCGCAATTGCGGTCAGTCTGGCTTGATCAAGATGATAGATTGACAGGCAAAGCTAAGACTACGCTGAGCAAGCCGCCGATTTTTGAATTTGCATCGTTTTCATGAACCTGGATCGAGAATCGGCGGCAATCAACCCGTTGTTGGTTGCCCTGTCGGGCGCTTCATTGGGTATTTTGCCCGCTTTCGTCCCTCGCGGACGCGCCGGTGCCAGAGCCTGTTGTTTCATCGTCGTTCGCCAGATCCGTTGTCAATAACGCATATAACGCGCTCCAGCCAATCTTGAATAACGCATATAACGCGCTCCAGCCAATCTTGTTTACTTGTTCAGCGTTACCTTAAATTGCTCCCACTACCGTGTAGCTGGACTATCAACGGTTTGCGGATTCACAGATGAAGTCGAACCCATAACCCCGGATAGCTGGTCGTTTGCTGGTTCTTTTTGGACACAAGCCAAGGCAACGCTAAACTCATGGAAATGGGGGAAAGGAAGACATCGGGGAAAAACAGCTTGGGCAACATCAAATGTCCGGTCTTGCGCCGGTCTTTTGAAGCGATTAGCCTAAGCTGGAACCGTAACACGCTCCCATATTGACAACGCTATTGTCCGTGATCTCGTTCAGGAAACGGTGCGACGGGTGCGGACAAAGGATCGTCTAACAAGGAGTCATGCTAGTAACTGCTCCGACAAGGAAAGTTCCTTGATTCAGTCGATTTAAGCAACGTTACCTGCTTTGGATTTCGTCTTGAAGATCCTTGTGTCGGTAGTTCGATTCCGCCCCGGGGCATCAAGAACACCCTAAAGAAAACGCCAACCCATGTGGTTGGCGTTTTTGTTTTCGGAAACTGAAATTTTCTTGGCCGGCCCATTTCCGGTTCTCGTCTGCAAGCTGAGACTAACTGCCGAACGCCGACCGAATCGTCCAATCGTCCAGGACTGTATCGATCCTGATAATTATATCGGAGGAGATGGAACGCGAAAAGATATGGGACTGGTGGAGGAAAACGGAGGCATCATGTGGCTCTCCAACTCAGTTGCCCTTGGTCATGTGATATCCCAGGGTCAGAGGCAGGTCTTCCGCAATAAATTTATTGGGAAAGCCAGCCTGGCTCTTCCAATCACGCAGATACTGAGGTTGGCGACGAGAGGAAGCCGCTCGATCAGGCATGGAATGATAGGTCACGGGTGGCCGGTCGTTACTCCAGCTGCTATGTCCGCACCACTGTGTCGGGCGAAATCTTCCGACCATACGCTGGCGAGTGATACGTACCTTCACACCTGCGGCGCAGGGACGCGCTAACCGCGCAGGCACCCGTAGCATTATCATTGTGCACCATTTGTGTCGACGTGGCATGCGCTTTTCTGGCCATACTGAAACGACTGCTCAATTTCCGCGAAGGACCGCTTTAAGCCGAGTATCGGGTACGCTAAACAGATTCGCGAACTGGTGAAAGCGGCCCTTTGCAGACCTGCACATATCCCGAAAGCGGGTGTCCGGACTCAAATACACGAGTGCTGACAGGTTTGGCAGCCGGCTGCGCGGTATACTTGCGTTTTTTTGCGGGCATCGCCCAATAATGAAGGATCACGCCATGAGTACATTACCCGCCTGCCCAAAGTGCAATTCCGAATTTACCTATGAAGATGGCGGGAATCATATTTGCCCGGAGTGCGCGCATGAATGGTCGGCGCAAGCCGTCACGTTGGCCGAAGGTGGCGAGATGGTCTATCGCGACTCGGCCGGCAACGCATTGAAAGATGGCGATACGGTTACGGTCATCAAGGATTTGAAAATGAAGGGGTCGGCAAGTGTAATCAAGATGGGCACCAAGGTCAAAAATATCCGGCTGGTCGACAGTGACCACAACATCGACTGCAAGATCGATGGCTTCGGCGCCCTGAGTCTGAAATCGGAGTTTGTCAAAAAGGTGTAACGAAGGCACGTGTTACGGCTTCCCGTCGCCGGCGGCCGACTATGAGGAAGAAGCACTCGACCTCAACGCCTATGTCGTGCACAACCGCACCGCGACCTTCCATTTCACGGTTGCCAGCCATTCGGTGAAGGGCGCCGGCATCTTCGAGGGCGATCGCGTCGCCGTCGACCGCTCGGTCACGCCGCACCGTGGCCATCTGGTAGTAGCCCAAGAAAACATTCACCATCCCGGGCAAAAAACAGCACTGCGCAGCATTGCGGTGCCGATCGCCAATTAGCTGAAGAACTCCCGATACCCGTCAGCAACAACGCTTTTGTCCATTTATCCTCTTCTACAAGGAACTATTGCATTCCCTGCAATTTTGATCAAGAATGAATTTGCGACCGCCAACCCAAGGGATAAATCACGATTCCCGGAAAACAAGAAGCGGCACGATCCATACCCGGAGGAAGACATGGAGCAATCACTTGGCGTGGCACGCCTGCGCACCCGCGACGTCAGCCGCTGGCAGGAGGGTGTACACGAACATTTTCTACCGCTTGATTTCACCGCCCGGCGCAAGGAGGATTTCCTCGCCACCATGACTGCGCGCCAGCTGGGCAGCGCCCACTTGGCTTGCGTCGGCGCCGATGCCCATTGCGTTACCCGCACCCCGGTGTTGGCGGACCGCTCCGAACGCCGGTATTTCAAGCTGTTCTGGCAGATGTCCGGGGCAAGCCGCATCGAACAGTCCGGAAAGACCAGCGAGCTGAAGGCCGGATCATGGACCTTCTACGATACTGCGCGCCCCTATGTGATCGAGGTAAGCGATGCCAGCCGCTTTGCCGTGATGCTGATACCGAAGGAGCTGTGTTCCAGCTGGAACGCGCCCATCGTCGAGCGGGCGGGCCAGGCCTTTCATTCCAGCGGCGCCTCGCGCGTGGCGCTGGCCTCTGTCATGACCGCGCTGCGCGACCCGGAATGCTATGACGCACTGGCGGCCGACACGGTGGTGGCCTCGATTTCGGCATTGATGCTGACCGCGCTGAAGAGCGAGACGGTAGAAGAGCGGCAGCCAGCAGTGCAAGTCCGCCTGGCGCAAGCCTGCCGCTACATCGCCAGCCGCGTCGACAACCCGGACCTCACCCCGGACGATGTGGCAACGGCCCTGCACGTATCGCGGCGTACGCTGTACACCTGGTTTGCGCAAAACGGCCAGTCCCCCTTCGCCTTCATCCAGAAGACACGCCTGGAGCGCTGCCGCCTCACCTTGATCGATCCGGCCGGCTGCGACAAGACTATCACCCATATCGCTTTTGACAACGGATTCAGCGACATGGCGTACTTCAGCCGCCTCTTCAAGGCCACCTACGGCGCCAGCCCGCGCGAATACCGCAAGCGTTTCACCGACTGAACGTCCGCCTGGCTGCATCCTGGTTCAATTCACCCGCACCCAATTCCAAGCACGGTAGCCCGTGCCTGGATAGGATTGGTCCGTCCTGTCCACGCGGAACGTCCGTCGCAACCGGCGTTGCAGCTGTCGCGGATGCGACCACCAATAACTATACGAGGAGGCAGCAGTGAACCAAAACACTACCCGCCGTGGCGCCGCGCTGAAAAGCCTGTGTGCCGCGGCTGCCACGACCGCCGTACTTTTTGCAGCGGGGACGGCTCAGGCTGAAACCATCAAGATCGGTTATATCAGTCCGCTTACGGGCAGCCATGCCGAATTTTCCGAGACGGACCCCTTCGTGCTGAAGAAGATGAATGCGCTGCTCAAGTCGGGTTTGACCATCAACGGCAAGAAATACGATGTGCGGATCATCTCGAAGGACAGCCAGTCGAGCAACGACCGGGCGAGCAGCCTGGCCGCGCAACTCATCCTCAAGGACAAGGTCGATCTGCTGCTGGTACAGGACAGCCTGAGCTCCATCACCGCTGCCGACCAGGCCGAGCTGTATGGCGTGCCCGCCGTTTCCACCATGATGCCGTGGCAGGCGTGGATGTTCCCGCGCAAGGGTGATCCGAAGGTTGGCTTCAAATGGACTTACCACTTCTTCTGGGGACTCGAGGATGTCATCGCTGCCTACGTTGACATCTGGTCTTCCGTGCCCACCAACAAGACCGTTGGAGCGATCTACTCCAAGGATCCTGGCGGCGAAGCCTTTGGCAGCGAAGAGTTCGGCATGCCGGTAGCACTTAAGAAAATCGGCTACAAGGAAGTCAAGACAGGTTTCTTCCAGGAGGGCGCAGCCGACTTCTCGCCGCAGATCGGCAAGTTCAAGGCAGAGCACGTCGACATCGTCACCGGCCACTCTCACGTACCCGACTTCACGACGTTCTGGAGCCAGTCCGGCCAGCAAAAATACCGGCCAAAAGTGGTCACGATGGCCGCAGCGCTGCTGTTTCCCTCCGGCCTGAAATCCCTCGGCGACCGCGGCGACGGCTTGACCACCGAAGTCTGGTGGGCACCCGGATTTCCCTACAAATCCTCACTTACGGGGCAGACGGCGAAGGAACTGGCTGCCCAGTATGAATCGGAAACCGGCCGGCAATGGACCCAGCCGCTCGGCTACGCCCATGCCATCTGGGAAGTAGGCGTCGAAGCCTTGAAGCGCTCCGGCAATCCACACGATCGCAAGGCGGTGAGCAAGGCGCTGTCCGAGATGAAGATGAAAACCATCGTCGGCACGGTGAACTGGGCTGATACGCCGATCAAAAACGTCGCCAAGACCACTGTCGTCGGCGGTCAGTGGCGCAAAAGCAAGGGCAAGCACAAGTTTGAATTGCTGGTGACCAATAACGCCTCGGCGCCGGATATCCCGGTGCAGGATAAAGTCAAGCTGCTCGACTGAGCCTGCCATACTGCCATGCTCCAATTGCGCAATTTGAACAAGTCCTTCGGCAGCCTGAAGGTCGTTGATGCTCTTTCGCTCGACCTGGGCGAAGGCGAAAGCCTGGGCATCATCGGCCCCAACGGCGCCGGCAAGACGACGCTCTTCTCGCTTATCGATGGCCAACTCGCACCTGATGCGGGCAGTGTCCGCTTCCTCGGCGAGGATGTCACGCGCCTGCCGCCGCAGCGCCGCTGTCGTGCCGGCATGGGGCGCACCTTCCAGGTGCCGCGGCCTTTTCAAGGCATGACTGTCTTCGAGAGCGCCCATGTGGCCGCCTGCTTCGGCGGCGGGCTGGCCGGGCGGCGCGCGGATGCGCTTGCCATCGAGGCGATCGCCTGCTGCGGACTGCTCGATCGCATCAATACGCCGTGCGCCGCGCTGACGCTGCTCGACCGCAAGCGCATGGAGCTGACGCGTGCACTGGCCACCGATCCGCGCCTGCTGCTGCTCGACGAAATTGGCGGCGGCCTCACCGACCCGGAACTGCAGGAACTGAATGCCATCCTGCAGGACATTCGGCGGCGCGGCGTAGCCATCATCTGGATCGAGCATATCGTGCACGCCCTGACCGCCTTCGTGGACCGGCTCATCGTCATCAACTTCGGCGCCCTCATCGCCGATGGCGCACCGGACGAGGTCATGGCGCTGCCGCAAGTGCATGAAATCTATCTTGGACTGGATGTCGATGAAGCTGCTTGAAATCGAATGCCTGCGCGCCGGCTACGGCCAGATCACCGCGCTGTTTGATGTCGACCTCACGTTGGAAGCCGGCGAAACGATCGCACTCATCGGCGCCAACGGCGCCGGCAAGACGACGCTGTTGCGCGCCGTTACCGGGCTGATTCGCGCCGTCGGGGGCGCTATCCGCTTTCAGGGCCAGGCGGTCAGCGGCCTGCCCGCCCATGCCATCGCCGCCCTCGGCATCGCCATGGTGCCGGAAGGCCGCCGCCTGTTTCCTTCCCTTACCGTCGAGGAGAACCTGCTGATGGGCGCCTGCAGCGGCCGCCACGGACCATGGACGCTGGAACGCATCTATACCCTGTTTCCGGTGTTGCGCGAGCGGCGCGCCCATGCCGGCACCATGCTTTCCGGCGGCCAGCAGCAGATGGTCGCCGTCGGACGCGCCTTGATGTCCAATCCGCGTTTGCTGTTGTGCGACGAGCTGTCGCTGGGGCTTGCTCCCACCGTGGTGAAGGACATCTACCGCACGCTCGCCTCTGTCTGCGGCGAAGGTATCAGCCTGATCATCGTTGAACAGGACGTCACCCAGGCAATCCAGGCGAGCGATCGCTACCTGTGCATGCGCGAGGGCCGCATCGTGCTCGGCGGCACGCGGGCCGAAGCGGATCGTACCGCTATCTCCCACGCCTATTTTGGAAGCTGACATGATGATCCAATGGCTTGACACACTGATACAAGGCATCCTGCTCGGCGGCTTCTTCGCACTGTCCGGCCTGGGTCTGTCGCTGAGTTTCGGCATCATGCGCATCGTCAACATCGCCCATGGCGACTTCCTGGTCGTCGCGGCGTATCTTGGACTGGCGGTAATCAGTGTTAGCGGCATTAATCCCCTGCTGGCGTTGCTTGCGGTCGTTCCTGCCATGGGCCTGCTCGGCTACCTGCTGCAGCGCGCGTTGCTTAACCGCGTGATCGGCAGCAGCGAACTGACGCCGCTGCTCATCACTTTCGGCCTGTCCATCATCCTGCACAACTTGCTGCAGGAGCTCTCTTCCGCCGATTACCAGAGCCTGGACGCCGGTCCGGTGGAGATTGCCAGCCTCGCCCTCGGTCCGATCCAGGTCGGCTGGCTGCCCGTCGGCATCCTCACCGTGACGCTGTCCATTTTCGCCGCCCTTCATCGCCTGATGGCGTACACCCGCTTCGGCCGCATCGTGCGCGCCACGGTGGATGACCCCGAGGTCACTGCACTGATGGGGGTCGACACGCGACGCATCTACGCCCTCGGCATGGCGCTGTCGATGGCGATCGTCGGAATTGCCGGCATGCTCTATGGCATCAAATCCTCGTTCAGTCCGCAGACCGGCGGCAGCCAACTGCTGTTCGCCTTCGAGGCGGTAATCATCGGTGGCATGGGGTCGATCTGGGGTACGCTGGCCGGAGGCATGGCACTTGGCATTGCCCAGACCATCGGCTACAAAATGCATGCAAGCTGGGGCGCATTTGCCGGACATGTTGTGTTCTTCGCATTCCTGTTCCTGCGTCCGTCCGGTCTTTTTGCGCGAGGAGAACGTCATGCGTGACCCGGCCGCCTCCGTCACCACCCGCCTGCACTGGACAACCAGCCGCCCGATAACCGGCCCGGCGCTGCTGGCATTCGCTTCCTTCGCGCTGGCGCTGCTGCCCTGGTATGGCAGCGCCGACACGATGCGCCTGCTCGTGGAATTCTTTGCCCTTGTGACGATGGCACAGGCGTGGAACCTGCTTGCCGGCTTCACCGGCTTTGTCTCGGTTGGCCAGCAGGCTTTCATTGGCATCGGCGCCTATGCGATGTTCATGATCTCTATCAACGCCGGCGTGCATCCATTTCTTGCCGTCGGCTGCGGCGGGCTGATCGCCGGGCTGGCCGGCGCACTTGTCGCGCCGGCGCTGTTCCGCCTGCGTGGCCCGCATTTCGCCATCGGCACCTGGGTACTGGCGGAGCTGTGCCGCATCGCCATAGGCAACATCGACTGGTTCGGCGGCGCCAGCGGCCTGACCCTGGCGCGCGTGCTGCTCGACATCCCGCCGGAAGTGCGAAGCTATGGTACCTACTGGGTCTCGCTAGGCCTGGCGGCCGCCAGCATCGCCGCCATCTATCTCCTGCTGCGTTCGCGTTTCGGTTTGGCTGTACGCACGGTACGCGATAACGAATCCAGCGCGCAAAGCGTCGGTATCGACGTGCACCGCGTCAAGCTAGCCGTGTACATCATCGCTGCGTTCCTCACCGGCTGCGCCGGCGCTGTTGCCTACCTCAATACCATGTTCGTCAGCGCCGACGCCGCCTTCACAGTGGACTGGGTAGCGCTGATCATCTTCGTCGTCATCATCGGCGGCATCGGCACCATCGAGGGGCCAATCGTCGGCGCCCTCATTTACTTCCTGCTGCGCGAATGGCTGGCCGACTACGGTACCTGGTACATCATCACCCTCGGCCTCATCGCTATTGCCACCATGCTGTTTGCACCGCAGGGAGTGTGGGGCTTCATCGCCAGCCGGCTCGACCTGCGCCTGCTGCCCGCAGACACTCGACTAATCCTTGAAGAAGTGACCGTCGCATCGACGGCCGTCGTTATGCCAGAAGAGGAAAGCCATGCCCGCAAAAAAGCCCATGGATAGCATAGTGACACGCACGGTGCGCGAACTCTCGTTCGAGGCCGCGCTGGCCGCTGCTCGTGCCGCCATCCAGAAATCGCTCGAATCCGAACTGAAGGTCTGCGCCGCACTGGTCGACCGGGGCGGTAATCCGCTCGTTACGCTGCGTTATCCGGGCGCGCCGCTGCATTGTGTCGCGCTGGCTGAGGACAAGGCCTATACCTGCGCCAGCTTCGGGTTTCCCACCGCCGATTGGAAAGCCATTCTTGACGGCTCCCAGGCTCTCGCCAAGGGCTTGCCGGCGCGTGCACGCTGGGCGCTCATTGGCGGTGGCCTGCCGATCCTGGCGAGCGGCGAATTGATTGGCGGCATCGGCGTCTCCGGCGGCAACGAAGAACAGGATGCGCTCTGTGCCCTGGCCGGACTGCACAGTTTGGGTCTTGCCTGATGTCCTATTCATCCGTGCAGCGGAAGCCGGGGTTGTGATTGCATTCCCAGGCAAGCCACTTGCACTCACAGTCAAGTCGCCACACACCCACCGGAGCAACATTACTAGTCGTTCGGATCAGCACACAGCCACCGGCCACACCGGAATTCAATCAACGTTTGGGAGCCATCCATGAAAACTTATTTCAACACTGTCAACGGTCAGCCGGTCGGTTCTGACAAGACATTCGAGTCTCTCAACCCTGCCAGCGGAGAAGCGCTTGGCAACGTGCCGATCTCTACAAAGCAGCAGGTGAGCGAGGCGATTGCCGCAGCTCGTGCTGCTCAGCCGGCCTGGGCGGCGAAACCCGACGCCGAGCGCAAGGCCCTCATGATGAAAGTCGCCGAGGTGATCAAGCAAAACGCGCCCTACCTGGCCGAATGGGTGACGCGCGAACAGGGCAAGCCACTCGGCGGTGTCGGGCCGGACCAGGTGCCCGGCGCCCGTTTCGAGCTGTGGGCCTGCGAAGTGTGGACCCAGGTACCGGCCAGCCTCGACCTTCCCGTCGAACTGGTCTTCGAGGATGAAACCCGGCGCGACGAAGTGCACCGCAAGCCCTTCGGCGTGATTGCCGCCATCGCCCCGTGGAACTGGCCCCTGATGATTGCCATCTGGCAGATCATTCCCTCGATCCGAGCCGGCAACACGGTAGTCATCAAACCCTCCGAATACACCTCGATCGGCACGCTGGAGCTGGTGCGCCTGATCAGCGAGGTGCTGCCCAAGGGGGTGGTGAACGCCATTAGCGGTACGGGCGAGGTCGGTTCCTGGCTGGTCTCCGATCCGGGTGTCGACAAGATCATGTTCACCGGTTCCGGGCCTACCGGCGTAAAGATCGCCGAGGCGGCCGCACGCAACATGGTGCCGACCACCATGGAGCTGGGCGGCAATGACGCCGCCATCATGCTCCCGGATGCCGATCCCAAGGCCATGGCCATGGGGCTATTCTGGGGCGCTTTCATCAACATGGGGCAGACCTGTGCCTGCGCCAAGCGCCTGTACGTCCATGAAAGCCTGTTCGAGCCGACTGTGCAGGCGCTCAAGGAACTGGCTCAGGCGATGCCGATGGGTAACGGCATGGACGAAGGGATGGTAATGGGCCCGATTCAGAACAAAATGCAGTACGACAAGGTTGTTTCCCTGGTCGAGAGCGCCAAGCAAGCTGGTGCGACCATCGTCTGCGGCGGCGAACCCAAAGGAGGTCCAGGCTACTTTTATCCGCTGACCCTGGTGACCGGCCTGAAGGACGGCGACCGCCTGGTCGATGAGGAGCAGTTCGGCCCTGTGCTGCCCATCATCAAGTACCGCGACGTGGAAGATGCAATCGCCAGTGCCAATCGTCTGAATGCGGGCCTGGGCGCCTCTGTATGGTCCTCCGACATCGACAAGGCCAGAGAGGTAGCCGGCCGCATCCAGGCCGGTACGGTATGGATCAACCAGCACGGCATGGTCCACCCGATGGTACCTTTCGGGGGCATCAAGGGTTCGGGCTACGGCCTGGAGTTCGGTCTCGACGGGCTGAAGGCCGTCACCCGGCCGCAGGTCATCAGCGTAAAGAAGTAACGCTGAAATATTGACCTCGGCAATAGCGATGAGAGCATGAAGCGCATTTTGAGTGCTCTCTCCTTCACTTAGGTCTCGTGCAGAAACAGCTTATGCATGTTGCCGTTCGCAACGGACGCGTACCGTATTGCTCGACGCTTGTAGTGCCCGCACTGCAGTGCGTCGAGCCACCGGGAACGTGCCGCCCCTGAACGGTGAACAAGGTCGGCAGCACCCACCAGCCCAGGCTTTATAGCAAAACGCCAACTTCACGAGTTGGCGTTTTTGTTTTGGGGGTTTTCAGCCCTTGCGTTCGATCCCTTTCCAGTTTGCGAACCACTTCAAGAATTCTCCTTCACTTCCCCTGCCTTCTACTCTCTTTACCCGTTTCGCTCACTCGAAAATAGATGCGTCGCACTCTCGGAACTGACTGTTGGTTTTATTTTCTGTAGTTATTAAATCGCGCCTCTGCTTCTCGAAATAGAGATCTGACCTTGTCGAGGTTCCATGATTGTTCGATTAATGTTTCATGATCCCATTCGCTTCTTGGCTGATCCGGATTAAAAAAATCACCTCCATAGACATGTATTGCACACGTCATTTTGCCAATTGGATTAAGTACAGAATGGATAATGTCGCGGCCGAGTACCGCTATGTCGCCGACTCCCAGGGATTTGGCGCCTACTGCGTCAATGGTCGTTGCTGTTCTTCGCCAAAAGACATTGTCTTCCCTGCCGGAATATATGCCGACCACTGCAAACATTTGATGATTGTGCGGCATGAGACTCATGTATGGCGCCCAGACAAAATTCATGATGGTCAGATCAGGCGACCTATACATTGGGGCAATACCGGCATGTTCCGGCTCACCAAGCTCGGACATTATCCTCACACTATCGGAAACCGCTCCTGCCATCACCTCGCGAATTGCTCCCTGTCCTTCAGCAACAGCACTTATGCAGTCTTGGATAAATTGATCTTTATCGAACATGGTTTTATCCTCCTTCTTCCCGGCCCGTGGCGTTCACCTTTCATGAGGCGACACCAACAAGGAGCAGAACTCCGGCCACGATCAAGCCCGCACCAGCGGTGCGGGCCACAACAATACCTGCGGGCCCGTTTTTTTCCAGGATAATGAACAGTGCCAGTATCGCCACCCAGACAAGATTCATTACCCCGACAACGAACAATACGCCCATCAGCGCCCAGCAACACCCGAGACAATACGCGCCATGATGCATTCCCATTTGCAGAGCCCCAAGCTTTCCATCGCGCCAGCGTGTCATGAGAAAACCGAGAGGACTTTGACAGTGCGTGAGACAGGCTCGCTTGAACGGCGTAAGTTGGTACACGCCGGCCACGCAAAGAAGCGCGCCGCCTACCTGCGAACTTGACGCAGCCATCGCCGGTGACAGCATCGCGGTATCGTGCAATGCCCACTGTGCGAGTGTCGCGCACGCACTGAAGCCGATCCACACAATTACGTAGCCCAGTCCGAAGATCAGGACAATTAACGGTATCCGACGACCGCCCCGCCGGGCATGTACGCCAGCGAACAGAAGCATCACCGGTGCGGCCGATCCAGCCATCATGCCTACCATCATGACGACCCACATCATGAACGTAAAGAAAATGTCGGCTGAGGCCCACGGCATTTCCATTGGCATCCCCATTTGCGTCATCATCGTGTCTTGCTTCATGGTCGACGACATCTGATGATCAAGATAGAGGAGATAAGCCCACGACAGCGCCACGATAGCGATGAGGCAGCACCAGATGAGGATGCGGTCGCGGCTGGAGAGTCGCGCGACCGGTGCAGCATCGGATGGGTAAGAGAAGGTGTTCAGCTTACATTCCCTGCCAGGAAAACGGCGCATATTGACCGTTGTTTTGCCCGCTGACATCATCCCAAGCCAAGCCAAGCGCATGAACGTGACTCCGCGATCCGCGGGCGAGTGCAAAGCGATCGGCGGCCGGATGGCCGGTGTTTTCGAAATGAAGCGGCTCGGTTGCATCGGGACCAAGACCCATCGCACCTTCCGCCGCCATGTCAACGAATTCCGGTGCCGTGACAGACCACTTCACACCATCGCGCTCGAAACGGATCGGCGCGGACTCCATTCCCACGAACTTTCCAACAAGGCCCGAGAGAGCCGCCATGGGACCGCCAGCCGTACCGCTGGCAATCGCCATGATCGCATCGCGCTGCGCCATGCTGGAACGCTCGTCGGTAATCAGGCCTACGGACCAGTTCCCCTTGCCCATCGCTTCCGGTGTCAATCCGAGGATGATGAAGCCAAGGTCATCGAGCGAAACCGCTTCATACTGGCCGCGATCGATCTGGAATGCCATCGCGAATGTACATGAGCCCTTGCTCGGCATGACGGCCATCTGTCCAGGAATACATGGGCAGACGAAGTCGCAACTGCATGTCTCGTAATATTGACCACTGATCTTCCAAGTTGGAATTGCCATTATCCACCTCCGTTTTTCATTCGCTGCAATGCCTCATGCGCCATTAATCAATAAATTGCATGGCGTACATGATTGCCACTCCCATTTCTTCTCGGATGCTCAAACGACATCCCATATTGTTAACTTAAAAATAGAACATTCAACCCGGTTATGCCAGTGGCAAAGCGCGCGAATCAGGCCTCAGCGCAGGCCGTCGAAACGCGTCGGTCGAACATCAATGGCAGACGAGAAATTGACGATCAGGCCGTGTTGATGAAGTTCACGGCCGAAGGCAAGTACTGACGGCGATCTTTTACTGGCGCACCAGATGCTTCAGATACCGATTGGAAAGGATTTCGACATTGTGGCGCTGGTCACCGCTGGCCAATAGGAGTGATGTCACGGGCAAGGGCTGATAAAGATCAGGGTGCTGACAGCCTGAGTGGCTGGCCCTTGTGGATTCGATTCGGGTCCTGGATATTATTCCATTTTGCAAGATCCCGATAATTCAGCCCGTGCTCCTGCGCAATGGCGGAAAGCGTATCGCCATCGGCAACTGTATATTCCGAGGAAGAACTGGAAGATCCTGAAGAGTTGGCAGCCCCTGAATTTTCCGAGGTTCCGCCAGTTCCTGAAGCTCCTGAACTATTGGAAGTGGAAGCGCTTGAAGGCCCCGAAGCGCCTGACGTATCAGGCGTTCCTGAAGTCGCTGCAGCGCCCGACGATTGCCCCGCCGCTGGCGTGGCTGGCTCGGAGGCTGGAGCAGGAGATGTGGTTGCTGCCGGTGCCGGTGCCTGAGGAGCGGTTTGCGCAGCTTCTTGCTGCTTCCCGCACGCAGCGAGGGTAAGCATCATTGCAACGAGGATAAAGCGTTTCATGATCTGTTCTCTTCCATGTCGATTTCCGCACTCCCATGCAATCCACAACCATGTCCTTTGAGGGACCAGCACAGCGCTGCCACGATAGTTTCCGCCATCCCGGCACCGGGTTTGCACTTGCCTTTTGCCATGGCCTAGCCAGCAGCCCTGCGCTGCATCGTTCGTCTTTCGACTATCGACCCCATCGGATTTTGCCCCATGCCTTGACCTGTGGTATCCACAGTCACACCGGTAGCATTTGCAGTCGTTACCAGCTTCTCCGCACCTTGCCGGCCCGTGGCATACCAGTTACGCACAATCTGCGAAGCGGTATCGCGCCCGCCCAATCCGAATGCGAGGCCCAGCGCCAACGCCAGCGCACCCACTACCGCCATGAACAGGATGTTGATCAGGGTAGTCGCAATGCCGATCTGGTTGACGGCAACGACGATGCCAAATGCCCATATCAATCCCGACGCCAGCCTGGCCAGAAAGTCCGGCTTTTTTAATCCGCCTTCCGCGGCGGCGCCACGTACGACACTGCTTAATGCATTGGCGACCAATCCGGCGATGACCAGCACAACTAGCGCCACCACTACGTTCGGCAGCCAGAGTAGCAGTTGCCGCAATACATCCGACACGGCAGGCAATCCGAGTGCATCAAACGCAACCACCAAGGCTACCAGCCGAATGAACCACTTGGCCACGGCCCCTATCATGCCGGCGGAATCGGAATCGACTCCCATTTTTTTGACAAACCCAGCAAATCCAGCGCGTTGTGCCATGTCATTGAATTTGATGGTCCTCAATACGGCAGCAATCGCTTTCTGAACCAATGCTGCAATAATCCAGCCGACAATAACAATGATGGCAAATCCCAGGATCTTTGGAATCCCGGAAAAAAACAACGCCATTGCCGCTGCCAGCGAGCTCATCAGGGCTGTGCTCCACTCGGTGATTTGCGATTGCATGACTTCTCCAGTTATTTTCTGAATTGATCGTAAGCGTGAAAGGTTGCCAGTCGAAAAAAGAGTAGCCAACCAACGGCACCACTTGATAGGCTTGTCACGGCGGGAAAAGTTTATTGTTTTCTTGTTTATGTTTGAAGAAAATCAAACTCGACCAATATGTCTTGCTGGCGAAAAAGCATGCACCATCATAGTGGCAAGCCGGTTGATGCTGCATGTCATGTCACGTGCAGCTGAGCCGGCCAAACCCTCCGCCCAAAGCCAATCCTGCAACTCCGTGAGTCGAATCGATTCCGGTAAAGTAACACGCGTGAATGCCTGCACCTCATTCATGATGGAAGTCACCCGCAATCGATGATGCGATTCCTGATGAGGACACCGGCAAATCTTGCGACCGCCACCTCAGCCCGATATCTTCATGCGCATTGACTTGATCTGGCCTCGACTATTTTTCTTTTCAAGGCGTTTCCTTTGCGAACTGCGCGTTGGCTTTGTAGGTCGACGCAAACGTGGCAAGGCGGCGATGCTTGCCACCATTTCCTGAAGGCGTTGCAATGCTTCTTCCTTGTTCTTTTCCTGACTGCGGTGCACCTGCGCCTTGATGATCACCACGCCATCCTTTGTTATCCGCTGGTCATTTAATCCGAGCAACCGCTCCTTGAGAGAATCGGGTAACGACGATGCGCGAATATCGAAGCGCAAGTGAATCGCACTGGAAACCTTGTTGACGTTTTGGCCGCCCGCACCTTGGGCACGAATTGCAGTAAATTCGATTTCTTTTTCGGGGATGATCGGAGCGCGAATAATATTGGTCCCATGCCGGTATGGCGGTCATTCTACAAGCAGGGCATCGACCGGCGAATGGTAGATAGGCACTCGCTCAAAAAAAGAAACAGCCGTTTGAAGGAAGACGCTGTATTGCCACCTCCGTCACAATGCATCAGCTTATGACGCAGCTTTCATGCGTAATGACACCAACTCTGCGGCAACCTCAACGCATGCTTCGATATGCTGATAGCCAATGGTTCGAAATGCGGTAAAACCGACAGCGGCGGAAGCTACCTGTCCCACTACCGGGACAATCTTTGCCGAATGCCTGACCATCACTTTTGCGCCGGCACGTTTAAGCAAGCGCGCCACCAAGTCACGCGTTATGACCTTGCCGACCAGTACGCTGCCCATGCCGACGATCATCTCGTAGGCAACCAGTTTCATTTTTGGCTGTAGTCGCTCGATTTGCGCTGGCGTCAAGCCGAATTCAAGATTGATTTTTTCAATCAGGATGGCCAGCATGCCGATATCCGTTGCAATATCAATACCGGGAATCGGTACGGCTGCAACGCCGGCGGAGATGGCGGCGCGACGTATTACGAGGCGCTTGCATTTTTTGCGAACCGCCTCGAGTTCCTTTGTGCTAGACGGCACCAGTATCCAGTCGCCGTTGTCTTTAGCATATTCCATGTCAACCTGTTTCAGGTATTGTCCTTCGATAAACCGATATGTGCGCGACAGGCTACCTTCCTGCATTCATACGGTAGCAGAGAAGTTGTCACAGTGCTGGAGGCGAAAAACAAAACAACCTTGTTTGCATTGGTGCGACACCAATTGTGAAATATTGTCACATTGGAATAACAATGAACGCACTGTCAGTATAGTTTGTTAAATTAGCCGGGGTAAATTCAGTTAACCATTCCTTTTGCGCCAAATCATGAGAATCGCAGTGCTTGATGATGATTGCAGTCAGACCGACCTGGTATGCCAGGTACTGACTTCGGCGGGTCATTCATGCCATCCTTTTCAGAGTGGAAAAGAGATGCTGAACCAGTTACGCCGCGAAAGCTTCGACATGCTGATCATTGATTGGCAAGTGCCTGATTTAAGCGGCCCCGAAGTGCTGCACTGGGCCCGGGAAAAATTGCCGGCCATTCTTCCTGTGCTGTTCATGACCAGCCGCTCCGGGGAAGACGATATCATGGCGGGACTGGCAGCCGGTGCGGACGATTACATGATCAAGCCGATCCGTCGCGGCGAACTGGTGGCGCGCGTGCAAGCGCTATTACGGCGCGCCTACCCCAGCCAGAACCCGGTTGAACAGATTCAGTTCGGCGATTACATTTTCGAAGCACGCACCTGCCGCTTGACCAGGGAGGGCGCCGTCATCGAGGTAACGCAAAAGGAATTCGATCTGGCGCTATTGTTCTTCCGTAATCTCGGCCGGCCGCTGTCGCGCGCCTATATTCTGGAGGCAGTATGGGCACGCGACATCGAAATACCGTCACGCACCATGGATACCCATGTATCGCGCGTGCGGAGCAAGCTACAATTACGTCCTGAAAACGGCTTTCGACTGGCCCCTGTCTATAGCTACGGCTATCGATTGGAACAAATATCAGGATAAAGCGCATGGGGCCTGCGCCGGGAGAAATCATGCGCACAACCCTTGGCTACCTTACCCTGTTGCTGGCTCTGGCATGCAAAATCACGCTTGCAGCACCTCCGTCTGCCGTCGGTAATCCGGTGGAAAAGGCCGGCACGATCACCACCACCGCAGCAAGCATCACTTATTTTGCGCAAGCCGGCGATACGCTGATATCGATTGCGCGCCGGTTCACGGGCAAGAGCGAAAACTGGGCTGCACTTGGCAAACTGAATCGCATCGACAAGGACAGCAATATACCGATCGGTACTGCCATTCTGATTCCAGCCGACCTGCTGACGGATGAACCAGCCGAGGCCAGCGTTGTGGCATCGTTCGGCAGCATTATGGTAAAGGCAGCAGGCAGGGCTCCGTTCGCGCCCGGCATCGGCACCAGGCTGCCGGAAGGCGCGGAAATCGATACCGGCAGTACCGGCTTTGTAACGCTGTCGCTGCCTGACGCATCGCGCATCTCGCTGCCCTCCAACAGCCGGGTCCGGCTCGCCAGACTGCGCGTGACGCGCTACACGAAAACACCGCGCACCGAATTGCAGTTGTTGCGCGGCCGCGTTGCGGCGCGTGTATCGCCACTGGACGCAAACAAGGGAAAGTTTCAAGTACACACCCCCTATTCTGTGGCGGGCGTGCGCGGAACACATTTCCGGGTCGGCCTTATCGGCAACCATGTCGTCAATGAAGTATTGACCGGTAGCGTCGCGGCCGGGCATCCGAAAAGCACCGAGACACTCGCTCTCGCCAGCGGCAAAGGCAATGTCATCAGTGTGCAGTCGGTTGGCCCGGCAATCGATCTGCTGCCGGCGCCCGGGATTGTCGCGCCCAATGCAGGACAGGAATATTCGGCCGCCCGTTTCGCGCTGCAACCGGTGGCTGGCGCCGAGGCCTACCATGTCCAGATTTCCCTTGATCAGGATGCGCAGAACGTCATCGCCGAAAGCCGCTCGCATGAACCTATGGTCAATGTCGATGGCATACGCGACGGCAACTATTTCATGCATGCATCGGCAATCAGCAGATCGGGCCTTGAAGGATTGTCCCGGACCCAGGCGTTTATCCTGAAATCGCAAGCGCCATCCGCAAAACAGACCGCCGGCAAGGCACCGTATGTCGAACGCAGCGACAGCAAGCTGATCAGACTGCGCTGGGTTGCGCAACCGGGCAAGCAATCCGTGCTGCAAGTCGCTCGCGACACCAATTTCAGCTGGCTGCTGTTTACCACCACGACCGACGATGCCCAGGCCGACCTGCCGCGCCCGCCATTCGGCACCTATTATGCACGGGTACGATCCGTGAATGCGGATGGCAGCGTCAACGCGTTTTCGCCGACGCAAGCGTTCATCGTGACCGACCAATGGGTCATTAATGACGGCAATCCGGGCAGCGTGAAATCCTCCGCGTCTGTGGCTGCCCGTTAATGTCCGCCCCGCACGCATCATCGCCCTCATGAGAATACGCTGGCTGACTCCATTCGTGCGGCGCATGGTCTTGCGCGAATGGCTGTACATGCTCGTCGGTATGCTGCTGCTCGCCATGGGCCTCGGATCGCAGAATGGATTGGGACGTCTCGACCACGTTTTGTACGACCAATTCCTGACGTCAAGCACCAGGCCGGCGCGCGACGATATCATCATCGTCGCGATCGATGATTTCAGCCTCGCCGAGCTGGGACGCTGGCCCTGGCCGCGCACATGGCATGCCAATCTGATCGATACGGTCATGCAAGCGCATCCCCGCATGATCGGGTTGGATATCATTCTGTCAGAGCCGGAGCGGGCGCAGTCCGACGGCTCGCGCCCCGGCGATGCGGCATTGCAGCGGGCCATCAGGCAAAGCCGGCGCACCGTGCTGCCGGCGGTGACCACCAACACCGCTGCCGGATTCGGTGCTGCGCTGCCGATTCCGGAACTGCAGGCAGCGGCAGCGGCGATCGGCCATATCAATCTGGAACACGACAACGATGGCGTGGTGCGCAGCGTATTCCTGCATGAGGGCCGGGACAACGTTCTATGGTCCCATTTTTCTCTGGCGTTATCGGCGTTCAATGCGCCGGACGGAACGGGCACCGGTGGCGTGCAACCCATCGGGATTCAGCACGCGGGCCCATGGCAGCGTGCCGATCGGACTCTCATTCCCTTTGCCGGCAACAATGGCCATTTTCAATCCGTGCCGTATGCGGCGGTATTACGCGGCGAGGTGCCACCGCAATTTTTTACCGATAAATACGTGCTCGTCGGCGCGACTGCGCTAGGCATGGCGGATGCCTATCCGACGCCGGTGTCAGGCCAGTCCGGCGCGATGCCAGGTGTTGAGATCCAGGCCAATATCCTTGCCGGCCTGCTGGACCATCGATCGATTGCCATCACATCGCCGTGGCAGACGGCGCTGCTAAGCGCAGCGCCGGTGCTGATCGCGATGCTTGGCTACCTGCTGCTGGCGCCGCGCATGGCCTTGCTGTTCAGCGCACTGCTGATCGTGCTGGTCATCTGCGCAAGTTATCTGGCGCTGCGCGCCGGGCTATGGATCGCGCCGTCGGCAGCGCTGATCATGCTGTTGCTTGCCTATCCGTTATGGAGCTGGCGCCGGCTGGAAGCAGCCATCGCCTACCTGGGCCAGGAATTCACGCGGCTCGACCAGGAGCCGCATCTGTTGTCCGAACCTGCGTTGGCGCAGGCAGCGGAACCGATCGAAGATGTACTCGAGCGGCGCATCAATGCCATGAAAAATGCCGCGCGCCGGGTGCGCGACCTGCGACAATTCATATCCGACAGCCTGAACAATCTGCCGGATGCCATCCTGGTCGCCGCAGTCGATGGCCGGATATTGCTGGCAAACCGCCATGCGAACGACTACTTTGGTTCAATTGGCATCGATACGCTCACCGGCATGCTCCTGCCCGAACTGCTCGGGAAACTGCAGTCGCCGCAGCCGGTTGACCTGCCCGCCAACGCAGCATTTGCATGGAGCGACATGCTGGATCTTTCTTCCGCGGTGTCCTTTGCCAGCGGCATTGCCGCACGCGATGCATGCGAGCGTGATCTGCTGGTAAAGATCGCGCCCTGTCATTCTGCCAGCGCCACACTCACCGGCTGGCTGGTCAGTGTGGCAGATATTTCCACCATCCGGGCAGCGGAGCACAGCCGCGACGAAACCCTGCGTTTCCTGTCGCATGACATGCGCGCGCCGCAGGCGTCGATCCTTGCGTTGCTGGAATTGCAAACCGATCCTTCTTCCGCGATCCCGCAGCATGAATTCTTTTTCCGCATCGAGAAAGCAGCGCGCAAGACGCTTGGGTTGGCCGATAATTTTGTCCAGCTGGCACGCGCCGAGTCGCAGGAATACCGCCTGGAGGAAGTCGACTTCCATGATCTGCTGTTCGATGCCGTCGATGAGATGTGGACCTTGGCGAATGGCAAGAATATCAAGCTGGCGACCGATATCGCCGAAGGTGAATTCATTGTGCTCGTCGATCGCGCATTGATGACGCGCGCCCTGGTGAATCTATTGTCGAATGCGGTCAATTACAGTCCGGAAGGGACGCAGGTTTCCTGCATGGTGCGCCAATCGGATATCCGGCATTCTCCGTTCATGTCCTGCAGCATCAGCGATCAGGGTTACGGCATTGCGCCGGCCGACCAGGCCAGGCTGTTCCGGCGCTTTGTGCGCGTCACCCTGCCGCATCAGCCGCGACACGATGGGAGTGGTTTGGGGCTGGTATTTGTCAAAACGGTGGTTGAACGACATGATGGAAAATTGCATTTTGCCAGCCAGGTTGGCACAGGCACCACATTTACGCTGCATTTGCCGCTGCTCCGCGGTGCGCGCTGATGCGAACTTTTCTGTTACCGGGCGTCAAACCGGAAGCTGCATCACGGTCGTATGCACGCCCGGCAAGTGCGCCTTTATGTCACATGGCAACAAGCTATAATAGCCCCTTATATTTACCCGGAATGTTTGCCTGAAATGCAACTCCTCGCCGTCGGTCTCAACCATACCACCGCACCGATTTCGCTGCGCGAAAAGGTCGCCTTCCCGGCCGACCAGATCGGCCAGGCAGTGGTATCGGCGCGTGCCTGGTTTGCACGCGGCACGGTGTCTCGCGTGACCGATGAAGCGGCGATCCTGTCGACCTGCAATCGCACCGAGTTGTATGCCGCCAGCCACAAGCCGGGCGGCATCGAGGCGGCAATCGATACAACCGCGCATTTCCTGGCCGATTACCATCATCTTTCCTACAACGAATTACGCCCCTACCTGTACACGCTGCCGCAGGATAATGCGGTACGCCATGCGTTCCGGGTTGCCTCCGGCCTCGATTCGATGGTGTTGGGCGAGCCGCAGATTCTCGGCCAGATGAAGAACGCGGTGCGCCAGGCCGATGCGGCCGGCGGACTGGGTACCTATCTGCATCAGATGTTTCAGCGCACGTTTGCCGTCGCCAAGGAAGTGCGCAGCACCACCGACATCGGTGCGCATAGCGTATCAATGGCAGCTGCCGCAGTGCGGCTGGCGCAGCGGATTTTCGATACCGTGGCCGACCAGCATGTGCTGTTCATCGGCGCCGGCGAAATGATCGAATTGTGCGCCACCCATTTCGCTGCGCAAAACCCGAAATCCCTGACGATTGCCAATCGCACGATGGAGCGCGGCGAGGCACTGGCGCATCGCTTCAACGGTCGCGCGCTACGCCTGGCGGAATTGCCCGAGCAGCTTGCCAAATTCGATATCGTAGTGTCCTGCACCGCATCTTCGCTGCCGATCATCGGGCTCGGACTGGTGGAGCGCGCGATCAAGGCGCGCCGCCACAAGCCGATGTTCATGGTCGACCTGGCGGTGCCGCGCGATATCGAAACCGAAGTCGGGCGACTGGACGACGTATTCCTGTACACCGTCGACGATCTCGGCGCGATGGTGCAGAGCGGCTTTGAGAACCGCCAGGCAGCAGTGGCGCAGGCGGAAGCGATCATCGAGACCCGCGTACAGTCGTTCATGCACTGGATCGACAGCCGCGCCGTAGTGCCGGTAATCCAGGACCTGCACGAAAACAGCGAAGCGATGCGCGTGGCCGAACTGGAACGCGCCAGGCGGCTGCTTGCCAAAGGCGAGGACATCGATGTGGTGCTGGAAGCCTTGTCGCGCGGATTGACCGCCAAATTCCTGCACGGCCCGCAGCAGGCGCTGCACAATGCCCAGGGCGATGAACGTGCGCGTCTGGCCGCACTGTTGCCGCAACTGTTCCGCACCAGGCGCTAGCGCCCCTTCTCTGCCAGGTTTGCAACCCATCGCAAGCCACTTCCTTCCCTGCGTTGCATGGTCGCATTTGCCAACAGTGCAACGCCGCACTTTACCAAGTCATCTCCGGAACCGCCATGAAACCTTCAATGCTTGCCAAACTCGACCAGCTCAGCCAGCGGCTGGAAGAAGTCAATGACCTGCTGATGCAGCCGGAAGCCACCGCCGACATGGACCGCTACCGCAAGCTGACCCGGGAGCACGCGGAGCTCGGCCCATTGGTTGCGCTGTACACCGACTATACGCAGGCCGGTCGTGATGTGGATACCGCGCAGGGCATGCTGTCCGACCCGGACATGAAGGAATTCGCGCAAGAAGAAGTGACGGCGGCGAAAGCGCGCATGGAGCGGCTCGAGCTCGATCTGCAAAAAATGCTGCTGCCGAAAGATCCGAACGACGAGCGCAACATCTTCCTCGAAATCCGCGCCGGTACCGGCGGCGACGAGGCGGCGCTGTTCGCCGGCGACCTGCTGCGCATGTACACCCGCTATGCCGAGCGCAACCGCTGGCAGGTCGAAATGATTTCCGAGTCGCCCTCCGAAATCGGTGGCTACAAGGAAGTCATCGTGCGCATCATCGGCTTCGGCGCATATTCGAAACTGAAATTCGAATCGGGCGGGCATCGGGTACAGCGCGTGCCGACCACCGAAACCCAGGGTCGCATCCACACCTCGGCCTGCACGGTGGCAGTAATGCCGGAAGCCGATGAAGTCGAGGACGTCAACATCAATCCGGCCGACTTGCGCATCGATACGTTCCGCGCCTCCGGCGCCGGCGGCCAGCATATCAACAAGACCGACTCGGCGGTCCGTCTCACGCACTTGCCGACCGGTATCGTGGTGGAATGCCAGGACGACCGCAGCCAGCACAAGAACAAGGCGCAGGCAATGAAGGTGCTGGCCGCCCGCATCAAGGACGTGCAGTTGCGCGAGCAGCAGGCCAAGGAAGCGGCCACCCGCAAGTCGCTGATCGGCTCGGGCGACCGCAGCGAACGCATCCGCACCTATAATTTTCCACAGGGGCGCATGACCGACCACCGCATCAACCTGACACTGTACAAGCTGGACTTCATCATGGATGGCGACCTGGAAGACCTGACGAACGCACTGACGATGGAACATCAGGCGGAATTGCTGGCGGAATTGGCGGCATAATTGGCATTCTTGCCAAGCCTATCCTCGCATCGGCATCCAGGACGTGAATCCAATGTCGTTGAACCGTTGCTCGTGCGCCGATGACGGCATCCCGCTTTCGACAACACCTTTTTTATATTGCCAATAATCACTTCACCAAAAACAGAACATGACATCCTCCAGACCGGTTTTATTGGCGGTCGCATTCGCCGCCATCGCCCTGCTCGGCGTCGCACTGTACTTGCAGCATGGATTGAACATGCTGCCCTGCCCGCTATGCGTGATGCAGCGCTATGCCTTCACCGCGGTTGCATTGATCTGCCTGGCCGCCTCCGGGTTGCCGCGGCGCGCAACACGCATCGGCGCGGGATGCGGCCTGCTGGCGGCGCTGACCGGCGGCGGTATCGCGATCTATCACCTGTGGGTGCAGGCGCATCCCGCCATATCGTGCGGCATCGACCCGCTCGAGTCCGCCCTGAACAAGGTGCCGACCGCGGAACTGTTGCCGTTCCTGTATTACGCGGAAGGCATGTGCAGCGCCGACTATCCGCCGATCCTCGGCCTGTCGATACCGCAATGGTCGCTGGTGTGGTTCGCCATCTTCGCCATCGCGCTCGGCTGGCTCGCCTTCCGGCGCAAGCGCTGATGCCCGCCGGCCCGCTTTCCCGACCCATTCGTATCGCGCCCGGCAGCACGATTGCCGCCCTGTTGAAAAGCGCGCTGCTTGATCCGCTGGAACTGCGCCTCCTGATTGCGCACGCCCTGCAGTTGACGCGCGTGCAGCTGATCACGCAATCGGAACGCGTGCTCACCGCGCATGAGGCGCAGCATTTGTCGACGCTGTTCCAGCGCCGCATCGATGGCGAACCGATCGCGTATATCGTTGGTGCGCGCGAATTCTACGGACTGTCTTTCAAGGTCACGCCCGATGTATTGATCCCGCGTCCGGAAACCGAATTGCTGGTCGAACTGGCGCTCGACCTGTTGCCGGAACATGGCCGCCTGCTCGACATGGGCACCGGCTCCGGTGCAATCGCGGTCGCCATCGCGCAATCCCGCCCGGACATCGCAGTGACGGCGCTCGACGTGAGCGCCACGGCGCTGGCAGTCGCACACGACAATGCGCAGCGCCACGGCGTCGCCATCACGTTCCTGCAAAGCGACTGGTATGGCGCGCTCGGCGCTGCCCGCTTTGACATCATCGTCGCCAACCCGCCGTACATTGCCTCCGGCGACGCGCATCTGGCGCAGGGCGACCTGCGCTTCGAGCCGGCCGG
>DATEZO010000173.1:0-6376 GCA_035255485.1 Burkholderiaceae bacterium
CTGTTGACGATCTGTACTGCCTTGATTTCTCATCTTTTTACATATTTCCAAAGTTAATTAATAGAAAATATCAGAAATATTTATAATAATTTTCTACCCACGCTTCCGGCTTCAGCTTTTTAACGGAAAATCACGAACGCAGCTTGGCTTACCTTATCCTGTACAGCATTTTCTAAGTTGCCAATCATCATGATTCACAAGAATTTCTTGTAAATATTCAATATGGCAATAATTTCAGCATGAATATACTAATTTCAAAATATGGCAGACTCAGCTTTCTCTAATTAATGGCAGATCTAATTAATGAGATAACGACTGAAATTGCAGATCTCAATACAATGTTTTTATATAGCTGCGTTAATAAGGAGATCAATCAATGACAAGTTGGAAAATCGGTCTCGCATTCATGATTTTCTTTTTCATTCCTTTTTTTGGAATCTATATCTAGATAAGAATTCTTGGAGGAAAAGACGGAGAAAGATACACAAAAATGCGGATGCAAGGCCCGTTCGTTCCATTGAGCAAGGAAGATATTGACCAAGACGAAGTATCTGGTCAGGAACGCAAGAATGGTAACAAGTCCAGGGAAGCTACCGAGTGATGTCGGCATTCCACATTGCGTTCCATGCCACGCGTCTTCCATTGGTTCTCCAGACGGAAGCGGCCGAATGCGGACTGGCGTGTCTGGTGATGGTGGCTGGGCATCACGGTTTTCGCACCGATCTGCCTGCGTTGCGCAGCCGTTTTTCGCTCTCCCTGAAAGGTGCCAATCTCGCCCAGCTGACGCGTTATGCCGACGCCATGCAATTGGTGTCGCGCCCGTTGCGGCTTGAAATCGAAGAATTACCCCAGCTCAAGACGCCCTGCATCCTGCACTGGGACATGAGCCATTTTGTAGTCCTCAAAAAAGCTGATGGCAAGGGTATTGTCATCCACGATCCCGCCATCGGAGTGCGCCGCTTGCCATGTGCAGAGGTTGGCAAGCACTTCACTGGCGTGGCGCTCGAACTGACTCCGACCGTCGAATTCAAGCCGGCTGACGAGAGACGCCGGGTGTCGTTGCGCGGCTTGATGGGAAAGGTGGATGGACTATGGCGCTCGTTCGGCCTGGTTTTTGTGATGGCGATGGCGCTGGAAGTATTTGCCCTCCTCTCGCCCATGTTCAATCAATGGGTGATCGACGAAGCGTTGACTTCAGCGGATCGCGACCTGCTCAATGTACTGGTCATCGGCTTCGCGCTGATGCTGATCGTGCAAAACGCGATTTCGCTCGCGCGCGGCTGGACCGTGCTGTATTTATCCACGCATCTGAATCTGCAATGGATTGCCAACGTCTTCACGCACCTGCTGCGCCTGCCCGTCTCGTGGTTCGAGAAACGTCATCTCGGCGATGTCGTATCGCGCTTCGGTTCCATTGGCACAATCCAGCGCACGCTGACTACAGGTTTTGTCGAAAGCATTCTTGACGGCTTGCTGGCGATCGCCACGTTCGCAATGATGGTGTTTTACAGCGCCAGGCTCTCCGCTGTGGTCATTGTCGCTGTTGTGTCATATGCACTGCTGCGCGCGCTTGCCTACCGCCCTTTGCGCGAAGCAAGCGAAGAAAGCCTCGTACTTTCCGCCAAGGAGCAGAGTTGTTTTCTTGAAACGATCCGTGCCATGCAGGCAATCAAGCTATTCGGCAGGGAACTCGACCGCCGCAGCCGCTGGTTGAATCTGATGGTTGATTCAATCAATCGCAGCGTGCGCACCCAGAAATTCATGCTGTGGTTCCGCATTGCCAATACGACCGTATTCGGCATCGCGAATCTCCTGATTTTCTGGCTGGGCGCGCACATGGTCATGGGCAGTAATTTCACGGTCGGCATGCTGTTCGCCTTTTCTTCTTACCAGGCGCAGTTTACCGGGCGCTTCTCGTCGCTGATCGACAAGTTCATCGAATTCCGCATGCTGTCGCTGCATGGCGAGCGACTGGCCGATATCGTGCTGGAGCCGGCTGAACAGGGCGTCACACATGACGCTGGAGCCGATCATCTGCAAGCAGGCATTGAATTGATCGACGTGAGTTTCCGCTATGCCGAAGGCGAGCCATGGATCTTGCGGCATCTGAACCTGACGATAGCGCCGGGCGAGTCGCTAGCGCTGGTCGGCCCTTCCGGCTGCGGCAAGACGACACTCATCAAATTGATCCTCGGCGTGCTGGCACCAGTTGAGGGCGAGATTCGTTACGGTGGCATGCCGATCAACCAGCTCGGCTATCGCGCTTACCGGCAGGCGATTGCTGCCGTCATGCAGGAAGATCAATTGCTGGCCGGTTCGCTTGGCGAAAACATCAGCTTTTTCGACTCGCAACCCGATCATGACCGCATTCAAGCCTGCGCCCGGCTGGCGGCTATCCATGACGATATTGCCGCCATGCCGATGGGGTATTACACCCTGGCCGGCGACATGGGAACAACGCTGTCGGGCGGCCAGAAGCAACGTGTGTTGCTGGCACGAGCGCTGTACAAGCAACCAAAGGTACTGGTACTCGATGAAGCAACCAGCCATCTCGATATAGAAAGGGAGCGACTGGTTAACGATGCAGTACGTGCATTGAAAATCACACGCATTTGCGTAGCGCATCGGCCGGAAACCATCGCCATGGCAGAACGCATCGTGCGGCTCGATAAAGGCACGATCGCAATCAGCATCAAGCAGGCTGTCGGCGAAATCATTGGTGAGCAAGAGGCCGCTTGAACCGACTGGTCAAGCCGGTTCACTGGTCGCGAATATGCCGCAACGGCGACCCGAACAGCAGCAACGCCGTCAGTCCGGCACGGCCCTGTATCCGGGCTCCTGGAGCAAATGGTGCGCCGATCCGGCGCGGCCGGTGGCTACTGGCAGTTGAAACATACGGAGCGGGAGTATTTTTAAATTCCTTTGTTATCTGTGCGGGTAATCGGGTATTTTTTCCTATACCCCGCTCATTTTGTCGAATGATCACAGCGGCAAGTTGTTCGAGCGGCGCTGAATACCGTTAATAATTTGCAGCACTTGTGCTAACGTTGGCGCAGCCATTCTGTTTTCAGATTCGCATTATGTGAGCCCTCGCCATGAATGTATCAACGCGATTCCATCGCCGGCACGAGATCCAGCGCATACGCAGCCACCTTGAGCGCGACGGTTTTCCGCGCCTTCAGATGTCGCTGCTGGTTTCTCTGACGGGTGGCGCCGGTTTTGTCGCGTCGTACTTTTTTCTCCGGGCTGGTCTGACCGAGATGTGGCTCCGGTATCTGGCGTCCTTCGGCATCGCGTATCTGGCATTTCTGGTTCTGCTATGGCTCTGGCTGCGAACGCGAGCCGAGGATTACGCAGATTTGCCGGACATCTTGCATGTCGCGCCATCGTCTCCAGACGTATCTGGCGCTGCTTACTGCGGGCAGGGCGGTAGTTTTGATGGCGGGGGCGCGAGCGGTTCTTACGACAGCCTTGCCGATCACATTGCCGTGCCCGCCGACGCTGGCGACGTCATCGGCGACGCTTTGGGTGCGGCCACTGAGGCGGAAGAGTTCGCCATTCCATTGGCTGCGCTGCTTCTTGTCGGAGCATTGATTCTGTCGTCATTCTTCATGATCTATTCCGCGCCGGTCCTATTCGCTGAATTGCTTGTGGACGGCGTGCTTTCCGCCAGTCTTTACCGCAGGCTGCGCGGCCTCAAGACGCAGCATTGGCTGGAAACGGCGCTGCGCCGCACCGCCTGGCCCTTCGTTCTTACCGCCGTCTTCGTCTCCGCGACCGGTTGGGCCATGACGCTGTATGCGCCCGGCGCGCATTCAATCGGTGATGTCGTCTTCAAAACGCGCACCCTCCCTGTAAAGCATGAATAAGCGCAGTCAAGACCTGATGAGCCCGATGCGTTCGCAATAGCGCAGCGTATGCCCGCTCAGGTTGCAGGCAAGCGCCATTGCGCGGATGGTGAGGTGTTGTTCCATGACGATCCCAGCTTACAAGTTAGCGCGCACTCCAAGTCAAGGCCCATGATACGTAAAGCGTGAAGCTTGCGTTCATTTGCCCATGCGGGCTGCGATCCGGTGTGCCACGTGGGCGGCTATGGGTGCGCACCAGCCGCTGCGGCAGGCCGCAGCAGCAGGTCCAGCGCGCCGGAGGAAAACAGCACGCCGCTGATGACCAGCAAGGCGCCCGCCCACTGGGACAGCGGCACATGCTCGCCCATGCCGATCGAAATCAGCATCGTGAAGATCGGCACCAGATCAAAAAAGACCGAGGTCCGGGCCGGGCCGATCGTGCGCAAGCCGTCGTTCCACCACAGGTAGGCCAGCACGGTGCCGAACAGCGCCATGCAGCCGATGGCGGCAAGGCTCGATGCGGGCGGCAGACGGAATGCATCCGGGCTGACCAGGACTGATAACAGGGCGATCGCGACAGCCCCGATGAGCATCGTCACGGCCGTGGTCTGGAGTGAAGACAGTCCCTTGATGGCGCGCTTGCCGATGACGGCGTACACGGCCCAGCACAGATTGCCGAGCAGGAGCAGTCCGTCGCCGGCGGCGAAACCGAGCTGGGACAGCACCAGCCACGAGCCGCCGGTGACCACGATCACCACGCCGGCCATGCTCAGGCCCAGCCCCAGCACCTGACGCCAGGAAATCGCTTCGCCCACTACCAGCGCCGCGAGCAGCACCGTCAAGGTCGGGTTGAGCGTCATGATCAATGCGCCGTTGACCGATGAGGTGGTCTGCAATCCGTAGAAAAAACACACGTTGAAGCCGAAGATGCCGACCAGCGCCATGCCGCCCAGCGGCAGCAGATTGCGCCTGATGCCGGCCCAGTCCGGTCGTTCCCGGAGCAACAGATAGGCGCTCATCAGCAGGCTGGCCAGCGCGAAGCGCCAGGCGGCGGCCGCCAAGGGGCTCATCGACGCCAGCACATATTTTCCGAGGTTGAAATTGGCGCCCCAGAACAGGGTGGTCAACACGAGGAGAAGGTAAATCGGTCGTTGTTTCATGTTCATTGTCCATTTGGCTGAAGATGGCAGTATTATTATTTTTTTAAAAATGAAAAACTACGGACAATCTTGGAAATTGATTTTTCAAAAATGAACTATGGACTGGAATGACATCCGTTATTTTCTGGCGGTCGCCCGTTGCGGCGGCCTGACCCCGGCCGCCGCGCTGCTGGGCGTCAGCCCGGCGACGGTGTCGCGCCGGATCGACGCCTTCGAGCTGGCGCTGGGCCTGACATTGTTCCTGCGCCGGCAAACCGGCTATCTGCTCACCGATGAAGGCGAGAGCATGCTGGCCAGCGCGGTACCGGTGGAGCAGGCGATGCTCGGCTTCGAACGTCAGGGCCAGTCTACGGCCGAATCCGGCCAGTGGAGCGGCAGCGTACGGGTCGCGACGACCGACATACTGGCTTCACACCTGATTACACCGCGCCTGGGCGAGTTCCTTGCGCAATATCCGGGGTTGCGGGTCGAGTTGCTCACTGGCCTGCGGCAGGTCGACCTGTCGCGCCGCGATGCCGACATCGCATTGCGCGTGATGGCGCCGAGCAAGGATGAGGAGGGCGACTATATCGCCCAGTCGCTGGGACGCCTGCAGTTTGCGCCTTACATCGCGGCAGGTCTGGCCGCCGATGCCGACTGGCGCGCGCTGCCGCATGTTTCATGGGATGAGCCACACAGGTATTTTCCAATGGCGAAATGGTCCTCTTCCACCTTCGGCAGCACGCCGCCTGTCCTTGCCAGCAACAGCCTGCACGTTCAGCACATGGCCGCCTGCCAAGGGCTCGGCGTGAGCGTGCTGCCGATGTATGTCGGCGAGCATGATGCGCGCCTGATGCGTATCGATCCGGATACGCCGATTCCTGCGCGTGAGCTGTGGCTGATGTATCACCGCGACCTGCGGGGCAGCCGGCGCGTGATCGCGATGCGGGACTTCTTGGTCAGGATCTGCAGCGGCATGGCGGCGCAGATGAATGATCGGCAATCGACTTAAAACAATCGCCAGCCAGCTGGAGCAACACGCGTTGCGGCACTGCGGCTGAATTGCGCAGGCTGCGCCCTGGTTTGTCAATAATACATACCAGGTCTAGTATTTTTAAAAAGCCTTTATTTATGTGGGTAAAATCGGGTATTTTTGCCTATACTCCCATCAATCATCAATGACTATGGCCGCTCTCGGTGAGGAAGTAGACCAGCGCGACACCGAGTGCGATCAGCAGGATTTGCGGAATCGTTTCGCGCAGTGTGGCGCGTCGCTGCATCTGCGGCATCAGGTCGCTGACCGCGATGTAGATGAAGCCGGATGAGGCGAACACCAGCACATACGGAATCCAGCCGGCAGCGCGTCCCAGCATCGCATAACCGAGCAGG
>DATEZO010000174.1:0-2812 GCA_035255485.1 Burkholderiaceae bacterium
GATACCCACAGGCTCAACGCTGCCGTCGCCTTCCAGCAGGCCGGTCCATGCCATTCGATAGCCCTCGCGTACGACGACGTCACAAATACCCTGCAAAAGCGCGTGTTCATGCGCCGCGTTCGCCAGTTCGTCGCCGCAGGCATGAATAGTACGCAGCGCGCGGTTGCTGCGGCGAAGAGACTCCTCCATTTGCCGTTGCTCGGTAATGTCTCGACCGAGGCAATCCACGCGTCCCGGCTTGGACAACGTGCTTGCGACATAATGCGCCTCATAGTGCATCCAGCGCACGGCCCCGTCGGCGCGGACGATGCGGAACAGTAGCGCGTCTTGCCCCTTGTCGGCCAAGGTCCTCACGACCCGCATCACCTGATTGCGATCGCCCGGATATATGCAGCGCAGCCACAGGCGCGGGTTCTCGATGAAGGACTGCACGGGGCGTCCGTACAGCCGTTCGACGGCAGAACTCACATAGCGGACCTCGCCGGAAGACGTTTCGAACGTCCATAACACTTCGTCGATGGATTCGACGATGTCATTGAGTTGCTCTTCTTTTGACTGTAACGTCAGGTACGCCTCCCGCATGCCGGCATCGGAAGCCTGGCGCGCGACGTTGAGCGCACGCATGAACAGGAAGGCAAGAAAGCTGAGCAACACGCCCGACAGGGCAGCGATCGGCGGCAGCCAGTATTGCGAACGTGTCTGAAAATTCGGCCGCATGGTGAGGCTGAGCTCCCATGTATTGCCTCCAAACGTCAGATCGAAGGTGCGCCGCAGTGGCGACTCGGCCTTGACGTTGCTGCCTGTCGCGGAAGACTCGGGTTGATTGCTGCTGAAAATCAGCGTCTGCGCGCCACTCCCGGCGCGCGCGCCGGCCATGTCCGCCTTATCCCGGATTTCGATGTCCAAATCGTCGAGCAGCTTGGAGCCGAAGACATTGCGCAGCATTTCGTCGACCCGGATCGCAAGGAAAAAAAAGCCGGAAAATGCATCGCGGCGCCCGGCCAGAGTATCGGGTATGTCGCCGTGGTAGAGAGGCGTGTAGAACACGACACCATCCACGTTGCCCGGTTCGACAAACAGGCGAACACGGCGGGTAGCGGCCCACTCGCCGGTATCTCGGGCGCGGTCGATCGCTTCGACCCTGCGCGGCTCGGTGGCATGGTCGAAGGCGAGGCCGAATCGATTTTTTGCAAGCGGTTCGATTGTTTTGACGACAAACGCCTCGGCGGTAGACGATGGGAGTATCGGATGGATTGCCGGCGGTTGCTCGAAGTCTTCCGCATATTCCTGGCGAAGCCCGCGTTCGAATGTCCCCTTATCGGCTGGGTGAATACGTTCACTGAAACCGACCGCCTGTACTGCCGGCAGTCGCTCGTTCAGCTTCAACCATTTGACGCTTTGCCTGAAAGTCGTCCGTGCAGGATGAGGCGCGGCACGATATTCGGCCTGCAGGCTGCGTAGCGCTTCAGCATACGCATCCAGCTGCCGTTCCAGATTGTGCTTGGCCTCTCGCGTGCGGATATCGAGCTGGGACTGGAGCTCCTGATTGACGAGATGCACGCCCTCCCAGTACACGACGCCTGATGCCAGCAGTCCGACGAACAGAAATATTCGCGCAAGGCGCACTGCCTGGCTCGATTTCGTATCTGTTGGTTTCACCAGAATTCCTTGTGTCTGCTAAAAATTGGTTGCCGAGCTGATGGGGGAAGAGGCATACGAACTTCGTTGGTGACGACCAAGGTGAATGCCTTCTCGTCTCCGGGAATACGGGTTGATAGCAAGTCGCATAACACGGCGCCGATCATCCTTTCCCCTATACTCCTTGGCGCGTTCATTGCGTTGGCGGCGGCTATGGCAGGAAAAACAACACGTCTTTACAAGCAATCAGTGCTTGCGGAATAAAGGTTCGCGAAGAGTATATGTTAAAAATTAGTTTCTGAAAAGAAAGTTCGCCATTCAAATTCTTTTCGCTTATCTCATTGAAAACATTGGTTTTGTTTGGAAAACAAGCTGTCTGAGGCGCACCATTTTCGGACGCAATACTAATTTCACTCCTATCGGTCTCCGCGCATTACTTTCACACTTAAAACAGTCGCGAAGGATGCACATACGATCGCTGCCTGCGATAATGCGCATCCCCTTACTGCCTGAGTTGCCATGACTGACGCACCGCCCTTCGATCCGCCCTATTTTATTGTTGAGAAGACTGAGCAAGGCGCACGTATCGTTGAAACCTGCGCGGACGGCAGCCGCCATGAGCGCACCGTGCCTGCGTCGGAGATGGCTGGCGTGCTGGTCGATTTCGCGCATGACGGAGCGGTGGCATCCGTCTCTGTACGGAGTGCTTCCAAAAAGGGCGGACGGCCGCAGTCGGGAATGCCGTCAGGTTCTACCCTCCTTGCTGTCCCGTTTGCCGAGAAGGACGCCGCCAAAAAGCTCGGTGCGCGCTGGAATGCCGAGCGGCGATCATGGTACGTTCCACCTGGCACTGATATTTCGCTTTTCAGCCGCTGGCGCACTGACAAAGCCGATTCGTAATTTCGGCGCGGGCGCACGGTATAATCAGGCGCTCCACCGCATCCCGCATTGCCATGTCAGCCGACGATTCCGATTCCCTCATTCATGAACCACGTCTTTGGAAAGACGACGGCTGGACCGCGCGCGTCATCAAGAACGAAGACGATGAGGGCTGGGCGGTCGCCATGTTCAAGGATGGCGAGTCGGAACCGGCGCTTGTCGGGCCGTGGACCATGGGCCGCGACAAGAAGAATCCCAAGCCGCTCGACGCCAATGCCTTCTCCACGCTGGTCAA
>DATEZO010000175.1:0-13952 GCA_035255485.1 Burkholderiaceae bacterium
GGGGGATTGATGTTCTGGTTTCGCCAGCTTTCCGCTTAGCCACCGCAGGTGCATGGGCCGCCGCCGCTGCAACTGCCATTGCCAACGGCAGGGCTGGCGGTCACGACGGCATGGCCGGCATTGGTCAGCACGGTCTGCAAGCTCTGTTTCGATGCGAGATCGGGATTGAACTGCACGCTTACTTCATTGCGCAGCAGCGACGGCGTGACCGCGCCGACGCCTTCGACGCTGCTTAACACGCGTGCTGCGCTGGCCAGGGATTCCTGGGTTGCCGCTGTCTTGAACTGAAAAGTTTCGGATTGCATCATTCTTCCTTTGTCATGTTGTCGGCTCGGAAATCGAGATTCGGCTGCGGATATTGTGCCATATCTTGAGTGAATCCTGCCTCACTCCATCATCACCGACCTGGCCAGATTCATCGGGTTGGTAACTACCCAGGTACTTTGGCACCGGGTCGAGCCTGCCGGGGACGCAACCAAAGGCTTGTCATTCCCGCGTGCCTGTAGCGGGAATCCAGCGTCTTTTGCGGGGGTGGAAACGGTGCCGGATTCCCGCCACCAACCTGCTGGGAACGACACATCATTCCCGGCAGGCTGGCAATCGACCCGGGGCCGGAGTGCCTGGGGAATCACCGATTTGGCGCCGCAACGCTATTTCACATTGATGAACGGCACCGCGCCGCCCGATACATTCGGCAGATGGCCATCCCATTTTTCGATTGCAAAGCGCTGGTTCTCTATTTCGCGCAGGCGGATCAGTTCCGCCGTCACCTGCAGCCGCTGCGCGGCCAGGGCTTCCGCTTCGGCCTTGGCTTGCGTGATCTTCTGTCTGGCTTCGACTTCGATGCGCTGCAGGTCGCGCTCCGCTTTCAGCTTCAGTTGCTCGGCGGTGGTCTTGGCTTCGATCGCGTCGTTGAACGACTTCGAGAAATTGAAGTTCACGATCGAGAATTCATCCACCACGATGCCGTGCCGCGCCAGCCGCTCGCGCAGTTGCGCAATGATCTGGTCGCGCACGTCGGTGCGCTTGGCGATCAGTTCTTCCGCAGTGAAGCGCGCAGTGACCGCCTTCACTGCTTCCTGCACCGCCGGAATGATGATGCGTTCACCCGGCTGATTGCCGAGGTCGCGGAACACGGTCACCGCCGCTTCCGGCTTGATGTGATAGTTGAGAGCGATCTTGGTGTGCACGGTCTGCATATCGCGCGAGGCGGCATCGCCGTCGCCTTCGCCTTTCTGGATCGAGACGTTGACCAGGTTCAGCCGTTGCGCCAGCGGAAGCCGGAAATGCAGGCCTTCGCTCATGATGTCATTGGAGGGATTGCCGAAGGTGGTCATCACGCCGCGATACCCGGCCGGCACGGCGGCGAATGGCGCCAGTGCCCATAGCAGCGCCAGGACAATGACGATCAGGGCGACATTGATGACAAGTTTGTTCTGCACGATTTTTCCCTGGAATGGATGGTGCTTGGCATTATCCATTTGTCATCAGGAAATGCAAGTTCGCGCGGCATCCGTGCCGGCTGCCTGCACCCTGCATTTTCAGAAAAAGCTGGGCCTGCTTGCCGGAAGGTGATGTTTTTGCGGCGAGCCCGTGCATTTCCTGATGTCATGATTCGGAATTCACGTAAAATCGCGCAGTCAAGCCGATGACGGGCAATGCCGCAACACGGGCCGCTTGCCAGTCTGTATCAGATTTTTTCTCCAGAATTCACATGACCATCAAATCCGACAAATGGATCCGCCGCATGGCGCAGGAACACCGCATGATTGAGCCGTTCGAGCCGGGCCAGGTGCGTGTTCAGAACGGCCACAAGATCGTCAGCTATGGGACTTCGTCCTACGGCTACGATATTCGCTGCGCAGACGAATTCAAGATCTTCACCAACATCAATTCCACCATCGTCGATCCGAAGAATTTCGATGAGAAGTCGTTTGTCGATTTCAAGGGCGATGTCTGCATCATCCCGCCCAATTCCTTCGCGCTGGCGCGCACCATGGAATATTTCCGGATTCCGCGCAGCGTGCTGACGATCTGTCTCGGCAAATCGACCTATGCGCGCTGCGGCATCATCGTCAACGTGACGCCGTTCGAGCCGGAATGGGAAGGGTATGTGACGCTGGAATTTTCCAATACCACGCCGCTGCCGGCCAAGATTTACGCCGGTGAGGGCTGCGCGCAGGTGCTGTTTTTCGAAAGCGACGAGGTGTGCGAAACCTCGTACAAGGATCGCGGCGGCAAATATCAGGGGCAAAAGGGCGTCACGCTACCGAAAGCCTGACGCCCCGGCCTGTCAAAGCCGTCCCAGCAGCAGCAGAACCAATACCACCACCAGCAGCACGCCAACGATGCCGCTTGGACCGTAGCCCCAGCCGGTGCTATGCGGCCAGCTGGGAAATACGCCAACCAGCATCAAGACCAGGATAATGAGAAGTATTGTTCCGATGCTCATGGCTTGCTCCTTGTCTTGACGCGCGGTGATGCGTTTCGGTTATACCGTCGCAGCCTGCGGATATGTCGGCTGGTGGCGTGGTCTTGCCTGAAATGGGTGGAAAACAGCAACTCTTTGCGCAAATACACCCAATCTGCACTCTTCGCGCGTTGTCAATGAATCAACATCAATAGCGATATACCCGGCCGTTTTCAATCCGGACACGACTGCCGACCTGAAGATCGGTAATACTGTCCTGCTGGATGGTTTGATAGCTGCCGTTATCAAGCCGCACGCGGATTTGATAGGCTTGTCCGCCGCCGCTGGCATTTTTTGCCATTTCATTGCCAAGCATCGCGCCGCCGACTGCGCCGGCGACCGTGGCCGCCGTCTGGCCGCGGCCGCTACCCACCTGATTGCCCAGCAATCCACCTACCACGCCGCCCGCCACCGTACCGGCGGTTGAAGCGCCACTGCTGGATTGCATCACCTGAATCGAATCCACCACGCCATAGGCGCTGGTATTGGCGGCAGAGGGCGAGCTGGAGGGATATTGCGACATCATTGGCGAAGTGCCGGAAGTGGAGCAACCGACCAGAAGTGCGATTGCAGAAAAGCATGTTGCGGCTATTACCTGATTCTTTTTCATGATATCTCCTGTATTTCAAGATTGAACGCCTTCGGGCTCACTTCCAAGTCCTTCATGTTCAGTGCGAGGGCCTGCTTGGCACTGGATACCGTCGCGTCTCCCGCCCTACAGGCGTGTAATGGCAATCGCTGTTGCCATGCTGAAATTCAGCGGCTGAACACGCATGAAACCGGTGAACCTATTCCTGAAAGACAGATGCAGGCGCGTATCGCATGTATCTGTGCGCTTCCATACAAAGGCGGATTAACAAGTTTGTAATATTTAGAGCATGACACTGCGAAAAAGTTGCCTTAATGGCAGTGACCGGCCTAACTATGTCAGTGGCAATAGACCTGCATCATGCAGAAATACATAGAGGAGGGGTATTTATAAAATTCGTTGTGTTGCTTGAGATTTTTAAACAGCCGCCTGTGAAGAAGGCGGCCTGTTGGAGTGCAATGCGCAGGTCAGCCAGCAGAGCAGAAGAATAAACGCTGGCCTGAGACGGCGTAGCGCATTCCGGGGATGCGCCCTTGCCATGGTCGCATGTCGCGGATTGCGCTGCGCTCCATCCAGACTACGGAAATCCGGTGAGGTGCACCGTCAATCGCCATGACCGATATGCGACAACCTAATACATCAGTCGCAGTACCACAAATGCGCAGACGACTGCCCACAAAAGCCCACAGGCGGTAAACACCGATATGCTGAGCGCTTTTGCTTTTTGCGGATCGCTGATACCGAGAATGGTATAAATACCGTGATACAGCATGCTGATCGAGGCAAGAAAGCCGAGCACCACGATGGTGATCATGATTCCCAGATGCGGGATCATCAAGGCCAGGCTGGAAAGCCAGAGCGGAACAGCGGCGATTGCCGCCAGCAGAAAGGTATCCTTGAAATCACTCCGGACATTGTGCAGCGCAGCCGCGCGCTGGATTACCCATCCCATCAGGGGAACCGTAAACAGTTCCGTGATCAGGAATGCGACCGATACTTCTTCCCAGCGCGAAAAAGGCGCATTGATCAGATAAGCGGATGCATGGAAGTTGCCGGCCATGAGCAGCATTCCCGGCGGAATGAGCAGGAACGGCATGACAAGAAGAAAAAAGGTCCTTGCGATTTCGGGATGAATCTCATGGATTTCATCCCAGCCGTCATGGAAAGACACCATCATTTTCATGTAATTCAAGGGACTCATCATGCACGCCTTTCTGGTTAAGTGTGACGAACAGCCTAATGCTTCCTGATTACCGATTTCTCAAGACCATTTCTGAAAATTTTGTTGCGCTGCACATTTTATGCGTAGTTTGCGCATGCCATTCTGCGCTGCTGCAAGCATGTCTACCATAGCTGATTTTTTGCATGCTGGCGAGTCTTCCGCAAAAAAACCGGAACGAATAAGGGGATACCGCTGCCGCGGATTGGCGCGCTTCATACGGCACCGCAAGCTGTCGCCAAAGCCCGGCCATCTGCCACGCCTGTTCAGGATGCGGCGCTCGCCGATGCGCGCCCTTCAATGTCCGCGAAGCGAAGCGGCTCGGCCCCTTGGTTGATCATCTCGTTAATTGCGGCTCGTCCATCGCCCGCATTGAGATCGACCGCGCGGATTGCATCAAGCAAGAGTGCAACCTTGAAACCTTGGCCCAAGGCATCCTTTACCGTGTTGAATACACAGTAATCGGTTGCCAGTCCGCCGATGAATAGCCGCTCGACGCCTTGCGCGCGAATCCGGCTGGCCAGATCGGTTCCCTCAAAGCCGGAATAGGCATCTTGCTCCGGCGTCGTGGCCTTCGATACGATGATTGTGGACGGTGGCAAATTGAGTGATGTTGCCAGCTCGGCCCCCTTGCTGTCCGCAACGCAGTGAGGGGGCCAGATTCCGCCCTGGTCCTTGAAGGAGCAGTGATTGGCCGGATGCCAGTCCCGGGTCGCATAAATTGGCAGGGCATAGTGCGTGAATAGCGCAATAGCGCGGTTCAGAACCGGAATAACCTCGTCCCCTGACGGCACCGCCAGATTCCCGCCAGGTAAAAAATCGTTTTGAACATCGACGATCACCAGCGCATCCTTGCGCGTCAACCGGATAGTGTGCATGAATACGTTGAACAAGCATGAAGTGTGTGGCCAAGTGACAGAAGGATTCACGATTCGTTCCGGCGGCTGTCGATTTCAGTGTGCGTGATGCAGGTCAAATATTCCATGTCATCAGCCGGCGACTGCTCTCTGTATGAGCTGATCGAGCTCAATGTCCTCGCAGGTAGCGCGTTTACCCTGAATGTTTATCCCTCCATTTCGCCTGGTTCCGATGAGATACAACAGCGAAAGCGCTTTGCTGACCGATCTTTACGAGCTTACGATGCTTCAGGCGTATTTCCTGCACGGCATGGACGAGACGGCCGTGTTCGAATTTTTCGTGCGTAATGTGCCGGATAAACGCAACTTCCTGATGGCGGCGGGATTGGCGCAAGTTGTTGCGTACCTGACTGAACTACGGTTCGACCAGGACGATCTGGCATGGCTGCGCGCCAGCGGGAAGTTTGATCCATCCTTCATCGAATCGCTGAAAGACTTTCGCTTCTCCGGCGATGTGGATGCAATGCCTGAAGGCACGGTTTTTTTTGCCGATGAGCCGGTTCTGCGCATTACCGCGCCGCTGCGCGAAGCGCAATTCATCGAAAGCCGCGTGATAAATTTGCTGCATTATCAGACCCTGGTCGCGTCCAAGGCGGCGCGTGCGGTGATTGCAGCGCAAGGCAGGCAATTGGTCGATTTCGGCTTGCGGCGCGCACATGGCGCGGAAGCGGCGTTGCTGTCGGCGCGCGCCAGTTACATCGCCGGCTTCGACGGCACTGCTACAACGCTGGCCGCGCCGCTGTTTGACATTCCGGTATTCGGCACGATGGCGCATTCGTTCATTCAGGCGCACGACTATGAAACCGAGGCATTCGCTACATTTGCCCACGCCTTCCCGGGCGATACGACCTTATTGATCGACACCTATGACACTGAAGCCGCCACGCAACAGGTTGTGCGGCTGGCGCAATGGTTGCGAGAGGAAGAGGATATTCATATCAAGGCGGTGCGGATCGATAGCGGCGATCTGGGCACTCTGGCGCGCCGTGTCAGATCCATTCTGGATGATGGCGACTGTCACGGGATTAGCATCCTTGCCAGCGGGAATCTGGATGAATACCTACTGCAGTCGCTGGTGCAAGACGGCGCACCGATTGATGGGTTCGGCGTCGGCACGCGCATGAATACCTCCAGCGACGCACCTTACCTGGACTGCGCATACAAGCTGGTGGAATATGCGGGCCAGCCGCGACGCAAGCGTTCTGCCGGCAAGATGACATGGCCGGGTTGCAAGCAGGTATTTCGTCGTTACGATGTGCACGGCGTGATGAGCGGCGATACGCTGGCGTTGCAACAGGATGTGCTGCCTGGAGAAGCGCTGCTGCAACCGGTCATACGCGGCAGCATGCTGCTTGCACCATCACCGCCGCTGCCGGTGGTCCGTGCTTATGCGCAATCGCAGATAGCGGCTTTACCTGCACCCTTGCGCACACTGGCGGCAGCGGCGCCTTATGGTGTTGCCGTATCCGGGACGCTGCAAAACCTGGTACGACAGGTCGATGAGCGCCAGCATGCCCTGGCCGAGGTTGACCGCGCGCATTGGGGATTTGATGTTGAATAATTGTCCGGATGTCGCGAGGTGGGAACATTTTCAGCATGGAGCGGATATCGGCATACGCGGCATCGGCATTACCAAGTCACAGGCGTTTGAGCAGGCGGGGCTGGCATTGACAGCTGTGGTTGCTTCGCCGGAAAAGATTCGCGATTTGACCGGCATTGGAATCAAATGCAACAGTACCGATGATGAATTTCTTTTCCTGGATTGGATCAATGCACTGATTTTTGAAATGACCACGCGCAACATGCTTTTCAGCCGCTTTCAGATATCGCTGGATGGTGCGGTGCTGTTGGCTACTGCCTGGGGCGAGCCGGTCGATATTGCGCGCCATTGTCCGGCGGTTGAACCGAAGGGGGCAACCTTCACCGAGCTGGCGGTCAAGCAGGTCCACGATGGCATCTGGATTGCACAGTGCGTGGTGGATGTATAGACAACCCGGGATTCGGCAGCTGATCGCTTACTTAGGTCTGGAAAGCCGCATGAACATTGACTTTCTTTCGTTCGATGGTATTCACCGATTGTGTGAGAACACCATGGGGCAACGCAGGGAATCCGGACGGCATGCCATCCGCCTGCGTGGCAGTACAGGCTTGCGAGCCTGTACCCGCACTGCAAGTGTGCAATCGCACCTGTCTAACTGCCGGACCTAGGATAATGGATCTCTCAAAACTCATTCGCCAGTCGAATACAATGTGGGAAGTGCCGCCGCATGGGGCAATGCATGTTCCTGCGTTCATTTTCGCCAGCGAGCCGCTGATGCGGGCGATGGATGACAAGGTGCTGGAACAGACATGCAATGTTGCGATGCTGCCCGGCATCGTCCGGGCGGCGTATGCGATGCCCGACGCGCATTGGGGCTATGGCTTTCCGATCGGCGGCGTGGCGGCATTCGATCCCGATCATGGCGGCGTGGTGTCCGCGGGCGGTGTCGGGTTCGATATTTCCTGCGGCGTGCGCCTGCTCAAGACGGGCTTGAAGACAGCCGACCTGGCAGACAAAAAGCAGGCGCTGGCCGAGGCGCTGTTCCATGCGATTCCGGCCGGCGTCGGCAGCCATGGCGCACTACGGCTGTCTACGTCCGAGATGGACCGGATGCTGCTGGATGGAGCGCAATGGGCGGTGGCGCGCGGTTACGGCACGACCGAGGATTTAAGCGTGACGGAAGAATCCGGGCGCATGGAAGGCGCCGATCCCGATCTGGTGTCCGATGCCGCAAAACGGCGCCAGCGCGATGAAATGGGAACGTTGGGTTCCGGCAATCATTATCTGGAAGTGCAGCGGGTTGGCGCCATCCTCGACGCCGATATTGCCGAGGGCTTCGGCCTGCATGCCGGGGATATTGTCGTCAGCATCCATTGCGGTTCACGTGGATTGGGCCACCAGATCGGCACCGAATTCCTGCGCGAAATGGCCTGGTCCGCGAAGCAGCACAATATTCCCTTGCCTGAGCGTGAACTTGCCTGTGCACCCATCCATTCCGAGCTCGGCCAACGTTACCTGGGTGCGATGCGCGCGGCGATCAATTGTGCCTTGGCCAACCGTCAGATACTGACGCAGGCGACGCGGGACGTCTTCGCTCGCTTCTTTCCATCGGCTCGCCTTTCACTTCTGTATGACGTATCTCATAACACGTGCAAGGCCGAAGAGCACGAGATTGACGGCCAGGTAAAAACGCTGTTCGTCCATCGCAAGGGTGCCACGCGTGCGTTCGGTCCAGGCCATTCCTCGATTCCGGAGTTGCTGCGTCCATATGGACAACCGGTACTGATTGGCGGCAGCATGGGAACCGCTTCCTATGTGCTGGTCGGTACACGGCAAGCGATGGCACTCTCGTTTGGTTCGGCATGCCATGGGGCCGGCCGCAGCATGAGCCGCCATGAGGCGCTCAAACGTTACGGCGGCAAGCATGTCGCGCAAGAACTGGAAAATCGCGGCATCCTGGTGCGCAGCCCGTCAATGCGCGGCGTAGCCGAAGAAGCGCCCGATGCGTACAAGGATGTGAATGAAGTGGTGGACGCCGCCGACGAGGCTGGGCTGGCGCGCAAGGTCGCGCGTCTCGAACCGGAAATCTGCATTAAAGGATAACCATGTACAAGAACATCCTGTTACCGACCGATGGTTCGGCACTTTCGCAAAAGGCGGTGAGAAGCGGTGTCCTGTTCGCCAGGAATACCGGTGCCACCATTACCGGCATTCATGTGATTCCGCAGCCACATCAGGATCGGCTGGAAGCATGGATGCATCATGATGAACATTATGCCGAACGACGACAGGCACTGTTCGAAAAATTCGCAGATGAGTATCTGGAATTCATCGCCAATAGCGCACTGGCGGAAGGCATTCCCTGTACCTGCAAATTGGTGAAAGCGGATGAGCCCTATCTGGCGATCGTGAAAACGGCTGAACAAGAGCATTGCGATTTGATTTTCATGGCGTCGCATGGCTGGAAAGGGGAGACGGCGCAACTATTGGGAAGCGAGACGCTCAAGGTGCTTATCCATAGCAAGATTCCGGTGCTGGTTCACAAGCCTGCTGCAAATGACTAAGTGCTGCCGAGGCAACCAGTGAATTCAGGTCCAGACAATTCGCAAAAAACACAAATTCGGATCTGGTATTGGCTGGCGATACCGCTTGTTTTCATATTGGTGCAAGCGCTCATCGAAGCGAAAAACACCGAACAGCTTGCATACAGTGACTTCAAGCATTTGTTAAAGGCCGGTAAAGTCGAGGAGTTGACGCTCAGCGAGGATGCAATCAAAGGAACGTTCCATACTGCCGGGGTTGAAAATATTCTGCCGAAACAAACGACCGATGCGTTAAAGCGCACTGGTGAAGCGCAGCGCGCATTCTTCACCGTCAGGGTCAATGATCCAGCACTGATCCAGGACCTGGAAACAGCCGGCGTGCACTATGCCGGGCAGGCAAAAAGCGAATGGCTTTCGGTGCTTTTGTCGTGGGTATTTCCGATTATTCTGTTTTTCTGGCTGTGGAGTTATCTTGCAAAGAAAACAGGAATGTCATCCGGGTTTGCGTTCGACATTGGAAAAAGCAAGGCGCGCGTCTACATGAAAAGCTCTACCGGTGTGACGTTCGACGACGTGGCCGGCATCGATGAAGCAAAAGACGAGTTGATGGAGATCGTCGAATTTCTGAAAGAGCCGCAACGCTATCGCCGTCTCGGCGGGAAAATCCCGAAGGGCGTGCTGATTGTCGGTGCGCCGGGAACCGGCAAGACGCTGCTGGCCAAGGCGGTCGCCGGTGAAGCGGGGGTGCCGTTCTTTTCCATCAGCGGATCGGAGTTCGTGGAAATGTTCGTTGGTGTCGGCGCCGCGCGGGTGCGCGATTTGTTTGCGCAGGCGGAACAGAAAGCGCCCTGCATCATTTTCATCGACGAGCTTGATGCGCTTGGAAAGGCACGTGGCGTGGGCAATATCGTAGGCGGCCACAGCGAGCAGGAACAGACCTTGAATCAGTTGCTGGTCGAAATGGATGGCTTCGATACCAACAAGGGGGTGATCATTCTGGCCGCGACCAACCGTCCGGAAATTCTCGATCCGGCCTTGCTGCGGCCCGGCCGGTTCGACCGGCATATCGCACTTGACCGTCCCGATCTGAAAGGCCGGGAAAAAATACTTGCGGTGCATGTGAAACATGTGACGCTTGCGCCGGAGGTGGATCTCGCCATGATTGCTGCGCGCACCGCCGGGTTCGCCGGTGCCGACCTGGCCAATCTTGTCAACGAGGCTGCGCTGCTGGCCGCACGGCTCGGTAAGGACAAGGTGGAGATGGCCGATTTCGACGAGGCTATCGACCGCATCGTGGCGGGCCTTGAAAAAAAGACGCGCGTGATGAACCCGCAGGAAAAGGAAACGGTGGCGTATCACGAAGCCGGGCACGCGCTGGTTGCGGAATTTCGCCGTCATGCGGACCGGGTAGCCAAGATTTCGATCATTCCCCGTGGTATCGCCGCGTTGGGATATACCCAGCAACTTCCCACCGAAGATCGCTATCTTTTGAAAAGAACAGAGTTGCTTGATCGCCTGGATGTATTTTTAGGCGGGCGGGTTGCCGAGGAATTGGCCTTTGGCGATGTCTCCACCGGTGCGCAAAATGATCTGCAAATGGCCACTGACATGGCGCGGCACATGATTACCCAATATGGCATGAGCCAGCGGCTGGGACTTGTGACGTTTGAAGAGGTGCGTACGCCATTCCTCAACCCGGTGCTGGCGCAGGAGCAAAAGCCGTATAGCGAGCGCACGGCGGAAGCAATTGATGCGGAAGTTTCAGCACTGCTCGATGATGCGCATGCGCGCGTCAGGGATACCTTGAATGCCAAACGGGCATTGCTGGATCTGGTGGCGAAGACGCTGCTGGAAAAGGAGACAGTTGGCCGCGCGGCGCTGGATGCGCTGATCAAGGCGCACGATGCAGATCCGATGCAGCAGGAGAATAGCCAGCCAGCGGCTAATGTGCATTTGCCAGGATTCTGATCGAATTTGCCGGCAACTGTTCCAGTGTAGAGACGGCGACGTATCAGATGCGGGATATATCAGGAGAATCATCATGCCAATTAGCGAATGCTGCAACACTGTGATTGTCTGCTGTGAGGCCGATACCCATATTCCAGACGTGGCTGCATTGATGCGCAAGCATCATGTCGGGGATGTCATCGTGGTGGAAGATGCGGACATGAAGCGCGTGCCGATCGGCATCGTGACCGATCGCGATATCGTGATCGAGACCGTGGCACTGGATGTGGATGCGGATGCATTCACGGCGGGCGATCTGATGAGTGCGCCCGTTGCGACGGTGTGCGAGAGTGCGGGGTTTGTCGAAACTCTGCGCCTGATGCGTAATCACAAGGTGCGCAGGATGCCGGTTGTCACGGCTGGCGGCACCTTGTTCGGTGTTGTCACCGCCGATGATATTGTCAAGCTGCTGGCGATGGAATTGTCGATGATGACGGATACCATGACCGAACAGCAGGTAAGGGAAGAACGTTTGCGAAAATAGCGGCTACCATGCTGCCATCCGAACGGATTAAGTAATTCGTGAAGCGCCTGCCGTTTTACCGAAAGCGAGGTAAGGGTAATGGAGACTCTCGTTATTTATTATTCATTTACCGGGAATAATGAGGCATTGGCAAAGGAACTGCAAAGACGGCTGGGCTGCGACAGCCTGAGAGTAAACGAAGTCAACAAGCGCACGGGTCTTACCATTCTCCTGGATTTGGTTTTCAAGAGAAAACCGAAGATCCGGAGACTGGAATGCGATCTCAAACAGTATGACAGGCTGGTGCTTGTTACGCCGATATGGGCAGGCAGGATTGCGATGCCGCTAGCTTCCTTCATTGCATTGGAAAAAAATAATTTCAGGGACTTCGCATTGATAAGCCTGTGCACCGGGCCGGAGGGGCAGCTTGAAAAAATCACGGACGAATTGTGCCAACTGGCCGGGAAAAAGCCGAAAGTGGTAGCGCAGCTCAAGGTGAATGACCTGTTGCCGCCGGAAAGAAAAAACAAGATCAGGTATGCGACAAACTACCGGATAAAGAAGGATGACTTTTATACCTATGGAAGGGAAATCAGCCAATTTGTGCAAGCGCTATAGCGTGGTTCCATTCCTGCATGCCAATGCAACATATGCGACACGCAGCCGAGGGAGTCCGGCGGAATTATCGCGGACGGGCCACGAAGGATGAGAGGCTATCGCAACCAGCCGGAGAATAAATCGCACTCTGCATATCCGGATTTATCGAATTCCTGGGCGCGGCGCCATTGGCATCATTGGGAAAGATCGACAGGAAGACGTTGCGTCGGCAAATCAATCGGTAACGAAGTGGCAAATGTAGTGTACCGGTTCCAGCGCTTCAATGTCAAAGCGGGAAGTGCCCGGCACGTGGAAACGCTGGCCGCCTTCGTAGCTCTTCCAATCACCATCCTCGCCTATGCGCGCCCGGCATTTCCCGGCAACGATTTCAATGATTTCCGGCGATTCCGTGTCGAATGTGACCGACGATGGAAGAATGACGCCGATGGTTTTCCTGGTGTGGTCCGGGAAAGCCAGGTTGTATGAGATGCATTTTCCATCAAAATGGATATTGGCCTTCTTGGCGATGGATACATGATCGAAATGCGTGCTCATCAGGGTTCCTTTTCAGGATTACACAGGGAGAAGGCATGCGAAAGCTCACCGTTGCCTGTGTAGCCGACTTTTCTTTAACCGGTTGTCCAGTGTGATCTCATGGTCATCCACGCACATGTACTTCCTGCGTGCGTTCATTTTCGATGATGTGCACGAGGCTTTGCATGTTCTCGGCAATGATTCCGAGCAAATCGTCCAGCGTGATGATCCCGACCAATATGTCTTGCGCATTCGTTACAGGAATGCGCCGGATCCCGTGGCGGCGCATCAGGTCTAACGCGCCGTTCATCGAATCCTCGGTGCGGCAGGTTACCAGATTGCTCCTCATGACATCCGCGACGCGCATGGTCTGTGCGTTGAAGTCGCACGCAACCACGGCAACGACTATATCGCGATCGGTCAACATGCCGACGATAACCCGGCCCTTGTCGGTCTCTTCGATGACCACGAGACTGCCGACATGCTGTTCAAGCATGAGGCGCGCAGCTTCGCTTATGCTCATGCTTTTATAAGCGAAGACCGTCGTGCGATTGCAGATCTCGCCGACATTCATCTTGTCTTCCATGTCTGCCTCTGGCATTGGATAACGCTATTTGATCCAGTGTGTGCCGGACATGTTGTGAGTGATTGAGAAAAATCAATGCAGAGGCAGGTATTCAAAAGTGCCGCGTCTCGTTTTCAAGGGGGCTCGGGGCGACATGTGCCTCGTGAAACGACACAGGTTCTGGATGAATAAAGCGTTTACGTATTGCGCAAACCCATCTGGAAAGCCTGCTTGAAGGCATTGATGAATGCCGGCAGCTTGTCGTGCGGAAGATGATTGATGCCGGCCGCAGCAGCTCGCCCGCCGCCGCCCGGAAACAAGCGGCAAAGCCGATCCGCGCCGTGCATGGTAGCGAGCGGCGAACGGACACTGACCGTATATCCGCCTTGCCTGTTCGGCGTGAGAATGGCATGTGCCTGATCCGGAGCACGAGTGGCAAGATCATTGCCGTATGTTCCGCGCACCCGACGGCTCCATGCCGCATCGGGAAACACCATGATTTTCCCGT
>DATEZO010000176.1:0-12812 GCA_035255485.1 Burkholderiaceae bacterium
AAATATAAACACAAAAATCATAAAATGCAATTTATTTTCACTGGAGAGTTTTGTCAAATTAAAAAATAAGCTTAAATAATAAAAAATCAGGCTTATGATTGGAATATGAATCACATATAATGAAAATGAAAATTCAGAAAATAACTTTCCAATAGAGCGAATTGATTTTATAAAGCTGGATTTCAGATTCGCTTCATATTGAAGGCTGGACAAAAACACCAAAAAACTTATGCTGTATATCGCATCCTGAATGAAAGAATCTGGGGTTAAATCATCATTCAAGCCCTTTATCCTGAAATAAACTGCAACTACACAAAAAACAACAAAAAACATGGATTGGAAAAATCTGGAGGCATCAATTTTTATTCTGGAAAAAACTACACCCAATAACCATAAAGAAAAAAATAATAGAATTGGATAACTAACAAAAGAGGCAATAGTAAGAATGAGAATTCCAGAAAGAAATTTTGTATAAATTTCCTTAGCAAATACCAATCCTAATAATAATGGAAAAAGTATGTAATACCATGTTTCATTCGCCAAACTCCACAGCGAAAAATTATATCCATAATTTTGAAAAAAAATGGTCTGCAGACCTAACATATTACCTAAAAAAGAAAATGCTGAATATTCATTGGCATGCGAATAAATAATTCCTTGCATAGAAACTTTATTTTCAAGAATACCGAATATCAGCGTCAGCACGAATGCTGGCACAAGCACAACCCATAATCTTGTCATTCTGTCTATAACATAATTTTTCACTGCGTTTTCATTACCTGTTTTATTTAAAAGACTGCCCCCCACCAACCATCCACTCAAGAGGAAAAATAAAACAACGGCTTGATGTGCAAAGCCTGACAAAAAAACGAGACCCTGAAACATTAGATTAGGATTAACAATGGACTTATATCCTGGAAAAGCCTGAGCTCGTAAATGCGCGATGGCGACTTCAATTGCAGCCCCCCCCCGCACCAACGAAATCACCAATGAATGTAATGAATCTCCGTTTAAATTAGTCCTGTTTAATGCGGTTATTTTCGGTAACATAAAATAATTCATGATCTTCTTCCAAAGATAAGTAATCGCACAAAATAATTATGCCTAATATAGTGAGCCACTAACCACACAGTTTTTTTGAACGAATGATGTATTGATCTCTCAAGCATGATTTATTTATTGCCATAAATAAATCAAAATAAAGATTGAAAATAATATGAATGAGGAATTTGTATTTCCCATGAATTACTTTACATTGATGCAACTTTTTTGTATTGCGAAGCATCAATAATCTCAAGCATTCGATTGCCATCATCCGATTATCAAATCGTTGCCATCAGGATGAGGAATAGAGGAGCAAGCAAACTTGCTTATGGATATTCGGCAATGTGCAATGACATTGCGGTTTGTTGAAAATAGCTTCCCGCATTGCAATTGCATCATCCGGAAAAATGCACCGCAAATAAATTTTGCATACTTGTACAATTATCATGTCACTCGAGTGGCGCACCTTGCGCTCCATCCCTGCAAGCAACCGGCATTCTCTTCCCGATTACCCTCTAGCCAGGCCAGATACATGTACAAATATCCATTCATCTTCCTGATTACCACTGTCCCGTTTTTCACTTCGGCGGCAGAAAACGACAACCGCTGGAACCTGCAGCCTCTCTATTCCTCCATTTCAGACTGGAATACTGACGCTTCCAGGCTTGAAGGCCAGACCAGGCAGTTTGCAGACTGCAAGGACCAGCTCGGCAGTTCTGCAAAGCGCTTCAAGAGCTGCCTGGACCTGAACGCCGACATGCAAAAACGCTTCATGCGTCTGTCATCTTATTCAGCCCAACTGCATGACGAGGATACCGGCGCGATCGCCGGCCTGGAGCTCAACCAGAAAGCCGACGTTCTTGGTTCGCGCCTGGAACAGGCAACATCTTTTGTGCGACCGGAAATACTGGCCCTTGGGGAAGCGAAGGTTGCGCAATTTCTGGCACAAGACCCGTCACTTGCAATTTACCGCCATCCGCTCGATGAAATACTGCGCTTCGCTCCGCATACATTGAACGCGCAGGGCGAAGAGCTGGTTGCCACCTTCGGATTGGCAACCAATGCGGCTGATGCGATCTACTCGATTTTTTCCAATGCCGACATGCCATGGCCGGCGGTCACCCTATCCGATGGCACCAAAGTGGTCATCGATCAATCTGCCTATACCAGGTATCGTGCCGCCAATGACCGCGACGACCGCAAAAAAGTGTTCGATGCATTCTGGGGAAAATGGAAAGAATTCGAGCGCACTTTCGGCGTCTCGTTCTATGAGCAGCTGAAGAAAGACGCGGTCTATACCAAGATACGCAAATACCCCGACACGCTGACCAGGGCGCTGGATGACAACAAGGTGCCGGTTGCCGTCTACAACACGCTAATCGAGCAGGCGAACGCCAATCTTCCTACCTTGCATCGTTATTTCCGGCTGCGCGCGAAGCTGCTCGGCGTGCGGGAGATGCGTTACTACGACATTTATCCGCCGCTGGTGACAAGCGATTTGCGCTATCCGATCGGCAGGGGCAGGGAATTGATGCTGGATGCCGTCAAACCGCTGGGGAATGACTACCTCGCCGCAATGGCCGATGGCCTGAAGAACCGCTGGATGGATGTATATCCGCGCCCGCGCAAGAAACCAGGCGCCTACATGAACGGCGCCGCCTATGATGTCCATCCCTATCTCCTCCTCAATTACAACGATGACTACGAATCCGTATCCACGCTCGCACATGAATGGGGGCACGCGATGCATTCCTGGCTGGCCAACCAGGCGCAGCCCTTCGTCACGGCGGATTATCCGATCTTTACCGCTGAAATCGCTTCCACCACCAATGAAGTGCTGTTGCTGGAGCACATGCTGAAAATCGCCAGGACCGACGATGAAAGGCTGCTGTATCTCGGTTCCGCCCTGGAAAACATGCGCGGCACCTTCTTCCGGCAGGCGATGTTCGCCGATTTCGAGCGTGAAGTGCATGCCCGGGTCGACCGGGGCGAATCACTTACCGGCGAAGGACTTACCAAAATCTACGGCGACATCCTGAAGCGCTATCACGGCGACAAGGAAGGCGTGGTCAGGATCGACGATCTGTATGCGATCGAGTGGGCCTATATCCCGCATTTCTACAATCGTTTTTATGTATTCCAGTACGCCACCTCGATTGCCGCGGGCACCATGTTTGCCGACCGCATCCTTCAAGGCGAGCCCGGTGCGCGAGAACGCTATCTCAACGTACTGAAAGCAGGTGGTTCTGCCTACCCTTATGAGCTGGTAAAAGCGGCGGGAGTCGATCTCGCATCACCTGCGCCCTACCAGGCGATTGTTGCGCGCATGAACAGGATCATGGATCAGATCGAAGCGATAAAGAAGGCGCATCGTCCGTGAAGCGGCGCTGGCCCAATACCGGAAGAAACTGCAGGGAGGATGGACCTCTTCAGAAATAATGGCCGTCCGCCAGTTGCGGCCGGCCATTATTGGCAATTAACGCTTGCACGTATTGATGCCCAGGATGGTATAGAGCGGGCACCAGCCCACGGCACTGATCAGTAGCGGCGCAAACCCAAGCAGGCCGAACCATTTGCGATCGTCCGGAAAAACGAAGAACAGGCTGAACAGCGCCAGCGCGGCAATCAGTCTGATGGTCTTGTCCAGGGAACCGATATTCTTTTTCATAATGCTCTCCATTGCGTAAGTAGCCAAGTAAATGATATTTCCTGCGAACGCACCAAGGATAGGCAAGTGGAGACGGCGTGTCTGTAACCTGGGTTACACAGACGCTGGCGATGATCAACGGATGTCATGGGCAAGCGCCCCCATCCCTTTCGGATCGACGATTTCAATGCGACCGCGCCCCAGCCTCACCAGCCCATTGCGCGCGAATTCGTCCAGCAGCCGGCTGATCATCTCGCGTACCGTACCGAGCTCGTCGGCCAGTTGTTGATGCGTGATGGCAATCGGTCCGCTTTGCATGGCGCCCGCGGCATCCCGGTTTTGGCCGCCATGTTGCAGCAGTGCGGACGCCAAACGGACATCAAGCTTCAAGGTAGTGATCTCTTCCACCAATGCCATGACGTTGATCAGCCTCTCGCCCAGCGCATGAAATATCGCAAACCTGAACGCGGGAACGATATCAAGGCATTGGTTGAAAAGTGCCGATGGCATGACGATCATGCGCGTCGGCTTTGCGGTGATACCGCTTGCCGGATATTGGTCGCCGCCCAGCAGGCAACCGAGGGACATGATGCAAGGCTCATCCGGTGCGACGCGGTACAGCTCGATCCGGCGACCGTTGGCAAGGTTGCGAAAGACCCGCACTTCACCGGACAGGATCACCGGAAAGCCGCTGCATTGGGCATGCCGGTCGAACACCGGCACGCCCGCCGGCAGTTCGGCAATCGGCTGCAGCACCAGTTGCGACAGGATGGTTGCCGGCAGCACATGCAGCAGCGGTTGCGACTGCAGCGAAGCCAGGGAGTCGCTCATGCCGGGCGTCGAACCAGCGGTCGCGCTCACAGCAGTTTTTGCGCCGCGACCAGCACGCCGTCAGCATCTGCATAGATCCAGTTGCCCGGCTGCACCGCCACGCCGGCAATCAGCACGCGCAGGTTCAGGTCGCCCACGCCCTTCTTCACGCTTTTTTGCGGATGCAGTCCGAGCGCGCGCACTCCTATGTTGCAGGCGTTGATTTCTTCCGAATCGCGGATGCAGCCATTCACCACGATACCGGCCCAGCCGTTTTTTTCAGCCAGCGCACCGAGATTGCCGCCGACCAGGGCGCAGCGCATGCTGCCGCCGCCATCGATCACCAGCACATGGCCCTGGCCCGGTGTTTCGAGCGTCGAGCGCACCAGCGCATTGTCCTCGAATACCTTGAGCGTGGTCGCCGGTCCTGAAAATTTCACCTGCCTGCCAAACGAGGTGAAAACCGGCGGCAATACATGCAGCGTGCCGGCGGCAAGCTTGTCTTCATTGGCATCGCAAATATCGGTCGTAGCAAATAGCATGGCATATCCTGATCAAGAAAGTGACAGGTGCCATTCTATCGGCTCATACGGATTTTTTGATTAAAAAAACCATGGTTCATGCCATTGCCGCGCGCTTTGCCGTGTTGCTGCCCACGCCGATCGCGGTAAACAAGGCCAGCATCTGGAACACGCCGACCAGCACGAATACCGAGGCAGGATGCTGCGCATCCATCAATGCGCCGAACAGCACCGGCGCTCCTGCCAGCCCGGTATCCAGCCCCGAATACACCACGCCGTACACGCGCCCGGTCGCATTCTTCGGCGCCGCGCCCCGAATCAGCAAATCACGCGATGGTCCGGCAATGCCCGCGCCGAAACCGACCGCGCCCATCAGTACCACTGCCATCAGCGCCGATACCGCCCCGCTCGCGATCACCAGCGTCAGCACACCGGCCACCGTAAATGCCAGCGCAATGGTGCGGTCGTGGCGTATGGCTTTTGCCGCCAGGAAACCGCCCCAGATCATGCCCGCTGCGGACGCCAGCATGTACGCGGTATAGCCGGTGGTCGCCCACGCGAGCGACATGCCGTACAGCGCGCGTAAACTGGCAGAAGAAAAGCTCTGAATGCCGCCCAGTGACATCGCCGTGATGAAAAAGAAGGCGAAACACATCCATACAGCGGGCAGGCGCATGAAGCCAAAGGCATCGCCCTGCGCCGCCAGCGCTTTTCTGGACGCTGCCGCGACAGCATCGGCGTCATCGGTATGCAGCGCATCCCGGTACACCGCCAGCAACACCAATACGATGAACGGCAGGCATGCCGCAGCCAGCAGCGCGTTGCGCCAGCCGAACAGGCCGGCTATCGTAGTCAGGAATACAGGGGCCGTCGCCCAGCCGAGATTGCCGGAAATTCCGTGCACCGAAAACGCATGCCCGAGACGGGTCGAAGACACGCGCTTGTTAAGCAAAGTGTAATCGGCCGGATGAAACACGCTATTGCCCAATCCGGCCAGCATCGAACCGGCCAGCAGCATTGCATAATTCTGTGCAAACGACAGTGCCAGCGCTGCCAGACCGAGCAGCGTGATCCCGGCAAACAATACGGTGCGCGCACCGATCCGATCCACGACAAATCCGGCCAATGCCTGCCCAATGCCAGACACCACAAAAAATACCGTCATCAACAGGCCGAGTTCGGCATAGGTCAGGCTGAATGCGTCTTTCAGCCACGGGAACAGCGGAGCAAGAATCAGATGAAAGAAATGGGATATTCCATGCGCGATACCGACCAGCGTGATTACGCGCGCATCCTGGCGAAATGAATTGGCGACAGCAGCTGTCATGGCATTCCCTTTATTTAGCAATGCAGCCAGTGTATGCAAAAACGTTCCGTCTGTTTTAAGATAGATAGACAAATTTTATCGAATTACTGCCAACCATCCTGCCATGGCGACACAACCGATCACCCATACCCGACTGCCCTTGCCCGGAATTGCGCCCAGCGTCGCGCGACCGGTACGCATGGTTGCACGCGATCTCAATGCCTCGGAGCTGCTGGCTGCGCACAGCCATCCATGGGGGCAACTGACCTATGCGCTGGAAGGCGTGGTGCGCGTGACGGTTGACAACGGCGCCTGGATCGTTCCGCCGCTGCGCGCAATCTGGATTCCGCCGAATACGATCCATGAAGTGGCAACACTGGAAAAGGCGCGTCTGCGCGCACTGTATGTGCACGCGCGCGCCGCGCCGTTCCGGGGGGAAGAATGCGTCGTCATCGATGTATCGGCCCTGCTGCGCGAACTGATTGTCGCATTGCTGCAAATCGATGATCCCGGCCCGCGCGAATCGATGCTGTCTGCGCTGATACTGGATGAACTGGCGCACTCCGCCACACTGCCGATGCGTGTTGCGCTGCCAAAGGACAAGCGCCTGAAAATCTTGTGCGAAACGCTGATCGCCCATCCCGCCTCGGCACTGACACTGGACCACTGGGCGCAGCAGGTCGGCGCATCGGAACGCACCCTGGCGCGCCTGTTCGAACGCGAACTCGGCATGACTTTCGGCCAATGGCGGCAGCAGATGCGACTGGCCCATGCCGCCCCCCTGATTGCGCGCGGCCTGCCGCTGTCGCAGGTCGCCGCCGAGCTTGGTTATGCGAGCCAGTCGGCATTCTCGGCGATGTTCAAGAAAACCTTTGGGCAATCGCCCTCTGCATTCTTTACGAAATCAAGGGTAATGCCATAAGGCATCCGCATATCCTTGTTACGCTTGATATCGTCAGCGTTTTTGACGCAGGCTGCGCACCAGCCCATACAGGCTGATGCAGAACCAGAAACATTCGATGACCAGCGAAGGCCAATTGAAATCGTAATACAGGGAAAAGATGATCAGCGCCGCACCGGCCATATTCGCCAGCGCAAAGCGCGAGGAAGTGCCTTGCGTGCGCCCGGTCTGCAATAAAAGATACGATCCCACCACGAGGGCAACGCCCGCATGCCCCACCAGATCCGACCAGGCCATTTGAGTCACCGAACTAATCCGTCATGCGCAGCATTGTATAGGAGCGGGAATGCCCGGCGATGCAGCGGAACGGTTTTTACTGCAATGAGCAGGGTAAGAATTGAATATATACAGCCATGTGTATTTTTATAGCCCAGCATTCATATTGCGTATTTAACGGTGTTTTCTCATATACTCCCATAAAAATTACTATGTATTTATCGCATTCATACTTGCATGCGGCATCGATGCGGTCGTTTTCCGCGGGGACGACGATGACTGGGAGCAGGCCGTTTACCGTTTTGCGGTAAACGGCCTTGTCATTACGCTGCCGCTTTTTCGAATACCAGCGCGCCATTGCGGACATCGACTTGGATCATGTCCTTCGGCCCGAACCGGCCTTCGAGGATCATCCTGGACAGCGGATTTTCAATCTGCTGCTGGATCGCCCGCTTCAACGGGCGCGCACCGTAAACCGGATCGAATCCGGCCTCGGCAATCTTTTGCAGCGCGCTGTCGGACATGGTCAGCGCCATCTCCATCTTGGCAAGGCGCTGCTCCAGCACCTGCAACTGGATCTTCGCGATCGCGCCGATGTTCTTCTCGTCGAGCGCATGGAACACCACGATCTCGTCGATACGGTTAATGAACTCCGGCCGGAAATGGGTTTTCACTTCCGCCATCACCGCCATCTTCACCAGCGCCGGATCGCTGTCTTCCATCGCCTGGATCTTGTGCGAACCAAGGTTGGAAGTCATCACGATCACCGTGTTCTTGAAATCCACCGTGCGGCCCTGCCCGTCAGTCATGCGGCCATCGTCCAGCACCTGCAGCAACACGTTGAACACATCATGATGTGCCTTTTCGACTTCATCCAGCAGGATGACGCAGTACGGCTTGCGGCGCACCGCTTCGGTCAGATAGCCGCCTTCCTCGTAGCCGACATAACCCGGCGGCGCACCGATCAGGCGTGCCACCGAATGCTTTTCCATGAATTCGCTCATGTCGATGCGGATCAGCGCGTCCTCGGTATCGAACAGGAACGATGCCAGCGTCTTGCACAGCTCGGTCTTGCCGACGCCGGTCGGCCCGAGGAACATGAATGAACCATACGGCCGGCCCGGATCGCCCAGGCCCGCGCGTGAACGACGGATCGCATCCGACACCGCCGCAATCGCTTCATCCTGGCCGACCACGCGCTGATGCAGCACCTTTTCCATCTGCAACAGCTTGTCGCGCTCCCCCTGCATCATGCGCGACACCGGAATCCCGGTCGCACGCGACACCACCTCGGCGATTTCTTCCGCGCCGACCTGCGTTCGCACCAGTTGCCGCTTGTTCGCCTTCTCTTCGCCGGTATCGGCCTGTTTCAGTTGCGCTTCCAGGGAAGGCAACTGGCCATATTGCAGTTCGGACATTTTCTGCCAGTCCCCCCTGCGCCGTGCTTCTTCCATCTGCAAGCGCACCTTCTCGATTTCTTCCTTGATGTACTGGCTGCCCTGCACTGCCGCTTTTTCGGATTTCCACACTTCTTCGAGGTCGGCGTACTCGCGTTCCAGCCGCGCAATTTCCTCTTCCAGCAGGCCGAGGCGCTTCTGCGAGGCTTCGTCTTTCTCTTTCTTCACCGCTTCACGCTCGATCTTCAACTGGATCAGGCGGCGATCCAGCTTGTCCATCACTTCCGGCTTGGAATCGATCTCGATCTTGATCTTGGATGCGGCTTCGTCAATCAGATCGATTGCCTTGTCCGGCAGGAAACGGTCGGTGATATAGCGATGCGACAGCTCCGCCGCGGCGACGATCGCCGGGTCGGTAATATCGACACCATGATGCACCTCGTATTTTTCCTGCAAGCCGCGCAGGATCGCGATGGTCGCCTCGACGCTCGGTTCATCCACCAGGATTTTCTGGAAGCGCCGCTCCAGCGCCGCATCCTTTTCGATGTATTTGCGATATTCGTCGAGCGTCGTGGCGCCGACGCAGTGCAGTTCGCCGCGTGCCAGGGCCGGCTTCAGCATGTTGCCGGCATCGATCGCCCCCTCGGCCTTGCCTGCGCCGACCATCGTGTGCAACTCGTCGATGAAGACGATGGTCTGGCCTTCATCCTGCGCAATTTCCTTCAGCACCGCCTTCAGGCGCTCCTCGAACTCGCCACGGTATTTCGCGCCCGCCAGCAGGGCCGCCATGTCGAGCGACAGCACGCGCTTCGATTTCAGGCTGTCCGGCACTTCGCCATTGACGATACGCTGCGCCAGGCCTTCGACGATCGCCGTCTTGCCGACGCCCGGTTCACCGATCAATACGGGATTATTCTTGGTGCGCCGTTGCAGTACCTGGATCGCGCGGCGGATCTCGTCATCGCGGCCGATCACCGGGTCGAGTTTGCCCTGGCGCGCGCGTTCGGTCAGATCAAGCGTGTATTTCTTGAGCGCTTCACGCTGCCCTTCGGATTCCTGCGAATTGACATTGCCGCCGCCGCGCACGGCGGTAATCGCGGCATCCAGCGCCTTGCGCGCCAAGCCGAATTCGCGTGCCAGCTTGCCGGCCTCGGACTTGTCTTCGGCCAGCGCCAGCAGGATCATTTCGCTGCCGATGAACTGGTCGCCACGCTTTTGCGCTTCCTTGTCGGCAAGGTTCAGCAGCGAGCCCAGATCGCGCCCGACCTGGACTTCGCCGCCGGTGCCGGTCACTTTCGGCAAGCGTTCCAGCGCGCCCTTGAGCGCCGCGGCAAGTCCGCCGATATTCACGCCGGCACGCTGCAGCAGCGAACGCGCACCACCATCTTCCTGGTTCAGCAGGGCAATCAGCAGATGCACCGGCTCAATATATTGATTATCATTGCCGACTGCCTGGCTTTGGGCATCGGCGAGGGTTTCCTGCAGCTTGGTGGTCAGTTTGTCGAGGCGCATCTGGCTACTCCTAAAGAGAATCAATCTGCCAACAAAGTTGGGCTGCGCCAGCGGTTTTTCAAGAAAGGATTTTGTCAAGTGGTCATTATCGGGCGCGCGTGAAAGCGATTCCCGTTAACCGCCTCAAGGCATGCAAACCATGGAACTGCATCAAATTCAGATTACGTACCAAATGGAGGAAGATCGCCTGCTGCTGCGCGCTTCATTCAAGGCGGACGGCGGTGCGTTGCAGGAAATCCGCGCCTGGCTGACCCGCCGCCTGGTAAAAAGCTTATGGCCGGGGATTGTCAAGGCAATGGAGACACAAGTCATGCTGAACCAGCCGCAAGCCGCCCATGCGCGCGCCGAAATCGTCAGCATGGGTCATCAGGCGTCGGTTTCCCGGATTCGTGAAGCGGGCGGTTTCAACGCCCCCTTTGCCGCCGTTGCAAAAAGCTATCCGCTCGGCGAAACGCCGGTCCTGGTAACAGCCGCGCATTTCGATGTTGTCGCCAGCCAGCCATTGCGCATCCACTTCACGCCGAAGCAGGGCACGGGCTTTGAGATTGCCCTCAGATCCCCCCTGCTACATGGTTTCTGCTCGTTGCTGCAGGAAGCGGTCAGGCTTGCCAAATGGGATATTGCACTATTGCTACCGGGAATAGTCGATACCGAATCCGCATCGAGGGTGCTGAATTGATATAAATATACTAGGATACAGTATAAAAAAACACGCTTTGTTCATGCTGGGATATTGATGAAAACAAGGCATACTCCTTGCATTTTCAACCTGGCACTGGGCCTTGCCATATCAGTTGCAATGACTTATCCAGCGGACATCGCCCGATAGCTTGCAAAGCCCGCGATGCAAAAAACAACCGATCCGATCAGATGCAGCGCGGAATGTCCGAACGCCCAGGCGTAATCGCCCCGTTGCAGCAACAGCATCGATTCAGCGGAAAAGGTCGAGAATGTGGTCAGGCCGCCCAGGAAACCGGTTACCACCAGCAATCGCCATTCGATCGGCAAGGCCGGATAGGCCTGGAAGAATCCCACCGCGATCCCGATCAGATAGCCGCCGGCCACATTCGCCAGCAACGTTCCCAACGGCAACATGCTATGGACGGCATTCAGCCAGAGACTCAATCCCCAGCGGATCCATGCGCCGACCATCGCGCCAATGCCGACGGCCAGCCAGCTCATGCGCCCTCTCCGACATTCGCCGATGCGATGCCCCATTTTTCCAGCGCACGGTCATCGGCAACGCGCGCATCGACCCAATGCGCGCCTTGCGGCGTCTGCTCCTTTTTCCAGAACGGCGCCTGCGTTTTCAGGTAATCCATGATGAATTCGCACGCCGCAAACGCCTCGCCGCGATGTGACGAGGTGACTACGACCAGTACGATCTGGTCGAGTGGCTTCAGAGGTCCGACGCGATGGATCACCAGCGCCTCGAAGATATTCCAGCGCGCCTTGGCCTTGGCGACAATGTCTTCCAGCGCCTTTTCCGTCATGCCGGGATAATGCTCCAGTTCCATCTCCGCCACGGTAGCGCCGTCGTTCATGTCGCGCACGGTGCCGACAAAGCTGACGACGGCGCCCACCGCGCGATCGGCCGCACGCAGTTGCGCCACCTCGGCGCCAAGGTCGAAATCGTCGGTCTGGACTCGGATAGGCATGTTTCGTCGCTCCTTCGGCAGATCAGTCAACCGCCCGTGACCGGCGGAAAAAACGCTACTTCGCATCCTTCGGTGAGCCTGGTGTCCGCATTGGTCATCACCTGGTTGCATGCCATGCGCAATACGCGCCCTTCCGCGAGCGCGTCGTTCCACGCGCCGCCGCGCTCACGCAACCAGACGCGCACATCGCCGACGGTCTGGACATGGGGCGGCAGCGTCACGGTTTCCTGCGACGCGCCCAGTTGTTCGCGCACGCTGGCGAAGAAGCGAAGTTGAATATGCATGTCAGTCCGGGTCAAGGTTTACAGGTTGGTCAGTACAGCAATTCTGCAAACGGCATGAAGCGAACCGTATCGCCAGCGGCAATCGCTTGGCCCGGCGGATTATCGATCAGGCCGTCGCCCCACACGCTGGAGGTCAGCACCGCGGAACTCTGGTTCGGAAACAGGTCGAGTCCACCGTCCTGATTGATCCTTGCACGCAGGAATTCATTGCGCCGGTCGGGTTTTTGCCACGTAAAATCGGCGCGCATCGGGAAAGTTTTCGGCGCCGTATCGGTGGCGCCCTGCAAGCGCAGGATGAAGGGCCGCACGAATAGCAGGAAGGTCACCAGGCTCGATACCGGATTACCCGGCAACCCGAGGAAAAACGCAGTATCGTCGCCGCTGCGACGAACTTCGCCGAACGCCAGCGGCTTGCCGGGCTTGACGGCGATCTGCCACAGGTTCAGGCAGCCTTCG
>DATEZO010000177.1:0-6971 GCA_035255485.1 Burkholderiaceae bacterium
TCAGGAGATTCCCTCGGACCGCAACCATCTGCATTTCGGCGCAGGTCAAACGGAAACCACATTGGAGCTGCCGCCGGGCAAGCATACGTTGCAGTTATTGATGGGAGATGACAAGCACGTGCCCCATCATCCGCCGATCTATTCCAGGAAAATCACGATTACCGTCAAGTGAAGTGGACCGGTCCCCCGGATAGCGTGCGCCTGGGCGTCGAACTAGCCGTCCTGGCAATGGTCTTATCAAGTCAGGTACGACATTTGGGGAGCGATCAAGCCGGTCGGGAGATCTTCGCTCATCCAACGGCAAGCAGGCGTATGGTATTCACTAACTCTCTGATGTCTTGAGTGAAAACCAGGGTTGGTTCTCATGCTAAGGAGAATGCGAAATGACGGCGATTGTGCAAATCGATGATGAAGTCATCAGCATCGAGGATTTCGTAAGGACATTGAAGCTCACTGGACAGTTCGAGGGACTCATTGAGCAGCTTGTTAGAGACAAACTGACGGCTCGCGCAGCGAAAAAGCAAGGTATACCCGTGTCAGTGCAAGAGATACAGGAGCGGGCCGATCAATTTCGCAGGATTCAGGGTTTGCATCGGGCAACCGACATGAACCACTATCTCGACACTCTTGGCGTAACCCTGGATGAATTCGAGTCCTTCATCACAGAGAGTCTTTATCAAGAAAAAATGATGGAACAGGTCTGCAATGACAAGGCAGTCGAGCGATACTTCAAGCTGAATTCTCCCAAATTCGACAGCATCGAGGTGAGTCACATTGTGCTTGATACGGAAGGCAAGGCGAAAGAGATGATGTCTGTTCTCGCGGAGGATCCGGACAGCTTTTCGGAGATGGCGCGTGAGCATTCGATTGCCGAAACGCAAGAACGCGGTGGCGTCATCGGCAAGGTGCTGCGAGGTTCGCTCAAGACTGACATTGAGGCAAAAGTGTTTAATGCCGCCGTAGGCGACTTGCTCGGGCCATTCCCATCTCCTGACCGATCGTTCTACGAAATCTTCATGGTAAACGCAAAATATCCAGCCACCCTGGATGAGGAAACGTCGTCCGAGGTACGGCGCCTGCTGCGCGAAGAATGGCTTTTGGCAAGGGCACAGGAGCACATTATAGAGGCGCGTTAGGGAGTGGCTACTGGTCCATGCCGAATATGCTAAAGACAAGGTTGATAACCATATGGATATGGACGGATCGCCAAAACTGCACTCCCTCGCCGAGTTTCTATCTTCAATAGAAATATTGTCCCCGTTCAAAAGCGATGAGTTGGAGCGGCTGGCTGAACATGCGGAATCCCGCTTTTATTCTTTTGGCGATACGGTGTGCAATGCAGGGGAGCCCGCAGACGGCTTATTCGTGATCAAGTCCGGCTCGGTACGCATATTTACCGAAGAGCATGGTAAAGAAATCAGCATGGGCGTGCGCAAGGCCGGTGAGGTATTTGCCGATATCGCGATGTTGCGCGACTACCGGCACGAATCCTCGGTACGGGCCTCGGTAAAAACTGAAATGCTGTACATTCCGCGCAAGGCCATCGAACCGATCATTGCGCGAAATTCTGCAGCGCAGGACTTCGTGACCAGTTACGTCGCAATCAGCTCTGCCGGCGGATTTGTCGCCCGCCTGTTCGATCTGCGGGGCAAGGTGAATAAAGGGGATCTGGAGGACTTTGTTCGCAGCGTCGGCATCAAACGCGTGAGCGCCGGCAAGGAAATCCTGAAGCAGGACTCCAGAGAGGATCGCCGGCTGTACGTGATACGCCAAGGTGAAGTCCGCCTGGTGCGTACCGAAGAAGACACCGAGTATTCGCTTGCAACCCTGCGGCAGGGTGAGATCTTCGGCGAAAAGGCTTGCCTGATGCGGCAGGAACAGGTCGCATCGGTGATTGCGACGACCGACACCACGCTCCTGGTCATTCCCGAGAAGACGGTACATTACATTCTGGAGCGTAACGAGAAGTTGCGCGAGGTATTGGAAGAGCGTATCCGCTTTGTCGAACGGGAATTGCATCGGCAAAAGAAACTGGCGGAACGACGCAAGCGCCCGGTTGTGCTGGACTTGCGCTCCAAGCCCGAGCTCGGCGAGAAAATCATCAAACGATTTGCGCTGGTCGAGCAAGCGGAAGAGATGGACTGTGGTGCCGCATGCCTGGCCATGTTATGCAGGCATTACGGTATTCCCATGACCTTGGGCAAGCTGCGCGAATTGGCCAATGTCACCACGCAGGGCGCGACGCTGGATAGTCTTGCGCGCACCGGAGAATCGCTCGGCTTTACCACGCGCGGCGTTCAATGCACGTACGAGGCATTGCTCGGCTTCGAGCTGCCATTTATCGTGCACTGGGAGGGCTACCATTACGTCGTGGTGTACGGTGTCTCGAAACGCCAGGTATGGGTAGCGGACCCGGCGGTCGGCTTCAAGAAGATGAACGTGGAAGAGTTCGAGCGTGGCTGGAGCGGCACCTGCCTGGTCTTTACGCCCGGCCAGGATATGGTGCAATTGGCTGCATCGCGCTCGCCCTGGATTCGCTTCGTCGGCTATCTGCACCCGTACAAGAAGATACTCGCGCACCTGTTCATGGCGACCTTCGTGATCCAGATGCTGGGGCTCGTTCCGCCGCTGATCATCCAAAACATTCTCGACGGCGTCATCGTGCATCAAAACGTCAGCCTGTTGCACTTGCTGATCGTTGGCCTGGTCCTGTCCAGTTTGTTTACCCAGCTGATGGCGACGGTCCGCGCCTATCTTGCGAACTATATGGTGCGCAACCTGGACTTTTCGATGATGGCGCAATTTTTCAAGCACACCATGTCGCTGCCATTCTCGTTCTTCGCCAAGCGCAAGACGGGGGACATCCTTGCACGCTTCCAGGAAAACCAGACGATCCGTTCTTTTTTGACGGAATCGACCGTCACCACGATGCTCAATTTGCTGATGGTGTTTATCTACTTCACAATCATGTTTTTTTATAACGTGAAGCTGACTCTTCTGCTGATTGCGTTCGTTATCCCGATCATGATCTTGACAGTGGTGGTGACGCCGAAGATCAAGAATTATGCGCGTGAAGTATTCGCTGCGGGGACCGATGCGCAAGCATTCCTGATGGAAGCCCTGGGCGGCGTGGAAACCATTAAAGGTATGGGTAGCGAGCGCCCGGTACGTCTGAAATGGGAAAAGAAATATGTCAAGTCGCTTGAAGTGCAGTACCGCGCGCAGATGTTCAATATCCGGGTCGGTTTCGCCAGCCAGTTATTGAATGCAGCCACCACGATCGCGATCCTCTGGATGGGGGCCAGCCTGGTATTGGCACATGAACTCTCGATCGGCCAACTAATCGCATTCAATGCGTTGATGGGCAGCGTGCTGGCGCCGTTGATGGGATTGGTCGGGCTCTGGAGTCGCCTGGCCGACGCCAGCGTTGCGATGGAGCGTCTCGGCGACATACTGGATATGGAGCCGGAGCAAAAGCCGGTGGATCTGCCGTCGCGCGTTGTGCTACCCGACCTACAGGGCCACATCAGTCTGGAAGGGGTCTATTTCCGCTATGGAGGCAGCGAAACGCAGTATGTGCTCGAAAACATCAGCCTCGAAATCCAGCCTGGCGAATTGGTCGCGATTGTCGGTCGCAGCGGCTCGGGAAAAACAACACTGGCGAAACTACTCGTGGGCTTTTATCCACCGACGGAAGGGAAAATCATCGTCGATGGCTATGACATGAGCGTGATTGACAAGGATTATTACCGTGCCCAGGTTGGATACGTGATGCAGAGCAATTTGCTTTTCTCTGGAACCATTGCGGAAAACATTGCTAGCGGGGATGAGAGTCCGGACCGGCGACGCATTGAAGAAGTGGCAAAGATGGCGGATGCGCATGCGTTCATCAGCAAGATGCCGGTTGGTTACGAACAAGTGGTGGGTGAGCGTGGCGTAGGCTTGTCCGGCGGCCAGATACAGCGACTTTGCATCGCCAGGGCGCTCTATCATGATCCGCGCCTGCTGGTTTTTGATGAGGCTACCTCTGCGCTGGATACCCAGTCCGAAAGCAATATCATTGGCAACCTGCACGACATCCTGGCGGGCCGCACCGCCGTGATCATCGCACACCGGCTCAGCACGATTATGCGGGCCAATAAAATTCTCGTATTGTACGAGGGCGTGATCGTCGAGCAGGGGCGGCACGAGGAACTGCTGGACAGGAAGGGGATGTACTACCAATTGGTACAGAAGCAATTGAGCGCAGCATGAAACTATTCAACCAAAATATCCATCGCGGTGCGGTGCCGGGTTCCACAGTCTCGTACGCGAGCCTGCTCGAAAAAATAGAAATTTTTCGCTCGGTACTGCGCCGTTCGTCCACCCTGGAACGGGGCGAGATAGAAAAGCTGCTGCGACAATCCAACGCGCTGCGCGACGAGGTGATGCAGCTGTCGCACAAGGAGCGTTTCGTGCAAGCGGCAAGCACCGCACCGGAGCGGATCGATCAAGCGCCGGGACCGAAAGGGCGCCGTCAAGCCTTGCTTGCGCGCAGCTTCGTTTTTGAAGGGGTCTTCGGCGATAATCCGAAACTACTCGATGCATTGGAAGTCGCCGAAAAGGCGGCGCCTACTGATCTGCCGGTACTGATTGATGGAGAAAGCGGGACCGGCAAGGAGCTGATGGCCAAGGTAATCCATGCCAACGGATCGCGAGCGGACAAGTCTTATATCTCGGTCAATTGCGGAGCGATTCCTGACAGCTTGCTGGAGTCCGAACTATTCGGATACACGAAGGGGGCGTTCACCGGTGCTTCCAGTGATCGCAAAGGCAAATTCGAAAGTGCGCACAAGGGCACGATATTTCTCGACGAAATCGGTGAACTGCCCCTACCCGGCCAAGTGAAGTTGCTGCGAGTACTGCAGTCGCACGAGATTCAACGTGTGGGATCGGATCAAATCATTTCAGTGGATGCTCGCATCGTGGCGGCGACCAACAAGAACCTGCGCAAATTGATTGAACAGGGAACGTTTCGCGAGGATCTGTTTTACCGGCTCAGCGTCATCCATCTGACCTTGCCGTCGCTGCGTGATCGCAAGGATGAGATTCCTTTGCTGATTGCCTACTATGGCGACGAGGCGGCGGAAACGCTCAAGCGGCGCCCGATAAAGATGACATCGCGATTACGTGAGTTCCTGTTGAATTATTCGTATCCGGGCAATATACGAGAATTGCGCAATTTGCTGTATCGCATCTCATGTCTTGCGGGTGATACCGCTGATCTAATGCATCTTCCGGAAGATATCCGACCCACGGTGCCGGCTATGACCGCGCCAATCGATAGCGCGACAAATGCTGCAAACTTGCCAAGCGCAAGCGCGTTGTCTGATGCCAAACGCGCAGCAAGTGATGAGGTGGAAAAGGCATTCCTGGAGCGCGGCTTGCAGGAAGTAGGCGGTACGGTGGCTGAGCTGGCACGGCGGTGGGAAATGAATCGATCGCATCTGCAAATTTTATTGAAGAAGCATGGTATTCATTCCAAGGATTTTCGACATCCGTCATCACATGGAGAAAAAGGAGCCTGACCTTAAAGTGCAGGGTTCAACACCGTCTTGTCGCTACTGTATAAATCGTCGGCGCGAACCACGACCACCGAAATGTTGTCGCGCCCACCGCGCTTGAGTGCCAGTTCAACCAGGGATTCCACGGCTTGCTGGCAATTGCCGGCAACCAGTTCACTGCACATTTCCTGTTCGCTCACGGCGTTGCTCAAGCCGTCGCTACAAAGCAGGAATATATCGCCATCGTGGACTTCCATCATCGCTTCATCGGTCTCCAGCGTGTCCGCAGCCCCGACTGCGCGCGTGATCATGTTGCGCGGCGGGGCATGGACTGCTTCTGCTGCTTCTGCATTATCCTTATTTTGTGATCTGAATTTTTCCAGTTGACTGTGATCGCGTGTGAGTTGCTTCAGACGACCGTTTCTGTAAAGATAAATCCGGCTGTCACCGGCCCAGAGGTAGCCGCACGCGTGATCGCAAGCGAGCAAGGCGACCACCGTGCTGCCGATGATTGGTACGCCGCGGGTTGCCGCCGCTGCGCGCAATTGCCGATTTGTGGTTTGCAGTCGATCGCGAGTATCGGCAAGGAATTGCTCAAGGCTATTCGGCTCTGGAATGTCGTTCAGGTTTTCGACGACCATGCGGCTTGCAACGTCGCCCAGCGCATGGCCACCCATACCATCGGCTACGGCCCACAGCTTGCGCTCCGGCTGGTCAAGACAAGCATCTTCGTTTCTGCCTCGAACCAGGCCTACGTGGGAACAAGAGGCCGACGTCCATCGAAATTTGGTGTGGCATGTCACGATAACCTCTGCGTTCGGGTTGACCTGCGATACGTTTAACGTTGGCAGTTAGCCTCCAGCCATTGATGGACGGTGAGATTCTCAAATTTTATTTGGGCAATGTGCTTGCTACCATTCGACGCGAGTGATAGTTAACGATTCTGGTGCCGGGAAGTATTGTGCGGCCCAGAAAATTCTGGTGACCGCGAGTGCGCGCCCCCCCGGTGATTGCAAGCATCGCTTTGCGATCGAGATCAATGCTTTCCGGTAAATCTTTAATAATGATGATGGACATGATTTATTCCTTCAATTGTGTTTCCGGTGGGCCAAATTCAGCCTTCTTAAAATAACCAGTATATAAAAATTATAGTGGGTCTTCCATGCAGTTCAATCACCGCAATTCATCTTTAGTTTTAGGAAATCGATTTTAGTGGTTGTTATTGAAGGCCTGCTGTTCTGGGGTGACCGTGATGCTGGCGCTGGCCGCCGCATTCTGGATCTCGATGATCTGGATTTGATTATTCATCTGGCCGCCGAAATTGTTGAACTGATAGAGGTTGACGGCTGCGCCGACGCTGGAGGCGGCCGCCACGAACGGCCGGATCCATCCATACACCCAGCCGGCCCCCGCGCCCCGGATCGACGC
>DATEZO010000178.1:0-5595 GCA_035255485.1 Burkholderiaceae bacterium
CTATACCGGCACCAACGAATAACCTATATACGAAGCGCTCCATTTACGCCTGCCACGGATAAACGAATGCCATTACACCCGAGTTTCGGAAAAAGGTCATCCCATAAACTGGGTAGACAGGTTCGCCCCATCGTTTTCTAACTTGGATACGAATTTATAGGTTACCAGCAGGTTGAACCCGCCGGATGCTTCCACGTCTCGACGGAAATTTTATGTCGCGGCGCCAGAAACAATGCAGCCGAGTTTGGACGATGGAAGATTCTCTGACGATCGGACAAGAGAATGATGAACCGATCAGGCAAAGATGAGGGTCACTCGTCCTTTATTGAATGCAGTAACGTCCACCTGGCAGCATACCGTGCCATGTCCAGGTCGGAGTGCATAATGTGATATCGCAACCATCTGTTCACGAATTGGGCCACTTCCCTGGGTTGCAGCGGTTTCCCCTCGATGAAGCGTCGATACAGGGACTTGACGCGTCGAATTAGCAGGCTGTGCTCAAACCGATGGTCTGCCATACAGGGGTAATCGACGGCCTGCATAAGCGCCTCTTCCCGCGCGAAATGCCGATCGACATAATCCATTAATTCAGCCAGGATCTGTCCTATCTCAGCGTCTGCTTGGCCATGAATGCCCGCGATTCGCAGCCGCTCTGCGATATCGAACAAGTAGCGGTGGTCAGTATCGATACTCTCGTGTCCGCATGAGAGCGAATCGTGCCACATATAGTGGCGTGATTCCTCGTTCTCGCTTTCGTTATCGATGTCATTAAACTCGGTAGCCATACCTGCCTTCGCAATCCTTACCAAGCAGAAAGGAAAATCTTGATATTACGATACAGAATGCGCTTGGTCATCCCTGTTTTTGGACATCAGCGAAAAGCCTGGGAAATATCGGTTTTGCGGGTTCCATCGGGAGTGAATGCGACGCACGCCAGATCGACTGAACCGCAGTCGTGATAGGAGTCATGGAATCAAGTGCCGCAAAGGATCTGTATGAGGCAGCAGACATCCTTGCTTGATTGCGAATCAAGGGGGCTCCATATGGCTTTCGATGATTTTGGAATTGAATACTCGACAGTGATTCAGTTATCGAAACTGCCTTTTTCCGAGCTCAAAACGAAAGTATAGGAAACCGCCAAGGAGCTGAAAAACTGAACCAACATTGGTATTCCGATAGCACTGTTCCCCTTATTTACCGCATGGACTATGCGCTTCAGTTGTTGACCGTGGCGGAGGAATTCGACCGGAATTGCTTACGGTAAACCGACGGCGATAGGCTTAGCGCGTCCCGGAAATGCTGGCGCAGAGACATGCCTGTTCCGAAGCCTGCCTGTTGCGCAATGAATTCAATCGATGCGTCACTGCTTTCAAGCATCCGCTGGGCGTGCGACAACCGTTGATTCAAAATCCATTGCTTGAACGACGTGCCAGTCGTTTGGCGAAAGTGACGGGTAAAATTGCGCTTGCTCATCGCGGCACGCTTTGCGAGCGATTCGAGGCTGTGGGCCTGCTCCAGATGCTGTGTCACCCATTCGAGAATCTGCGAAAGCCGACCGTCACTATGTGTGATTGGCAACGGCCGTTCGATAAACTGAGCCTGCCCTCCCTGCCGATGTGGCGCAATCAGCAGCTTTTTGGCCCGACGATTGGCGACCTCCGCGCCTGAGAGCCGGCGCAACAGGTGCAGGCAGCAATCCAGTCCGGCGGCGACTCCTGCAGAGGTGAGGACATTGCCTTCATCGACATACAGCACATCCGGATTCACCACGACTTTGGGAAAGCGTTCTGCCAGTATGTCGACACATTCCCAGTGAGTGGTAGCCGTTCTGCCATCGAGCAGACCAGCTTGGGCCAACGGAAATGCTCCTAGACACAAGCCCGCCACTGTAGCGCCACGACGGTGCGCGCGCCGCAGTGCGTCAAGCAAGGCGGGCGACGCTTCACGACAGTCATCATGCCAAGACGGCATGATCACAAGATCCGCAGAGCCCAAAGCGGCAAGATCGAATTGCGTTTCGATGGAAAAGCCGGCGCTCGTGCGCAACAGCCCCTGGTCGGCCGCGCACACCACAACCTCAAAAGCCGATACCACGGGATCACGGAGGTTGCCTCCAAAAATCAGGCATGGCACCGATAGATGGAAAGGTGTTATGCCGTCGAAGGCAATGACGGCAACTCTCGTGCGCCGGGTTGAAGGCGTTGTTTTTCGCATGGCCCGATTATACCGAATATCGTCCTTCGAGACACTGTTCTGACATTCGGGATACGCCGAGAATGCTGGCCATGGGGAACAGCTCCTCAAGACTGCTTAACAAGTAAAGGACATTCAGCATGGATCGCCGACTACTCACGCTTGCGCTCGGCATGTTTGCTATGGGAACGGACAACTTCGTCGTGGCCGGAATCCTTCCAAGCGTCGCCGCATCGCTGCACACCACCGCCAGCCTCGCTGGCCAGATGGTCACCGTTTACGCCCTCTCCTATGCCCTCATGGCGCCTGTGATGGCGGCCATCGCCGGAGGATGGCCACGCAAACTTCTCCTGGTATTGGCATTGGGAATCTTTGTAGTAGGTAATGCCATTACGGCCCTTGCGACCGATCTGAATATCGTTCTCGTCAGTCGCGCACTTGCGGGCCTTGGAGCCGCAATGTTCTCGCCCACCGCATTGGGTGTTGCTGCCGTGCTCGCGGATCCTGCAAGGAGAGGAGGTGCTCTGTCCACCGTAACGGCGGGCCTGGCCGGCGCAACGGCGCTAGGTGCGCCGCTCGGCACCTTTATCGGCGGGTTCGGGAACTGGCGAACCACGCTTTGGTTTGTCGCGCTGTTGGGGTTCATTGCAATGATTGGCGTGTGGGCGATGCTGCGCACAGTGCCACAGCCTGCACGCATCACGCTGCGCGGGAGGCTGGCGCCCATGCGAGATATGCGCGTCGCGCTTACCCTGCTCACGTCTCTGTTCGCCTTTGGCGGCTTTCTGATGGTCTATACCTACGCCGGGCTGGTGCTGGATCGCGTGACCCGAGGTGACGGGCGAATTCTCGCCGGCCTGCTTCTTGTCTGGGGTATCGCTGCAACCGTCGGGAATATGCTATCCGGCCGCCTCGTCGATCGTTTCAGCAGCCGCCGGATCATCAATGCGGGACTGTGCATCGGTATCGTCGATTTCTGTGCGTTGCCGTGGGCCTCCGGCTATATGGCCACTACGGTGGTTGCGCTGACGATTTGGGGACTGGTCGGATGGGGACTCCTTGTGCCGCAACAACACCGATTGGTAAAGCTGGCGCCCGAAGCGGCACCAGTGGTGCTCGCTCTTAACAATACGGCTACCTACGGCGGACTTGCCTGCTCGGGTGTGCTCGGGGGGCTGGTGCTGCTGCTCATCGATCCGCGATATCTCAGTATCGTTGGAGCGGCATTGATTGCGCTCGCTATTGTCGTCGCGGAGGCCGCGCATTTCTGCGCCGAGCGCAAAGACATCCGAGACTACGCAACGGCCTAGCTCTTCCAACGGCACTTAAAGCCGCCGTTACCCCACGAATCTATAATTAGTTGCATACAGGAGAAATCGTCATGAAAGAAAGAGTCAATATTGGAAAGACCGCCCCGGCACTCTATCAGGCTGTTTATAACCTCGACAAGCAGGCTGCCGAGATGGCGGCATCAGCCGGTATCTCGGAAGGCTTTGCTCATCTCTTGCGCCTTCGCGGATCGCAAATTAACCAGTGCGCTTTTTGCACCAGGTTGCACACCCGCGATGCACTTGCTGTCGGCGAATCGGTCGATCGCGTAAGCGTTTTGCCTGCATGGCGGGAAAGCGCATATTTCAACCACAAGGAGCGCGCATCGCTGGAATTAATGGAAGCAATTACCCTGATATCCGAAGGACAGGTACCAGATGCCATTTATGAGCACGCGGCGAGCAGCCTTTCAGTCGATGAAATCACCGCTGTCGAGTGGCTTGCTATTGTTATCAATGCCTGGAACAGGATTGCCATTTCCAGTCGATATACCGTTGCCCCGTAATGGAGTGTCGAGGCCCGGCCGCTTTGCGGCTTGGCGCACGTTACGCGCGGAGTAAAAATGAGCCACTTCGCGCGAAGGGGGACAGTTTTACGTGAACATCAACACTGACGCAGGTCCGAATAGATTGAACGCTTTAGTCTGCGAACATATCGAGAAACGTTTAGGTGCTGCAGATCAATCTCCACTAGGATGAATTCGAGTTCTTGTATCGCTACGATCGCGTAGTTGCGCCCAGCACAAAAATCCCCGAAGCCTCGCGAAAATATGAAACATGAGCCGATGCCGGGAAGTGCAGTCATAGCTGATTTTTCAGGAATCGTGCAGCAAATTCGGCAGCGGAGTTTTGACGCTCCGGACGATGAACCTTGTCCGTCGCGATTGCTTCACGGAGATCGGCCTTCAAATAGCAGCGAAGGACACCATAGTGGAAAACGCGAAAAGTCTCTTGATATGTGAGGCCAAGCCGCTCATTGAGGGCGCGCTCCCATGAAATCGGAGCGGATTGGAATATCCGATCCTACATGTACAGCAGCGCTTACGCCACCTGCTCTTGTGACAAGATCGTCGGAAGAACGCCAAGTTTCATGGCTCGGACCAGATTATTGGTGACAATCGGATCGAGGTCTTCTTCGCAAATTGTTACTGTTGGAATCTTAGCCTCTGCGTAATAGGCACGCTCTAGGCGAAACAGTTCTTCATGGTGCTGATCAAGATTGAGACTGGTGCGATACTTCTTGATAGAGAGATTGACCGCTCGAACTGTTAATCCGTCTTTTAACAACGCAAGCAAATCGGAAATCAAGGGGAAAAAATCCGCAATTGGACCGTCACGTTCTTTTTCGTCGCGAGGGCGATCGTCGATCACAATCGGATGCTTTATACCGAGTTCCAACGCTAGTGTCGCAGTACCGGAAGATTTGGGAAGACATTCCCCCGCAATAATGGATATCCGTCGAGGATCGCAATGCCAGATATCGGCATACAAGGGCGATTTTCGAGACAATCTATAAAGCCAGGTTGATGCGCCAGCCATGCCGCAACACACGCTTCAGCCGCCGATACAAATTGCATTTCTCGGTTGAGTCCTGGAACTGGAATCCTATGTAGCCGTCCTTGACTTGGCGGTTCTCCGTGTGTCGCATGCAAGCCGATACATAATCGTTTCCATATTTCCATGGAAAACGTCGATCAACGATTTGCCGCATCCGAGAATGCGCACGCGGCGGCCGGCGTCGAAATATGTTAGGCGCGCGGCAGGTAGCGACGTTCATTGCACCTCCCAGATCGATCTGGTAAGCAGCGGGTTCGCTTCATGAGGAAATCTTAAATCGCTGGAAGGTATCCGGACATATAGCCGCGGAAATTTTCTGTCGCGGCGTTAGTTATACCAAGGCAACAAAAATTTTCAGACTAATTACCGATTTTCAGACTTAAATGTCGAGAATCACTTGGTCGGCTATATGGGCACCGGTTATTTAAATTTACATAATGTTTTTTATGCGGCATTTTATTGTAATGGCTAAGTTGTAATGTCCGGTTCTGGCTAAGTTCAAATGTCCGCATTTCCA
>DATEZO010000179.1:0-5651 GCA_035255485.1 Burkholderiaceae bacterium
TCCCCATCCTGCTTGAGCATCGCGTCACTCGCGTAGTCAAGGATGGCGCGCGCGTCATCGGCATTGAAGCCATCCATGGCGATCGCACGGTGCGCATCAAGGCGCGCCGCGCCGTGATTTTTGGCAGCGGCGGTTATGCGCACAACGTCGAGCTGGTCGAACGGCATCAGCCCGGCCTGTACGGTGCCTGCGCAATGCCGGGTTCTACCGGCGACTTCATTTCCATCGCCGGCACGGCCGGAGCACGCATGGGAACGCTGGGAACCGCGTGGCGCTCACAGGTCGTGCTGGAAGAAGCGCTGGAAAACCGTGCCATCGGCCTGGGCGCCTTCGTGTTGCCGGGTGACTCGATGGTGCTCGTCAACAAGTACGGAAAACGTATCGTCAACGAGAAGATCAACTACAACGACCGTACGGAAGTCCATTTCGTTTATGATCCGGTTGCCAAGGAATATCCGAACCGCTTCCAGTTCATGATCTTCGACGAACGCACGCTGGATGCGTTCGGCGGCGCCTTCCCGCTCCCCACCGACAAGAAGTCCTACCCCTATCTCATCGAGGGTGCCACGCTGGCTGACCTGGCATCCAACATCACTGCGCGCCTGCAAAAGATCCGCTCGAAGATCGGTGTCTATGCTCTCGCTCCGGACTTCACCTCCACGCTGCAGGACACGATCGCGCGCTACAACGGCTACGCCAAGGCGGGCAAGGATCCGGAATTTGACCGCGGCCGCTACCCGTACGACGCCGACTGGCACGCGGTGTTCTCGCCACGGCGCGAGGGCACGAAGCAACCGGTGAATCCGATGCCGGATGTGACGATGCACCCGCTACGCGAGAACGGCCCGTTCTACGCAATCATCCTCGGCCCGGGCGCCCTTGATACCTGCGGCGGTCCGTCCATCAATGAGCACGCCCAGGTCCTCGACGCCGACGGCCATCCGATTCCTGGTCTTTATGGCGCGGGCAACTGCATCGCCAGTCCGTCGGGCCGCACCTACTACGGCGCGGGCCATACCATCGGCATGGCGCTCACCTATGGCTATATCGCCGGCCTGCACGCCACGGGAAAGCAGAAGGCCTGAGCCTCCAGGACCCGCTGACACCGGCAATCTTCTCTGCAGCGGGCAATCCGCTGCAGAGCGCGGCATTCGGGCGTGGCGTCGAGGCTTGAGGCAATACATCAGCCCGGCTGTTTCGGCTGATGCGAAAAGACGCCGGCCGGAAGGAACGTCCTTCCGGCCGGCGCCTCACTGCATGCGTTCTGATTTCTTGCGAAGAATATCCGCTAGAACGGATAGCTGCCGCGCAGCACCAGGAAATTCACCCCGCTATTCGGTTCCTTGATGCCCCCGTTCGAAAAGTGCTGTGCCTTGAGCGTCAGGTCAAGATTATTGGAGAACACGTAGCCGACACCGATATGGTCGCCAAATTCAAAGGCTGTAGAGAGCCGGCGATCATTGTTTCTGTAGAGCTCCGAAAACAGGTTGGCGCCGATCCCCCCTTCCAAGTAGAACCCTTTCGCGCTGTCGTTTTGAAGCCGAAAAACGGGCGTGATCCCCAGCACGGTAATGTCCTGCGTGCTCCCCGGCATATTCAGGTAACGGGTGCCGTGCCAGCGCGAGAGGGTCAAATCCCAGTACAGCCCGACATGCGTGCCGTTGGACTTCCACCACTGGTGTGGTGTTTTCCACTGTATGCCGAGCCGTGTCAGGACGGTCTTGTTGCCCTGCCCCGCTTCAAGCGATACGGAATCGACGGCGTGGCCAGTGATTGGAATGGCCGTCAGCAGGCCACACATTGCAAGTGTCTTTTTCAGTACGCCCGATTTCCCGGGTGGGCGCGGCGTAGGGCAGGAATCTACTGATTGAAACATGAGTGCAAACACCATTGAAGTCATTCACCGCTGCGATTCCCGCCTGGCGCCTTCAGCAAATCTGACAGTGGCCAAGCGGGCATGGAACGATTTCCGCGTGCGGACCGGCGTGAACATCGAACGTCCAGCAGGTGTCGCGGCACAAGCCAGCATGATAACCCGCAACGGCAGGGGTAGACCCGCGCTCAGGAAAAACGTCAAAGCATGAGTTCATCAAGCGTCGAAGAATACCGCTTGCACATGCATCGGATCCATGTATTCCTTGGTCCGAAGAATCTTGCCGTTGCGAGTCTCGAACAGAAAATGGTAGAGATTCTGGTAGGTGCGGCCGGTCTTGGTCTTGGCGAACGACTCCGCCTCCACTGCAACCCGGTTGCCTTCTGACGTAAACGCTTTCGGAGTCAATTTGATCGTGCCATCCACCAGATCATGCATGCCGACCAGCAGTTGCTCGAATTCAGGCTTGGTGTATGCCTTCGAAATCGACAACGTCCCCGACACCCACCATGTCGCCTCGTCATCAAGAAGACTGACGATCTGCTTGATATCGCCGGCACCGAATGCCGCAAAGAGACGCTTGACCAATTCCTTGTTGCTTTCAACTTCGCTCATAGCGCAGCTCCAAAATAGTTAGTAGTACTGAATCAGGTATGGGGAGATCTGAAAAGCTCCTTCCCGCCGCAGGACAGGAAGGAGCCGATTTCCGCTTACTGCATCGTCTCAAGCTTGTCGACCGTATGCTTGGTCGGGTTCAAGCCAACGTCAACGCGTGTGTTGGTATTCCAGAAGGTGCCGTGCATCGCCTTGAAGTCGATGTACTCCCCGCCTGTGGTTGCGTAATACTTGAGTTTCGACTTCTCGCCAATCAAGGTATTGAAGAAGAAGGTCTGGAAGCGCCAAAACTGTCCCTTCTTGTCGAACACCTCACCATGGTAGATTGCTGGCAGTTTGGTATCAATGTACACGACTTTCTTGCCATACGGATGGTCATCCGGCGGAATGCCTTCCACCACCCAAACTTCACGCGGCGTCATCTTTTGCTCGGACATCACGTACGGCGCATCCTTGAAGTTCAGGTTTGCCCACTCCTCGCCTGTACCTTCCTTACCTTTCACCTGTACCGCCTTGAAATCGGTCGAAGCGAGGATCCAGCGCTTGCCGATCAGCTTGATCGACTTGTAGCGCGAGGGACGGGAATTCCAGACGCCCACGTCATCATTGATGAAGTCGAAGCCACCGACGGGGTCGGTCCAGGAGTTGCCCGAAAGGCGGCGAACGCGGCGTGCAGACTTGATATATGCCCATACGTCATCAAGCTTGCCAGCCTTGTCATACTGCACCGAGAACGTGCCCACACCCTTGACGTCCTGCGGATACAGGCCGACGAGAACGGTCTTGTTGAAGACATCGCCTTCATTCGGGAAAGGCGCATCGCCCCACAGGCGGCCCTTTGCCATGATCCGCTGGTAGGTCCATTTCTGGCTCGCTTCAAAACCATTCTTGTTGGACGTAATGAAATTCACCGGATTGTTATAGATGTCCGACCCGGTCGCCGCACCGAGATAGAAGTTCCACACTACCTTGTCGCCGGCATACGGATCAGACGCGGAAATATTCGGAAACGGCTGGCCAGCCACATATCCGGTCACCTCCCGGGTCTGCGGGTCAAACTTCACCTGACCGGAATACTTGTTGGTCGCTTCCGTGTACTTCGGATCAAGCACGGGCTCACGCGACTTGGTGAGCGGGTATTTCTTGTTGTAGGTGCGGACAAACCACTCCATCTTTTCGGTCAGCAGATCGCCGATCTTGTGACCCATGAAGGTGTCGTTCTTGATTTTGTCGATGTTGTCCTTGCTGATGACCGTGCCTTCAGGCAGTTCCGCGGCAAATGCCGAAGACCCCAGGGCCATGATGGCAGCGGCCACCGGTGCGAGAACGCAGCGAAGAGTGCTGGCTTGCATGATTCGAGACCTCTTTCTGGAAATTGATACGTCGATAGTGATGTTGCTCGTAGCGCGCTTCATATGGCTCAGAACTGATAGGTTGCGCGCAGGGTTGCGTAGTTGTGGTGGTTGAACGCCGCCATGCCGTAGTGGTCGTTACCCGGGCTGGAGATGTTGTCCGTCCGTGCGCCCTTGGTATTGAAGAACACCGCATCCGCTGCCAGGCGCCAGTTGTTGCCGATGTTGTAGGTCAGGCTCGGGATGAAGAAGCTGTTTCCGGCCTGGAGCTCCTGGCCATAAGCGAGGCCATAGGTAAGGCGCGAGTTCATGTATGGGAACTGGATGAACGCCGTAGCGATCGTGCTGTGCGACTTCAGTTTGGCAGCAGAACCCACTGCAGCAACCAGGTCTTCCCTGTCGTTCAGGTCACGAACCCAGCTGTCGAACACCTGGAACGATGCGAACGACGCCGCATTGGTACCCAGCCACTTTTGCAGGCGCAGCTGCTTGTCGATACGCAGGGTGGTCTGGATCACGTCCTTCTTGACCACGGGACCCATCACGCCGGCATTGTTCGGGATCTGGAAGAAGCCTGCGGCATTGGGCATACCGCTAACATCCGAGTTGGAGTTGAACAGGCGGTCCTTCTGGAGGGCCATTTCGAAGTTCACCACCGCATCGAGGGTCTGGCTTTCACCGCTCACGCTGGCGCCGATGACATTGATGATCGGATAGATCCAGTCACCATAGGCCTTGTTCGTCGGGGCTTGCTTGTAGTACAGCGAACTCACGCAGCCGGTGCCGTCACGCTGCGCTCCCGAGGCAAACACACCGCAAGGATTCAGCACGAAATCCGGCTGGAAAACGCGCTGGTACGACACGGCGTAGTTCAGGTCACCCGCCAGGCCCGTCCACCGCAATGCACCGGTAGTGCTCTTGTAATTGCCTTCCGGATGATCGTAGTTGAACTGAGTGGCGTAAGCCAGATAGTCCACACCCATGTTCGGGACGGCCGACCAGCGCCCGCCGTAGATGTCATAGGTGTTGCCGATGTCCTGCTTGCGATCCCAACCTGGTCGGATGACTGCCTGCAGCGTGCCCTGTGCTTCCGGCACGGCCATCTTGACGTTCGCCATGATGAGCGGCTTGCGCTGTTCGTCGCTCTCCGGTTCGCCAAAGGCGCGCCAACGGTAGTCAAAGCCGTGTAGCAAATCGTTCGGATGGAAGAAGTCGGTCTCGCCGAACACCACCTGCTGTTTGCCGAGGCGAACCTGGAAGCGGTCGCCGAGTGCGAAGTCGGCATACAGTTCGCGCAGTTCACCCTGATTGTATTGGTTCTTCACATCGCAGCCCGGGCCAGGCGCCGCACCGCCGACTGCTGCACTGGCGCAGGACCGGCGCTGCAGTTCCTTGCCGTAGGAACTGATGGACTCGCGGTCAGCACGGCCGACCGCGTGCCAAGTCACACCTCCGGTCTTGGCGTCCGCCGTCAGATCCAGCGCGGCGCGTTCCATCATCAGCTTGCCTTTACCTTTCAGCTTCGAGTAGGCAGGCTGGCCAGGCAGAGGGGAAGTCTGGTCATTGTTGTCGTTCAAGCCCCATGACAACCAGGTACGCACGTACCCGCCCATCTTGAAATAATTCCCGCCGAGGTCAGCGTCCGGTGCGGCCTGATCGGCCGCAATGGCACCGCTGCACCCGGCCGCCATGGACAGCAATACTGCCGGCCGGATTGTTTTAACCCATTTTCTATTCATAACGTCTCCCAGGTATTGAAAAATAAGCCCAATGACGAGCTCGATGACAGCCAAACCACTTCTGGCATTGGT
>DATEZO010000180.1:0-56028 GCA_035255485.1 Burkholderiaceae bacterium
ATCGTGATCGTCATCACCGGCATCATCGCCGGCACGGTGGCGGTCTTTCTGCGGCTGCCGGTGCAGGGCTATGTCGATACCGCGGCGCGCGCAGAGCTGACCGACATCGCCGATACCGCGCTGCGCCGCATGACGCGCGACCTGCGGCTGGCACTGCCGAACAGTATCCGCCTGACCACCGACGGCAGCGGCAACAAATACCTGGAACTGCTGCTGACCAAGACCGGCGGGCGCTATCTGGCGGAAGAAGATGCCGCCGGCACCAATTTCCTGAACTTCTCCGATCCCGCCGACCTGACGTTCGATGTGGTCGGCGCGATGCCGGCAGGCGAACAGGCGATCGTGCCGAACGATTTCATCGTGGTCTACAATCTCGGCCCCGGACAGTCGCCGGCGGACGCCTATGCCGATTGCGGCGTCATCCCCGGCTGTAACCGGGCGAGGGTCGCCTCCGCGCCGGCAGGAAACACAGTGACGCTGGTATCGAATCCATTTGCAGCCCAGAAGTCGCCCACGCCGCCAAACGATCCGTTGCCCATGCCGTCGCCGCGCTGGCGCTTCCAGGTAGTGACCACGCCAGTCACTTATGTCTGCAATCCGACCGCGCATACGCTGACCCGCTACTGGGATTACGCGATCCAGCCAACGCAGCCGGCCTCCCTGGCGTCGCTGGCGTCGGCGCCGGCATGGGCTACGCCGAAAAATGCGCTCTTGGCGAGCAGCGTGAACGGCTGCGAATTCTCGCTCAACAATCTGGTCAGCGTCCGTACTGCGCTGATCGGATTGCAATTGACGCTGCAGAACCAGGCCAATGGCGGCAGCGTCGTGCTGTTTCACCAGGTCCATGTGGATAACACGCCATGATCGCGCGACCCAAACCAGTTATCGGCTGCCGGACAGCGCGCCGCGTGCGCGGTTTCAGCCTGATCAGCGCCATCTTCCTGCTGGTGGTGCTGTCCGCGCTCGGCGTGGCGATGGTCACCATTTCCACTACCCATCAGACTGCCGCCGCGCTCGACGTGCAGGGCGCGCGCGCCTATCAGGCCGCCCGCGCCGGTATCGAGTGGGGGCTGTACCGGCAGTTGCAGCCGCCGGTCGTTCCCTGCTTTGCTCCTACCTCGTTCGCGCTACCGGCGGGAAGCACGCTATCGGGCTTCACGGTGACGGTGACCTGCACCCTGACCACAGGGCCCGGCACGCTGAACCGCTGGCAGATCACGTCCACCGCATGCAGCCAGCCGGCCGGCACGCCTGCCAGTTGTCCCAACCCGAATCCGGGCGCGGACTATGTGCAGCGCCGCATGCAGGTTGATTTTTGACGTGGCAAGGTACGTGGCAAGGTAACTGTTCAGGCAGGCTGGGAATCGACCCGTAGCCCGGATGCAGCGCGAGCGGAATCCGGGGAATGCGGACCTGGCATGCGCCGACCCCGGTTTGTGCTGCGCTCCATGCAGGCTACTCCAGGATGCATGGGAAGTTAGGTGACATAAGGAGTATTTGTAAAAACAACATAAAATGCCTAATAAGTACGAGGGCATAAAAAAATACAACAGGGAGTATAACGTGAGCCTCGAAATCGGTATTGGCCATGGTCAATGCGGTCGCAATCACCGCCAGCCTGTAACCGGTCATTGGAAAGCCGCGTGGTTCAAGCTGCTGTTCGTCCTGGGCTGCCTGCTGCCGGGTATGGCGCAGGCGGCCAGAACTGTCAATTCCGTGACGCTGAACGGCGCTACCGCCGTTACGGTAGCCACCAGCGCATCGATCACTACCGCCATCAGAGTCACCACAAACGGCAGCAATTCGGATGATAACTGGCGCTCCACCGGATGGTGGCTATCAAGTTCGGCAAATGGTTGCGTGGATCATGCCAACTACAATTCGGACGGAACCTATAACGAAACCTTCACCATTACCGCACCTTCCACGGCCGGTACCTATACCGCTTATTTTGCTGCCTATAATGACGACAGCTGCAGTTTAGGCGAGAGCGCGATATGGACCATGAATAACGCTGTCACCGTATTCATGCCACCACCAACGGTTTCCTCGATCAATCTCGCCAGCCCGGACCCGGCCGAGCCGGGCAACAGCGTTTCCTGGACCGTCACCTTCAACCGCAGCGTAAGCGGCGTCGATGCTGCCGATTTCGCGCTGGTCGCGGGCGGTGGCGTGACCGGCGCCGCCATAACTGCCGTTACTGGCAGCGGCGCCACCCGCACCGTGACCGCGACCACCGGCAGCGGCAGCGGCACCCTGGGGCTGAACCTGGTCGATAACGACAGCATCGTCGATGGCGGCGGCCTCAAGCTGGGCGGCACCGGAACCGGCAACGGCAATTTCACCGGACAGGCCTATACCGTCAAGACGTTTTGCTCGCAGCCTGCGAATACGCCGGCTGGCCTCACGCTCACCTGCGTATGCGACACCTTCGGCCGCGCCAGCCTGAATCCATCCACGATTTTCGGCGCCAACTGGATTCCCTCTACCAGCGACAATACGGGAATCCTGCCCGGCATTGTCAATCCCGGCTATTTGCGTTTGACCAATAACACCGGCGATAACGCCAAGGCTGTGACAGTGCCGGGTATCTTTCCCGCCGCCGGCAACTATATTTCCGTCGAATTCCGCCAGTATGCCTACAACGGCAGCGGCGCTGACGGGATCGCGGTGACACTGTCCGATTACGCCGTGCCGCCGGTGCCGGGAGCATTTGGCGGCTCGCTGGGATACGCGCCAAAAACTCCGCCCGCGGTAACCAGCAATATCCCGGGATTCGCCGGCGGCTGGATCGGCGTGGCGATGGATGAGTTCGGCAATTACCAGAATCCGACCGAAGGCCGCATCGGCGGACCGGGCGCAATTCCGGAATCGGTGGCGGTGCGTGGCTCCGGTGCCGGGATCACCGGTTATCGCTGGCTGAAAGGAACGTCCGGACTAAGTCCCTTGATCGACAACAAAAGCTCCGCGACGCCGTCGCCCGGCTACTACTATCAGGTGATCGTGGATGCCACCGATCCGGCCAATGCGACGGTTGCCGTCAATCGCGATACGAGCGGGACCGGCACGGGCTATGCGTCGCTCATCAATCCTTTCAATGTGTTTACCACGGCGATAGCCAATGGTTTCACCCAGGCGGCAGTGCCGGACAACTGGCAGATTTCCTTCACCGGTTCCACCGGCGGCTCGACCAATATCCATGAGATAGCGGGCTTGCGGATTTGCGCCCAGACGGTGTGGCCGCCAAGCGGCGGCACGGCAGCGGGCTTTAGCGTGATCGACGAAGCGTACGGAACGCCATCGCTTCCCGTGCAGAAATACGCGCAGGGTCATATTTACATGAAGCTGGCTGGCACACCCTTCAAGCTGAACGTGGCTGCACTCAATGGCGCCGGGCAGATTCAGACCGGCTATGCGGCGGGCGGCAACAAATCGGTCACCCTCAAGCTGGTGGACAACAGCGATGGCGTGTGCGTGCTCGACAGCACCAAACCCAATTATTGCAGCAGCGCCTGCACCGGCAAGGCGGCGGTGGCCGGCGGCAGCCAGACGCTGACGTTTGCTGCTGCCGACAAGGGGGAAAAGCAGTCGGCCAGCTTCACCCTCAATTCGGCCTATCGCAATCTGGCGGCGATCGTCAGCGACGGCTCGGTCAATGCGTGTTCGGTGGATGCCTTCTCGGTGCGGCCGACCGGCGTGGCTTCGGTGGCATCTTCCAATGCCGATATGAGCAAGTCGAATCTATTTAAAGCCGGCAGCGGCGCTTTTTCGCTGACCGCGACCACCACCGGCATCGCCGGCAGCCCGAGCGGCTATAACGGAAAACTCAAAATCAACAGCGCCGCGCTGCAGCCGCAAACCGTGGTTCCTCCCGCCGACCCGAATCCTGCCATTAAAGGCATGGTGTCGCCGGCCGCATTCCCCAATGCCGCCACAGGGACACCGTCTTCCATCGCTACTGACAACAGCTTCACCTATAGCGAAGTCGGCACCATCGTGCTGCCAGGCTACGATCCCGCGGTCAACACCACCTCGCTACGCGGCGTGTTCGACGGTGTGGATACCATCAATGAATGCAATGGCATGACGCCGGTGCAATGCGATGTCGTAAAAGCGCCTACCTGGTCCGGCATCGACAGTGTCAGCGGTAAAAAGGACTGTATTGCCGACAGTTACGCTAATGTCAAATATCTTAATGCCAGCGATCCGAACGATTCCAATAATGGCAAATATGGTTGCAATTTCGGCCTGGTCGCCAGCAGCGCGAAAATGGGACGTTTCATTCCGGATCATTTCGACATCAGCGCGGTATCCATCACGCCGCGCAGCGATGTCGCTGCCGGAGCCGGCTGCACGCCGGGATCAACCTTTACCTACATAGGCGAGCCGTTCCGGCTGAACTTCACCCTGCAGGCCATGAACGCCGGCAATGCGGTCACCAAAAACTATACCGGCGCGTATGCCAAACTTTTCACCACCAACTGGCTTGCTTACGGCACGCCCGATACCCTGGGGCTGTGGATGATGGCGACCGGCTATCCGGTCGCGCCCGGCACCTGCAAGGCGCTGTTTTCCAACGCCACGCCATCTTCCACCAGCTTCGCCTGCGATGCCGGCGTTACCGCTCCCGCTGCCATCGCCCGCGCCGCCGGGCCGCGCGTGACGGTGGTACCGACCCCGGCCGCGCCTAACTGGATCGCGGGCCAAAGCGCGATGGCAGCCGACTTGGTACTGGAGCGCGCCGACAAGCCGGATGGCCCCTATGCCACGCTCAACATCGGCATCGCGCCGCAGGATCTGGACGGCGTGACGATCAAGACGTCCGACTTCAATCTGGATACCGACAACAACGGCAGCGCCGAGCGCAAGTCGACGACGACGACCGAGGTGCGCTACGGCCGCCTGCTGATTCCGAACATGTACGGCTCGGAACTGCTCGATCTGCGGGCCGATCTGACGGCGCAATATTGGGGCGGGTCTTCCTTTCGGACGAATACCGCCGACAGTTGCACCGCAATTCCAGCTGCCAATTTTTCAATCACGTCGGGGCAGGGCAACAGCATCACGACCGCCGTCGGCTGGACCAGCGGCACGCTAGTCAATGGCGGCGGCGCGCTCAAGCTCAACAAGCCAAGCAATTCCTTGACGAACAAGGGCAGCATCATACTAAGGACCAGCACTACCGCGCCCGCGGCATGGCCGATCGATCGCTATTTGCCGGGCAGCGGCGTGGAAACCTTCGGCGTTTTCAAAAGCGGACCGGTGATTTACCTGCGCGAAGTGTATTGATGGGCAGCGTTTTTCCGATAAACCGCATGAAAATTTCCGTATGGAAATTGAAACTGTGACTAACTGTGACTTCTCATGTTGACTGAATGAAATATGATTGACATCAATACCTTATTCACTTAATTTCATTCCACTTCTTGTTTGAATTGTCAGCATGCGTCTGTTTTCAAGAAATAACAAAACCGCGGACTGGATGGCCTTCGATTTTCGGGATGGCGGCGTATGCGTCGCCACGGTATCGCGGCCTTCGGGCGCCATGCCCAAGGTGAACATGGCCGGCTTCCATGCCGCCGCTGGCGCCGCGCCGGAAGCGCTGCTGCAGAAAATCGGAAAGGAGCTGCATGCCGACCGCTATCGCTGCACCATGCTGCTGGCGGCGGGCGATTATCAACTGTTGTCGGTGGATGCGCCCAACGTGCCGCCCGATGAACTGAAGACAGCCATTCGCTGGCGCCTGAAAGACATGCTCGATTACCGCGTCGACGACGCGACAATCGATGTCCTGGATGTGCCGGTCAACCAGAATGCGGCGGTGCGCAGCCATTTGATGTATGCGGTTGCGGCACGCAACCAGACGATAGAACAACGACAGATCCAATTCGGCAATGCGAAAATTCCGCTCTCGGTGATCGATATTCCCGAGATGGCGCAACGCAATCTCTCCGCATTGCTGGAGCCTGAGGGGCGTGGCGTGGCCATGCTCTCGTTTGAGCCGGACGGCGGCCTGCTGACCATTACGTTTGCGGGTGAGCTTTATCTGTCGCGGCGGATCGATGCGGCGCTGGCGCAACTGACGTCATCCGATGTCGAACAGCAAGCCGCCTTTCATGATAGGGTGACGCTTGAATTGCAGCGATCGCTTGACCATTTCGATCGTCAGTATCATTTCATCACCTTGTCCAAGCTGGTTCTGGGACCGTTGGGAAAGGCGGCCGCCGGACTGAGCGCACATCTGGCGGCGAATCTGTATCTTCCGGTTGAGAGTTTCAAATTCGAGGATGTCATCGATATTTCCACAGCGCCCGAACTGGCGTCGCCGGAAACGCAGCAACGCTATTTCATGGCAATCGGCGCGGCGCTGCGCCATGAGGAGACGGTGCTGTGAGCCAGCAGATCAATCTTTTCAACCCGATTTTTCTCAAGCAGGAAAAGTATTTTTCGGCCATCACCATGGTGCAGGCGCTGGGCCTGATCCTGCTGGGATCGGCGCTGCTGGTTGGCTACACAAACTATCAGATGTCTATCCTGGACAAGGAGGCGCAGTCTGCAAGTGCGCAGCTGGCCCTGGTGCAGGCGCAATTGAACAAGATCAACATCGCCTACGGCAACCGTCAAAAAGATCCATCGCTCGACAGTGAAGTCCATAAAACCGAAATGGACATTCAGTCACTGCGGGATGTATTCGATATCCTGAAAACCGGAGAATTTGGTGACAGGAAAGGCTATGCTGAATACATGCGCGCCTTCGCCCGGCAATCGGTTGGCGGCGTGTGGCTGACGGGTTTCGCCCTGTCCGGCGCCGGTAATGAAATCGAGCTGCAGGGGCGCGCCTTGCAGCCCGAACTGGTTCCAGCCTACATACGAGGCCTGAAGCGCGAACCTGTATTGCAGGGCAAATCCTTTGCCATGCTGGAAATGAAAAAGCCGCCAATGGAGCCCGACTCAAAGGAGGCGCCATCCGCAGAAAAGCCGCACTTGCCGGTGCCGTATATCGAATTCAGCCTGCAGTCTTCCGGCGCAATGAAAGAGCAGGCTGACGCGTCCGGAGTGAGAAGCAGATGAAGCAGTATTGGCAGCGCATGGCGCTAAAGATCGATGCCTTGAGCCTGCGCGAACGCGTCATCATTTTCGCCATGGCGGCGCTCATCCTGATCGTCATGGTCAATACCTTCCTGCTCGATCCGCAGTATGTGCGGCAGAAGCAGCTCAACCAGAAAATCCGGCAGGAACAGGCGCAAACTGCGGCCTTGCAAGTAGAAATCCAGCAAAAGGCATCCTCCCACCTGGTCGATCCGGATACGGCGAACAAGACGCGATTGCAACAACTGAAGCAACAATCAGCGCAAATGCAGCATGCATTGCAGGATATGCAAAAGGGGCTTGTTTCTCCTGATAAAATGGCTTCATTGCTTGAAGACCTCCTGAAACACAACGGATCGCTGCAACTGGTTTCCCTGAAAACCCTGCCCGTATCCACGCTCACCGAAGCGGCGGCAGCAACAAAAAAAGCACCGGATGGCAAATCGCCGGAATCGGCAGCGACGCCGGAGAAGGACAAGACCGTAATTCGAGATCAACAGGATGCCAGTCGTATCGGCAAAGGCATTTATCGGCATGGCGTCGAAATCATCATCCAGGGCGGCTATCCCGAACTGACAAGATACCTGACGCAACTTGAGGCGATGCCCTGGCAATTATTCTGGGGCAAGGCAAAATTAAGCGTTGATACCTATCCAAAGTCGACCCTGGTCCTGACACTGTTTACCTTGAGTCTGGATGAAAAATGGCTGAACCTTTGAGCCGCGCATGCCGGCGCCCAATAGGGCTGGGATTGCTGCTGTGGTCATTGGCATGCACTGCAACGGGGCATGCCGAGACGCTTCCCGATCCGACCAGGCCGCCAGACGTGCTCGGCGCGGGGCGGAATGACGATGCGGCTGCAGCGTCCGGCCCGGTTTTGCAATCCGTATTGATCGCACCGGGAAGGCGGGAGGCGATCATCAGCGGCAAGACGGTCAGGCCCGGAGACAAGTTCGGCGATGCACGCGTCGTCAGGATCGTCGAATCGGAAGTGGTTTTGCGCAACGGCAAGAGCCTGCTGACATTGAAGATTTTTCCAGGCATTGAAAAACGGCTGAGTTCCGGTGGCAATGCCGGCCATCAGAGACAATGAAAACAAGGTTGGAAGAGTGCGAAAAATTACATTAGCCATTGTGGTTCTGAGTCTGGCGGCATGTGCTGCACCGTCGAAACGGGAGACTTACGACTTGATCAACGCCGAGATCGGCAAGGCGGCCGAGGTCAAGGCGCGTCCCGCGCCGGCCGATGCAGTGTCATCGGCGCTGCTGCCGCCGCTGCGGATCGAAGTACCGAAGGCGCGTGCGCCGCTGGAGGAACGCTTCAGCCTGACGTTGAATAATGTGCCGGCCAGCCAGTTCTTCATGGCGATTGCTTCCGGCACGCGCTACAGCATGCTGATTCATCCGGAAGTGACCGGAACGATTTCGGCGAACCTGAAGGATGTCACGCTGTTCGAGGCGCTGGATGCCATCCGCGAACTCTACGGTTACGACTACCAAGTGGACGGCACGCGCATCTACATCAAGCCGCTGACATTGCAGACCCGGGTATTTACCGTCAACTACCTGACCGGAAGCCGCAGGGGTACGTCGGATATCCGCGTAACCTCCGGTTCCGTCAGCGATACGTCAACTACCGGCGGCGCAGCGGGTAATACGACGGCCAATCCATCGGCCGGCACTACCGGCAGCCAGCCCGGCACGTCCTCGTATTCCCTGAACAGCAGCAAGATCAGCACGACCTCGAACAGCGATTTCTGGGGTGAGCTGAAAGCGTCGCTGGAAGCGATCGTCGGCAACAAGGAAGGGCGCAGCGTCGTTGTCAGCCCGCAATCCGGCGTCGTGCTGGTACGAGCCATGTGGAACGAACTGAAAAACGTCAATGCCTATCTGAAGGCAACCCAGATTTCGGTCGATCGGCAGGTGATTCTCGAAGCGAAGATATTGGAAGTGCAGTTGAATGACAGCTATCAGACTGGCATCAACTGGGCGTCGTTCGCATCGATCACGGGCATCGGCAACAATCGCGTTTCGTCGGGATTCCTGTCGCCCGGAACCAGCCTGTCGTCGGCCGCCAAATCCAATGTCCTGACCACCACTGTCAGCAGTACCAATCCGGGCACGGGAGCAACCGGGAACGCAACGGTCAATGCCACTACCAGCCTCGATCTGGGAATTGCCGGCAGCGCGGCCGGCTCGCTGTTCGGCCTGGCCTTCCAGACCAACAACTTCGCCGCCCTGATCACGTTCCTGGAAACCCAGGGCACGGTCCACGTGCTGTCCAGCCCGCGCATTGCGACCCTGAATAACCAGAAGGCGGTGCTGAAAGTAGGCAAGGACGAGTTCTACGTCACCAATATCAGTTCCTCGACTACTGCAACCGGCACGACCAGTACCACCACGCCAAGCGTAACGGTGCAGCCCTTCTTTTCCGGCGTTGCGCTCGATGTGACGCCGCAGATCGACGAAAGCGGCAACATCATCCTGCATATTCATCCATCGGTCAGCAACGTCACCACCGTGGACAAGCCGCTGAATCTCGGCACTGCCGGTGCGTTTACCCTGCCGCTGGCATCGAGCACGGTGTCGGAAACCGATAGCGTGGTACGCGGCCAGAACGGCCAGATCGTCGCGATCGGCGGCCTGATGCGCCAGGCGAGCTCATCGGATCGCTCGCAGGTCCCTGGCGCCGGGGATGTGCCCGTGCTGGGCGGGCTGTTTCGCAATACCAGCCAGGTAACGCAAAAGCGCGAACTGGTCATCCTGCTCAAGCCGACGGTGATCCAGGATGATCATGCCTGGATACAGGATATGCAGGAAAGCCAGGCGCGTATCCAGAACCTGGCGCCCCGGGGTGCGCTGGAGCGGCATTAGATGTATGAGGCGCATTTCGGCCTGCGCGAGCCGCCGTTCAGCCTGACACCGGATACCAGCTTTTTCTTTGCTGGCGCCGGTTCGCAGGAGGCATTGAACACCTTGCTGGTCGCTGTCAGAAATGGCGAAGGCTTCGTCAAGATTACCGGCGAAGTCGGCACCGGCAAGACGCTGCTATGCCGCAAGTTCATGGCGATGCTGGATGGCAGCTTTGTCACCGCCTATATTCCCAACCCGTCCCTGGAGCCGCGCACATTGATGCTGGCGCTGGCGGATGAACTGGAAATCCCGCTGACGAAAGAGATCGACCAGCATCAGTTGCTGAAATCGATCAATCATCGCCTGCTGATACTGGCGCGCGAGGGAAAGCGCGTGGTGCTGTGTCTGGACGAAGCACAGGCAATTCCGGTGGAGAGCCTGGAAGCGCTGCGCCTCCTGACCAATCTGGAGACGGAAAAGCGCAAGTTGCTCCAGATCGTGATGTTCGGACAGCCGGAGCTGAACCGCACCTTACAGCGGGAAGACATTCGCCAGCTTGCCCAGCGCATCGGGTTTCATTATCATCTCGGCCCGCTTTCGAGGGATGATCTGGAATTCTATCTTGCGCACCGGCTCAGTATCGCCGGCTTTTCCGGCAGCCGGCTGTTCGGCCGCGATGCGATATCTGCCCTGAAATCCGCCAGCGGCGGTATTCCCCGGCTAGTCAACATTCTGGCGCACAAGGCATTGATGCTGGCCTACGGTGAAGGAAAAAGGCAGGTGCGCGCACGACATGTCAATACAGCGGCGAGTGACACGGCCGCGGCTAAAAAAACGCGCCTGTACAAGGTATTGGCGGGCGCCCTGTTGCTGGTTGCGGCTGGTGCCGTCGCTGGATGGATGTATTTCCGATGAGCCTGATCAATCAAATGCTGCAAGAACTGGATGCCCGCGGCGCCGGCAGGGAGGCTGCAGGCAGCCTGCATGCACAGGTCAGGCCGGTTCCTGAACGCGCAGCGCACCATGCGGGCTGGTGGGTCGCGCTGGTGCTGGCATTGCTGCTGGGTGGCGTCCTCTTCTGGGCATGGCAGCGCGGAACCGCTCCTGCCGTTCATCCGGCGCCGACAACGCCGCCCCGGCTTGTCTTGAAGCTTGCGCCGGATCTGGCCGTGTTGCCCCAACCGATGCAGCAACCCGCCACGGATGCGAACCAAAACGCCATTTTGCCGGATGCCGACACGCCTGCGCCGCCCATTGTCGCGAATAGTTTGTCGAATTTGCCGAAGGAGGAGGCGCCGGCAAGGAAGTCGAAACCGGCAACGTTGCCGCCTGTCGAGCAGCCGACATCCGCTCCTGCGAAACTGGCGGTATCGCTGACACTGCCCCAACCGCAAGCAAAAAGCGAGACGGCCGGAAACGCCGACCCCATCGATCTGCCGGTGACCTCTGGCAAGCAGGTCAAGGAACTGACCCCGCAGCAGCGCGCCGAGAACGAATATCGCAAGGCGATTTTCCTGATACAGCAGGGCAGGGCAGCGGAAGCCATTGCCGGGCTGGAGCAGGCGCTGACGTTGGATGCACGCCATGCTGCGGCGCGCCAGACACTGGCCGGGCTGCTGATGGAAAACAGGCGCCCGGAAGAAGCGGTGCGCAGGTTGCAGGAAGGTCTGGCGCTCGATCCGGGCCAGCCCGGCATGGCCATGATCCTGGCACGCCTGCAAGTGGAAAAAGGCGAGCAGCAAGGAGCGCTGGAAACCTTGCAGCGCACCTTGCCCCAGGCCGCCGAGCGGCCCGATTATCAGGCATTCCTCGCGGCGTTGTTGCAGCGCCAGGGGCGGCATCAGGAATCGATTGAGCATTATCTCGTCGCCCTGCGGAAAACACCCCAGAACGGCGTCTGGTGGATGGGCCTCGGCATTTCGCTGCAGGCGGATAACCGGCTGGCGGAAGCGCAGGATGCGTTTGGCAAGGCGAAAGCAAGCAATACGCTCTCGGCCGACCTGCTGGCATTTGTCGAGCAGAAGCTGGCGCAACTGCGGCGCTGATAGGTTTCGTTCCTGTTGGCAGCGATATTTTGCATCGCACGCATTGATACCGGATTCGCCAATAATCATCCGGCGCACGGCAGCGTTATTTGTAGCGATCTGCATTCATAAGCGGCCTGGCCTGCAGATGGTGCAGGACTAACGAATTCAGGCTTCAGTACGGTGGATTGTCACCAGACCATGACGAGCAGCCAGCCGGAGCAGTTTGAAATCATTATCGACATCAAGTTTTTGCCGGATCAGTGTCAGATAGTTGAGTACCGTTTTCGGGCTAAGCTGCATCGAACTGGCAATGTCGGTTGCTGAATCGCCATGAACACGCATGCGCAGTACCTCGAACTCCCTTGGGGTGAGATGGGCAAATGCGCCTTCGCCGTCGACCGCTTCCTGGGCAAGGGTCTGCGCAATTTCAGGCGAGAACACGCGTTTCCCGGCCGCAATGCAACGGATACCGTCGATCACGTCTTCCGGTTCACAATGTTTGGTCAGATAGCCAAGGGCGCCGCTGCGTAATGCTTGCGTGATGTGGCCCGCATCCTCGTGCATGGAAAGAACCAGGACTTTCAGTTCAGGGCGGCGGGCCAGCATACCGCGAATCGCCTCGATGCCGCTGCTGCCCTTGAGGCTGAGGTCGACCAGGGCTACATCGGCGGCGGTACGCAGCACAAGAGCATTGGCTTCATCGGCCTTGGCGGCTTCACCCACCACCTGCAGACCGGGCTCGGCATCGAGCAGGCGGCGATAGCCGGTTCTTACAATGGCATGGTCGTCGACCAGAATAATGCGAATCATCTCGCCTCCTGTTGTTCTGTTTCGAGCGGCAGGCTGATCTGAAGATGCAGGCCGTTCGGTTGTCCCGGACAGAGCTCCAGACTACCGTTCACCATGCCTAGTCTCTCCTCGATACCAAGCAGACCGCCGCCGCGATGCGGGCCGTCCGGCGCCAAGCCACAGCCGTCGTCCTCGATCCGCAATTTCAGCGTCCAGCCATCAGCGTCGATCTTTAGCCGGCAGAGTGTTGCACCGCTGTGCCGGACGACATTGGTCAGGGCCTCCTGCGCCACACGATATAGCACCAGTCCGATGTCCTCGCCGAGTGGCGGTAGAGTGGCCGGCATGTCAAGGATGAAGCTGATTCCCGGGGCACGCTGCTGCCAGCTGGCAAGCAATTCACGCAAGGCGCTGGTCAGCCCCGGCCCGTTCAGGCCATGCGGCCGCAGGCGCTTGAGCATGGCACGCAGTTGCTCGCCACTGGTGCGGACATCGCGCCGCAGATCCTGTGCGCATTCGACGATGTGCGTGGCGTCGAGTTGGCCGGCATTGCGTTCGAGATAAGCGGCTGTCGCGCCAATCGCGGTCAGCGTCTGCCCCATCTCGTCGTGCAATTCTCTTGCCAGAGTGCGGCGTTCGTCCTCCTGCACCCGGATCAGCTGGCGCGATAGCTGCCGTTGCGCCTCATGCGAGGTGGACAGCGCAGCGGCCAGATTGTCGATCGCACCAGCGACCTGCCTGAATTCGCGCAGCGCGAAAGCGGGTAACCCCGCATCTGCCTCGCCCCTGGCCAGGCGTTGCAGGCCGGCCTCCAACTCGCGGAATGGTGCCAGCGCACGGTCGGCTGCCAATCGGGCGACCAGTAGGGTTGCTCCAGAAAAGAACATCAGGGTGATGCAAAGGCGAACACTATCGCCCAGTTTCTCCTCGACTTCGGAGGCTGGGTTGGGCGCAATGTGTAGAGTTTGATCACCGAGGCGGATCAGCTGGCCGGTACCGGCTGCCGGTTCAACTCCGAGCATGCCAGCCAGTTTGGTAATGGCCGAAGCCCTATTCTCAGAGGGAGGCATGGCGCCGATGCTGACAGTAATATGGCGTAACGGCCCGCTATTCAAAATCTTCTGCAGGCGAGCCTGGGTCTCGGCAGGCGGCAGATCGCGATTGATTTGGCCGGTATCGAGCAAGACCCTTACCAATTGGTCCGAGGCGCCAACCTCGGCAGCGACATCGTTGCGCAGCGAGTACAGGTTGATCAGGACAGCCATCAGCAACAGCCCCAGCAGCATCATCCCGAGATAGCCGACCAACCGTCGTCTCAGATCCATCGCCTGCCTCCATATCCAAGTAAGGCGCTTATGCAGCAGGTTTTGTACCATATGATGAATGGGTAGATGGACACCGGGAAATTTTCCCGGGTTTATGAGGCGTAATTCCCTGGACCTGCAGGAATGCGACCCACTATAGTTTGGTTTTTTGCACTGTGGCGGCCCTTTCTCTTTCAGGTTTTCCAGGGATAAAGCAAAAAATATTTATTCAAGCCAGGAGATTTTGTGCAACATCCGCTATTCCACCGCGGGCTGCAAATATGGCCCCACACTTCGATCGTGCTGGCACTGACCGCCGCATTCAACCCGAATGCCCACGCGCAGCAAGAAAAATTGCCGCCAGCCGTTGAGATTATCGGCACCGCACCGTTGCCGGGCATCGGCCAGCCGCGCGAAGAGATTGCCGCACCGGTACAAAGTGCCAGAAGCCGCGATATCGAGCGCAGTGGAGCGCTGGAGCTGGGTGACTTCATGAACCGCACGCTCGGCAGCGTCCATGTCAATGACGTGCAGGGCAATCCATTCCAGATGGATGTGAATTATCGCGGCTATGCGGCATCGCCGCTGCTGGGTACGCCGCAGGGCTTGTCGGTGTATATGGATGGCGTGCGCATGAACCAGCCGTTTGGCGATGTGGTGAGCTGGGACCTGATTCCGCGCACGGCGATCTCATCGATGACCTTGATGCCGGGCTCGAATCCGTTGTTTGGCCTCAATACGCTGGGCGGCGCGCTGTCGGTGCAGACCAAGGACGGCAGGCGCAATCCGGGGACATCGCTGCAGACGACCGTCGGCAGCAATGCGCGGCGTGCCATTGAGTTCGAGCATGGCGGCTTTAACGACAAGGGATTGAACTGGTATGTAACAGGCAATCTATTCAAGGAACGCGGCTGGCGTGATGATTCGCCATCCGATGTACGTCAGTTGTTCAGCAAGCTGGGTTGGCACAGCGGCGCTACCGATCTGAAGCTGACGCTGGCCCATGCCGACAATGAGCTGAACGGTAACGGCTTGCAAGAGCAGGGTTTGCTGGCGCGTGACCGTGCCAGCGTGTACACCAAGCCGGATCAGACGCAGAACCGCTCGACACTGCTTAACCTGGCGACAAGCCATGCGTTCAATGATGAATTGCTGTTCTCCGGGAATATGTATTATCGCAAGATTAACACCTCGACCCTCAACGGGGATATCAACGAGGATGCGCTGGATCAGTCGGTGTATCAGCCCAGTGCGGCCGATCAGGCGGCGCTGGCGGCAGCCGGCTATAGCGGCTATCCGGCAAGTGGTGCCAATGCATCGAACACGCCCTTTCCATCCTGGCGTTGCATTGCGCAAGCACTGCAAAATGATGACCCGGCCGAGACATGCAATGGCTTGATCAACCGCGGCCAGAGCGCGCAAACGAACTATGGGCTGTCAGGCCAGCTGACCTGGCTGGGCACGCTGGCTGGCAAGCGCAACCAGCTGCTGGCAGGCGCCGGCTATGATGCCAGTCGTGTCAGTTTTACGCAGTCGTCGCAGCTCGGCTATCTGAATCCGGATCACAGCATTACCGGGGTCAATGCCTTTGGCGATGGTGTCACCGGTGGTGTGGCCGATGGTGAGCCGTATGACACGCGTGTCGATCTGTCGGGCTGGATCCAGACCTGGAGCGTATTTGCCAGTGACACATTGTCTATTCAGGACAACCTGCACCTGACGCTATCGGGGCGCTATAACACGACTTCAATCAAAAATCGCGACCGGATTCATGCCGCCGACGACAGTGCATCGCTCAGCGGCGACCACCGCTTTTCACGCTTGAATCCTGCCATCGGCCTGACTTACAGCCCGACCAAGACATTCAATACCTATGCCGGCTACAGCGAAAGCAGCCGTGCACCGACCGCCATCGAACTCGGTTGCGCCAATCCGGCCCGGCCCTGCAAGCTGCCGAATGCAATGGCGGGCGATCCGCCGCTCAAACAGGTTGTCACACACACCATAGAGGCGGGTGTGCGCGGTACGGCGCCCGGTAATCTGCTGCAATGGAATGCCGGTGTGTTCAGTGCTGAAAACCGGGACGACATCCTGTTTGTCGCCGACAATCAGTCCGGCTTTGGTTACTTCAAGAATTTCGGGAAAACCCGCCGCCGGGGGCTGGAACTGGGCCTCAGCGGCAAGCTGGGCAAGCTCAATCTGGGTGCGCAATATACCCGGCTGGCTGCGACGTTCCAGAGTGCCGAAACAGTCAATGGCAGCAGCAACAGCAGCAATGACACGGCAAGCGCCGGCGCCCCGGGGCAAGAGGGAACCATCAATATTCAGCCCGGCGATCGCATTCCCCTGATTCCGCGTCACATGCTGAAACTGTCTGCCGATTATGCGGTGTCGCCAGCCTTTACGCTCAACGGCAGCATGGTGGCGGTGTCAGGTGCATTGGCGCGCGGCAACGAGAACAACGGACACCGGCCGGATGGCACGTTCTACCTTGGCCAGGGTCGCAGTGCCGGTTATGCGATATTCAATCTGGGCGCCAACTACCGCATGACGCGCCAGTTGCAGTTGCTGGCGCAAGTCAATAATGTGTTCGATACCCGTTACAACACCGCAGCCCAACTGGGCTCGGCCGGCTTTGATGGCAGCGGTAATTTCGTGGCCCGACCGTTCGGCGGGTCGAGTGCCGACGGCTTTCCAGTCCGGCAATCAACCTTCTACGCTCCTGGCGCTCCACGGCTGATCTGGGTCGGGCTGCGCTACACGTTCGATAAGCCGAGCGGGACGTGACCATGGATGCTGAACGGCGCCGCCGTCGTTTTCCGTCCGTGTATATCGGAACCGCTCAAGCTTCCAGTTTCGCATTCAGCGTAATCGTCGCATTCAGCACCTTGGAAACCGGACAACCCACCTTCGCGTTGTTCACCGCCGTGTCAAACGCTTCCCGGTCCACGCCCGGTATGCTCGCTATCAGGTCCAGATGGACGGCTGAAATCACGAAATCGTTACCGACCTTGTCCAGCGTCACCGCCGCCGTGGTTTTCAGGCTGTCGGCGGTGATGCCGGCATCGGCCAGTTGCGCGGAGACCGCCATCGTGAAGCAGCCGGCATGCGCGGCGGCGATCAGTTCTTCCGGATTGGTGCCTGGTCCTTCCTCGAAGCGCGAATTGAATCCGTACTGGGTATTCGACAGCACGCCGCTGTCGGTCGAGATAGTGCCTCTGCCTTCCTTGAGGTTGCCGCTCCATGCCGCCATTGCCTTGCGTTTCATTTGATATCTCCTGGGGTTGAAAAGGGTTAGCGGCGTTTCTTCTTTCTTTTCGGCGGCGGCGTCAGCAGTGCGCCGGTCCAGAAATCCATCATTTGCCTGGTGCCCTTCGTCATCATGATCGACGTCTGGCGCCGGCCCTCCGCGATGGCGCGGCTGCGCGCCGAACCCGCTATCGCATTGGCGCCACTCAGCCACATGCTCATGAACGGGTTCTTTTTGATCCAGGGGTTCTTCATTGTGCGTCTCGCTTTCCGATGTTCAACAGCGCGCCGAATATAAAATCGTCGCCGCCATAGTGTTGAGCAAAAGCGCAATCGAAAGTTCGAAAATTCAATCAGGCAAGACGTCGGCGCTCGCCTTTTTGATATTTAGTTGGAGTATATGCAAAAATGAACTGATATTCGCAATGAATACGGCGTGCTTTGTAGATACATGTGGGTGTATTTATATTGGAAAAAGATGCTCGGCGATGGCGGTGCGGCCAGCCGGGCACGATTTTTGCTGTCATGGAATAGGTTGCCATGAGGGCGGTTCTTACCTGAATGCATGCCGGCTGGTGGAAAGCGAGATTCCCGCCGCGGCCTGCCTGCGAGCAGTCGGGGGGTTCTAGCCTTGCTTTGCACGCGCATGCGGCCTCTGCTCTAAAGGCTTGCTTCATTTCCCCAGAGTTGCTGCAGGCTGAACCGTAACAGCGTGTGATCATCGGCCACTGTTTCACGAATTGCATGGAGTGGTTTCGCGGTATCGCGTTTGATCGGGAAGGACAGTGGAGCGCCGCGCGGGCCGATCAACGCATGCACGACGGGGGTGTTGGGATTGAGGCCTTTTCCCGTTACCACGCCCACTTCGCCATTCTGCAGGCGCACGAAGACACCGGGCGGGTGCATGCCGAGTTCCTTGATGAAATAGGCGGCGAGCATCGGGTCGCCCGCCTTTCCGCCGGCCATGCACACGTCGCGCAAGGCGACCACGGGCAGCAGGGTTTTGCGATACCTTCTGCTGGTGATACAGGCACAATAGCGGTCGGCAAGTGCAAGGATCTTTGCGTTTTGGGACAGGCCCTGCACCCTGGTTCCGAGCGGATAACCGCTGCCGTCTTCATTCTCATGGTGCTGGAGGACGTACGCTATCCAGTCGGCGTTATCCAGTCCGGCCTGCCGCAATAAATCGGCGCTCTCTTCCGGATGCTTTCGGATGAGGTCGATTTCTTTTTCAGTCAAGGGCTCCTGCCGGTTTTCCAGCTCATCCTGATAGCGCAGCATGCCGAGATTCATGGTCAGCGCCGCGGCCATCACCAACGCCGTCTCGGCCGGTGTTTTATGCATGGTGCGCATCACCAGCATCGCTACCGTGGCAGTGTCGACACAGTGCCGTACTGCATAGTTGACGCCAGCCTGGTTCAGCAAGATGCAGCCGAGCGCGATATCGCGATTCTGAGTGACGGCATGGGAAAGTACCTGGACAACATCCAGGAATTTGCCTTGCACTTCGGATTCGGCATGCAGGTTGTACAGCAGACGTTCCAGTCGTTTGCTTGCCAGATTGATCAATCGGACAACGGACGGGGGAGATGGTCTTTCGACGGCTTTTTCAGCCCGCTGCGAAGCGCCGTCGTCCAATTGGTGCGCGTCGACATACAGGCCGCGCTCGATCAGGCCCGTGACCTGATGGGCGCTTTCGATCAGATGTCCCTTGCGAAGCAATAATTTCTTGTCGGCGTCGTATACATCCCATCGTAGAGGTTCTCCGATGATGATATTCGACAGTCCGATGCGCGCCTGATCCATGCCACCTCCCAGTTGTCTTGTTATCGTTTGTGCGTGCGTTCCTTGTAGCGAGATGTATTTATGATATGCAGTATAGGAAAATTTCAAATGGCTGCCAGCTTTTCCAGCGCCAGGCGCAGCGTTTCATCCTTTTTCGCAAAGCAGAAGCGCACGATGCCGGATTCCACGGCCTGATGGTAAAACGCGGAGACGGGAATGGCTGCCACGCCGATTTCGCAGGTCAGCCATTTGGCAAAGTCAGCCTCCGGCATGGATGATATCGCCGAATAATCCACGCACTGGAAATAGGTGCCATCCGCAGGCAGCAGCCTGAAGCGCGTCTGGCCGAGGCCGGCACGGAACAGATCCCGCTTGCCTTGATAAAACGCCGACAAGTCGAGGTAGGGTGCGGGGTCTGCCATGTAGGCCGCCAGTCCGTACTGCATTGGCGTATTGACCGTGAATACATTGAACTGATGCACTTTACGGAATTCGGCGGACAGTGCGGCAGGTGCGGCGACATAGCCTACTTTCCAGCCGGTGACATGATAGGTCTTGCCGAAGCTCGATATGACGAATGCCCGTTCCGCCAATTCCGGATGGCGGCACAGCGATTCATGGCGCTCGCCGTCATACACCATGTGTTCATACACCTCGTCCGAGATGATCAGGATGCCGGTATTGCGCACGATGTCGGCCAATGCGCGGATATCCGCTGCGCGCAATATCGAGCCGGTCGGATTATGCGGCGAATTGATGATGATAAGCCGCGTCTTGTCCGTGACCGCGGCTGCCACCTTTTCCCATGGCACACTGCAACCATCCGGGTGGATCTCCATCTTGACAAGGACCGGCCTGCCGCCGGCCAGCTCGATTGCGGGAATATAGCTGTCGTAGACCGGTTCGATCACAATCACTTCGTCGTCGCGATGCACGCTGCACAGGATCGCGGTCAACAGCGCCTGCGTGGCGCCGGCGGTTACGGTGATTTCGGCAGCCGGATCGTATGCATGGCCGTACAAGGCCTGAATCTTTTGCGCAATCGTCTCGCGCAATATCGGCACACCGGCCATGGGCGGATACTGGTTATGCCCGTCCCGCATGGCTTGTGTGACGAAGTCGATCAAGGCGGCATCGCAGCCGAAATCCGGAAAACCCTGGCCGAGATTGACCGCCTTCCGTTCCGCCGCAAGTGCGGACATGATGCTAAATATGGTGGTGCCGACATTGGGCAGTTTCGATGCAGGGGCGACAGGAGCGAAAGACATGGCGACGAGTGTTCAATGAAGGGTAGGTAAAAAGCGAAACCTTATTGTAGCCGCTCGCACAGCTCTGAAACATGCATGCACCGAGATTGTCTTATTGGCAGCCTCCTTCGCAGGGAGCGGCAGCCAGTTCGGTCTCGCGTACCCATGTTTCGGGCAACATGATCCTGAACAATCCGGCGCGCGCGGTTTTTCTGGCGAGCTTCAGCAGCGCCTTGTCTTTCGTGATCAGCACGTCCGCCTTTGCATCGCGCGCCAGTTCCAGGAATTTCTGGTCGTCCCGATCGCTGCATACCGGCAGTCGCGCTTCGTCAGGCGTTAGGGCGCATGCGGGGATGCATGCAATCAGGTCATCGAATTCCAGCGCACTTTGCGCTCGTGATGCATCGTCCAGCGGCAGATGCGGATAGTGCAGGACGATACGCCACTCCATGCGGCAGTCGTCACGCGTGATGGCTTCGATTTCCTTGTGCTGCAGTGCGGTCAGCAACGTCGCCCAGCGCGGGTCGCGAAATACGAATAAATCCAGGCATACATTGGTGTCGATTACGATGCGCTTCGGTATCATTGCGAACTTTTCGACTGATGGGCGATTGATGGTACGACTGGTTAAAACGGGAAAGATCCGTTGCAGGCAATCACACGCAAGTCATGACGATTGACGGTGTGAATCCTCTTCTCCGGACTGCCCGGTTACGGCATTTTTTGAGCGCATGCCTGAATTGTACGGCGTGTTGCGGCTGCAGGATTTACTTCGGCTTCGCGCAGTAAAAAGGCCCGCATTGCGAGCCTTTTCCGGATTGTGTGCAATGCCGTGCCTTACCAGATTTTCCACCATGGGTTGTCTTTGACGGGGCCGCCCTTCAGGAACACGCTATTCGGGAAATTCTTCCTGAAGACGCGGTCCGCATCGTCGCGCAATTCGGGTAAATTCAGGGCATCGTATGCGCGGGTCATGACAAACAGCGCTTCCTCCACCGCCGGCGTTTCCCGGTATTCCTTCACGACAGTCTGGGCCCGGGTCGCGGCGGCAAGATAAGCACCGCGCCGATAGTAATAATTGGCTACATGCACCTCATGCTGCGCCATCGCATTGATTAGGTACTTCATGCGCGCGATCGCATCCGGGGCATATTTGCTGTTGGGAAAGCGGTCCACCAACTGCTTGAATGCGTCAAATGCTTCGCGCGCGGCTTTCGGATCCCGTTCGGTCGGATCCTGGTGCGAAATAAAGTCGAACATCCCCAGCTTGTCGTTAAAATTGATCAGGCCGCGCAGATAATAGACATAGTCGACATTTGGGTGGTTCGGATGCAGCTTGATGAAGCGTTCCGCGGCAGCCAGCGCCTGGGCCTGATCGCTTTGACGGTAATACGCATAGGCGATTTCCATCTGCGCCTGTTGCGCATACGTGCCGAACGGATAGCGCGATTCCAGCTTCTCAAAGTACTGAATCGCCTTGTCATACCCTCCGTTGGACAATTCATCGCGGGCCTCCGCGTATAATTTGGCGGCTGACCAGTTTTGAGTTTCGTCGCTTTTTTCGGAAAGCAGCCCGCATCCCGATAATGTGAGCACGACGGCAAAGACTGCGAAGAGGAATGATTTTTTTTGCATGAGTTTTGCAAGAATGCATCTGAACAATCGATGATTATAGCCGATGGAACTTGCCGCGATGTCTACTGAAATGCCGATTTCAGCCAAAACTGAATTTGATGCCGAAATCGAGGAGCTTGACGAAAGTGAAGACATCTTGCCGGAAACGGCGCCGATTACGTTGACGTTGACGCCGAACGACTGCGGTGAACGTCTGGACAAGACGCTGTCGCGGCTGATTCCGCAATATTCGCGCAGCCGTTTGCAACAGTGGATTGAATCGGGGCATGTCAGGATCGATGGCCGGACGGTGCGCGCCAGGATGACCGTACTCGGCGATGAAAGGATTGTGGTTCATCCGCAGCCAGCGCCGGAAGACCATGCATTCAAGCCGGAGCCGATGGCGCTGTCCATTCCGTACCAGGATGCAGCGATTCTCGTAATCGACAAACCGGCCGGACTGGTGGTGCATCCCGCCGCCGGCAACTGGTCCGGCACCCTGCTCAATGGTTTGCTGCACCATGATCCGGCACTGGCCGGCGTTCCGCGCGCGGGCATCGTGCATCGGCTCGACAAGGACACCACTGGCCTGATGGTCGTGGCCCGGACGCTGGAGGCGCAGACGGACCTGGTGCGCCAATTGCAGGCGCGAACGGTCGGGCGCGAATACCTGGCATTGGTATGGGGCACGCCATTAATGAATGGAAAGGTTGATGCGGCGATTGGCCGGCATCCGCGCGACCGCATCAAGATGACGGTATCGGAAAATAATACTGCGAAGCCTGCAGTCACGCATTTTCAGCGTCTTGCAACCGGAATGCTCGATGGGCGCGCTGTCAGCCTGCTGCACTGCCGGCTGGAAACCGGCCGCACGCATCAGATCCGCGTGCATATGCAATCAATTGGTTATTCTTTGGTGGGCGATGCATTGTACGGAAAAAGCCATCTTGCTTCCGCATTCACGCGCCAGGCCCTGCATGCCTGCCGGCTGGGCCTGGTGCATCCTGTCTCACGCCGGGATTGCCAATGGAACACTCCGTTGCCGGAGGATTTTGCCGGCCTGATTGCGCGCGCCGGCATTCCGATGCCGCTGCTCGCGAATTGATCCACTCTTGAGTACGCGCGCACGCATGGATGTCATTGTACCGAACTGGCCCGGCATGCCGCCGAACGTCGGCGCGTTATCCACTACGCGACGCGGCGGGATCAGTACTGCGCCCTGGGACGATGGCACCGGCGGCGGAGGATTGAATCTGGGTGCACATGTCGGCGACAGAATCGATCATGTTCTGCATAATCGCGCATTGCTGCGGTCGATGCTTCCCAGCGAGCCCGCCTGGCTGTCTCAGATCCACGGCACGCATGTGGTGGACGCCGCCGGTGTCGACCTCGCGCCGGAAGCGGATGCAAGCATTGCCGTGAAACGCGGAGCCGTGTGTGCGATTCTGACCGCCGACTGCCTGCCGGTGCTGCTATGCGACACCAAAGGAATAGTAGTGGGCGCCGCGCATGCAGGCTGGCGCGGCCTGGCGCATGGGATACTGGAACAAACGGTTGCCGCCATGCGTCAGGCCGGCGCTGAATCCATTAGCGCATGGCTTGGACCGGCCATCGGCCCGGAAAGATTTGAGGTTGGCGCGGAGGTAAGGGACACGTTCCTTGGCCATGATCGCGCCGCTTGTGTCGCATTCAGGCCCGTCGCCGGTTTGCCGGATAAATACCTCGCCGATATTTATGCGCTGGCCCGCGCGCGACTGGCAGCCGTCGGCGTGCGGCAATGCTTCGGCGGAGAATTCTGCACCGTGAGTGACCCTGCCAGTTTTTACTCCTATCGTCGCGATCGGATAACTGGCCGCATGGCGTCGCTGATCTGGCTAAAGTAGAAGAATTTCCAGGCCTTATCCTGGGCCATTGCCGGGTTCAGATGCCATGCCGGATTGACCGGATTGCACTTGTGTTTCGGGATCCATCGCTTCCCGCTGTAATTTTTCCTTTTCTTTCCGGTTGCGCCTGCGCTGCGGAGCACCCATTACATATAAAATAATAATTAGTGGTAATGCGCCGTACAGCAGAAACGTCATGATGCCTGCAGTTACCGAATATTCGGTAATGGACATCATCAGTACAACGTAAAGCCAGGCAATGACAACGATATGCATATATTCTGAAATTCTGAGTCGCAATAAAAAACCCTTTAACGATACGCGAAAAAGAGATCCAGCATGAATACGTTCATTCCTCCCAGCGCTTATTCAGCGTGGATGCCGCAATTTGCCAATGCCGATACATGGCAATCCTGGCTCCAGCCGCCGCACATGGACCTGAGCGCAGTAAGCCGCCATGCTGCCGAGCTAGGCGCCGCGATCGCGCCCGAAAAAATGGCGCATCTGCAGCAGGAGTACATGCAGCAGATTTCGGCCTTGTGGCAGGATACCGTGATGAACCGGATGCCGGCCATCAGCGACAAGCGCTTTCATTCTCCCATCTGGCAGTCAAATCGGCTGCATGCGTTCAATGCAGCGGCGTATCTGGTCAACGCACGGTTCCTGATGGCAATGGCCGACGCGGCACAGGTTCCTCCCAAGGCAAAGCAGAAAATCCGCTTTGCAGTGCAGCAAATAGTTGATGCGATGAGCCCGGCGAATTTCCTGGCCACCAATCCCGAAGCGCAACAAAAAATTGTCGAAACCAAGGGTGAAAGCCTGGTAAAAGGGATGGCCATGATGCTTGCCGACTTGCGGAAAGGCCACATTTCGCAAACGGACGAATCGGCGTTTGAGGTAGGCAAAAATGTCGCTACCACCGAGGGTGCGGTGGTATTTGAAAACGCGTTGTTCCAGTTGATTCAATACCGGCCACTGACCAAAACCGTGCATGCACGGCCTTTGCTTATTGTTCCTCCGTGCATCAATAAATTCTATATTCTCGATTTGCAGCCCGATAATTCGCTGGTGCGGTATGCGGTCGAACAAGGGCATACCGTGTTTCTTGTGTCCTGGTGCAATCCGGACGCGTCCATGGGACACGTCACCTGGGATGATTACATTGAAGACGGCGTAATCAAGGCAATCCATGTGGTACAGGAAATTTTTAGCCAGGATCAGATTAATGTGCTTGGCTTCTGCGTTGGCGGCACAATGGTGGGCACTGCGCTTGCGGTGCTTGCCGCGCGCGGCGAAAACCCGGCGGCCGGACTCACGCTTTTGACTTCATTTCTCGATTTTACGGATACTGGCGTGATCGATGTATTTATCGATGAAATGCTGGTAAAAATGCGCGAGCAGTCGATCGGTCAAGGCGGCCTCATGACGGGGCACGATTTTGCGACGGCCTTTTCCAGCTTGAGGCCGAATGATCTGGTATGGAATTATGTAGGATCAAATTATCTGAAAGGCGAGAGCCCGCAACCATTCGATTTACTGTACTGGAATGCCGACAGCACGAATCTTCCCGGACCAATGTTTTGCTGGTATCTACGGAATACCTATCTGGAAAATAACCTGAAACACCCCGGGAAGGTTACGGTCGCGGGCGAGAAAGTCGATTTTGGCAAAATCAAGGCTCCGGCATTCATCTATGCATCGCGAGAAGACCATATCGTTCCATGGATGTCTGCATTCGCCTCGATGTCGCTGCTGAATTCCGGCAAGCCCAAATCCAATCGTTTCGTGCTCGGTGCTTCCGGGCACATTGCCGGTGTCATCAATCCGCCCGCCAAGAAAAAGCGCAGCTACTGGACCAACGGCAAGGCCACCGCCGATGCGGTGAAATGGTTCGCTGCAGCCAAGGAACACCCAGGCAGCTGGTGGCCCGAGTGGGCGGCATTTTTAGCCAGCCACGCCGGCAAGCAAGTTCCGGCGCCGCGCAAATACGGCAATGCCGTTTACCAGGCGATTGAGCCTGCACCGGGGCGCTATGTGAAAGTGAAAGCCGGCTGATGCGAGTCTCCATGTACCGACAGTTACAACCGCGATTGAGAACTTTTGCATTGCGATAAATTGGCCCAATCAGCCATAAACTGCATAAACCTTTGTTTTTTCGCACTATAATCAAAATTGAAAGCAGAGGGAGATCTGCTTTCGTACAGATAAACAAGGATGCGTTGCGGCGCAATAAGATGGAATTTCAAATGAATAGTACAAAAAAGATTTCCGAGCGCTTGATCAAAAAGTACCCGAATCGTCGCCTTTACGATACCCAGACCAGTTCCTACATTACGCTTTCCGATGTGAAGCAGTTGGTGCTCGACAACGAAGAATTCAATGTCGTGGACGCCAAGACGGATGAAGACCTGACGCGCAGCATCCTGCTGCAGATCATCCTCGAAGAAGAATCGAATGGTTCGCCGATGTTTTCCAGCGGCGCGCTGGCGCAGATCATCCGTTATTACGGGCATGCGATGCAGGGCATGATGGGTTCGTATCTCGAGAAAAACATCCAGGCATTCATCGATATACAGAACAAGCTGACCGAGAATTCCAAGGGATTATACGAAGGCAAGCCATTCAGCCCCGAGATGTGGACCCAGTTCATGAATGTGCAGGGGCCCATGATGCAGGGCATGATGAGTAACTACATCGAACAAAGCAAAGGCCTGTTTTTGCAGATGCAGGAACAGATGCAAAACCAGGCCAAGAACATGTTCAGCGTCTTCCCGTTTCCCGGCGTCAGTCCAGCGCCGGATACTACCAAAAAGTAGGAAGGTTCCTGCCGCAACCGGCCGAATCCGGACCGGCAGGCCGGATTGCCAAGAGGGTACAATAGCGGATTCGCCTTGTACCCTTTTTTTGTTTATGTCAAATGCTTCCCAAGTAACACCCAAAGTCGGGTTTGTTTCGCTCGGCTGCCCCAAGGCGCTGGTAGATTCCGAACAGATCATTACCCAGTTGCGCGCCGAAGGTTATGAAACTGCCAAGTCATATGGCGGTGCCGACCTGGTCATTGTCAATACCTGCGGCTTCATTGACGCCGCCGTGCAGGAGTCGCTCGATGCCATCGGCGAAGCGCTCGCCGAAAATGGCAAGGTGATCGTCACCGGCTGCCTGGGCGCCAAGAAGGATGCGGATGGCAATGACATTATCCAGAACGTGCATCCGAAAGTGCTGGCGGTCACCGGCCCGCATGCGCTGGTCGAGGTGATGAACGCGGTCCACATGCATCTGCCCAGGCCGCATGAGCCATTCATCGATTTACTGCCGGCGCAAGGCATCAAGCTGACGCCAAAGCATTATGCCTATTTGAAAATTTCGGAAGGGTGCAATCATCGCTGCAGTTTTTGCATCATTCCATCGCTGCGCGGCGATCTGCTATCGCGCCCGATTGCCGATGTGATGCTGGAAGCGGAAAACCTGTTCAAGTCGGGCGTCAAGGAACTGCTGGTGATTTCGCAAGACACCAGCGCGTATGGCGCGGACGTGAAATTCCGCACCGGTTTCTGGAACGGCAAGCCAGTCAAGACGCACATGACGCAGCTGACGGCTGCGCTGGGCGAGCTTGCCGCGCGCTACGGGACCTGGGTGCGTCTGCATTATGTGTATCCGTATCCGCATGTCGACGACGTCATTGCGCTGATGCATGGCGGCCATGTCTTGCCCTATCTGGATGTACCGCTACAGCATGCGCATCCGGACGTGCTGAAGCGCATGAAGCGCCCCGCCAATGGCGAAAAGAATATCGAGCGCATCCGCGCATGGCGCAACATGTGTCCCGACCTCACGATTCGCTCTACCTTTATCGCCGGTTTTCCGGGCGAGACGGAACAGGAATTCGAGTATCTGCTGGATTTCCTGAAGGAGGCGGAAATCGACCGCCTTGGCTGTTTTGCGTATTCCCCGGTTGAAGGCGCGGCTGCCAATGCGCTACCCGATCCGGTTCCTGAAGAAGTGCGCGAGGAGCGACGCGGCCGCGTAATGGAATTGCAGGAAGGCATTTCAAAAAAACGCTTGCAGTCGAAAGTCGGAAAAACTATTCGGGTACTGATCGATACAGTAGACCGCAACGGTGGCGTTGGACGTTCGGCGGCTGATGCCCCGGAAATCGATGGCGTGGTCTACGTAAAGCCGCCTTACGAGCCGCATCGGAAACTGGCGGTAGGCGAATTTTACGAGGTGGAAGTAACAGCGGCCGATGCGCATGATTTGTGGGCAAGGGCCTGAGCACTCTGATTCTGGAATTAAACAGGAGCGATAGCGTGACGGAACGGATAGCAGTGCAGACTGCGTTGATTCACAGCGGCTACACGCCGCCGCAGGGATTCGCGGCATTTCCGTCGGGGATTCATCATGCCTCCACAGTCCTGTTCGAGAATGTCGCGGCAATGCGTTCCCGTAGCTGGCAGGACAAGACCGGGTATACCTATGGCCTGCACGGCACGCCCACTTCTTTTACGCTGGAAGCCCGACTGGCCGCGATTGAAGACGGTAATGATTGCCTGCTTGCGCCGAGCGGCCTGGCCGCTATTGCCCTGGTCGATTTTGCCTTGCTTCAAAGTGGCGATGATGTGCTGATTCCCGACAATGCCTACAATCCGAATCGCGAGCTGGGCAACTGGCTGGCGAAGGATTTTGGCATTAGCGTACGTTTCTACGATCCACTGATCGGTGCGGGTATCGGCACCATGATTCAGCCGAATACCCGGTTGATCTGGACCGAAGCGCCGGGCTCGGTGTCGATGGAAGTGCCTGATATTCCGGCAATATGCAAGGCGGCGCATGAAAAAGACGTGCTGGTCGCGATCGACAATACCTGGTCCGCCGGCATCGCGTTCCGGGCCTTCGATCATGGCGTGGATATCGTAATGCAGGCATTAACGAAATACCAGTCCGGCGGCTCGGATGTACTGATGGGCGCGGTCATTACGCGTGACAAGGCATTGAGTCATCGCCTGCAGTTTGCGCATATGCGGCTCGGGTATGGCGTTGGCATGGATGACGTCTACCTGGTCTTGCGCGGGCTGCCCACCATGAAATTGCGTTTTGACGCGCATGACGCCAGTGCGCGCACAGTCGCGGCATGGCTCAAGGCGCGGCCGGAAATCGCCACCGTGCTGCATCCGGCATTACCGGATTGCCCCGGCCACGAAACCTGGAAGCGGGACTTCAGTGGCGCCGGCGGATTGTTTTCAGTGTTATTCGATGCCCGCTACACGGAAGAGCAGACCGATCAACTGGTCGACAGCCTGAAGCTGTTCAAGATCGGCTTCAGTTGGGGTGGTGCCCATAGCCTGTGCGTGCCGTATCGCATGCAGCAGATGCGGCGGCACTGGCATCATGCGGGACAACTGGTGCGTTTCAACATCGGGCTGGAGGATCCACAGGACCTGATCGCGGATATCGAGCAGGCGCTTGCCCTGCTCTGAAGCGAAAAGGTCTTTTGAACGGGAATCCGTGCTACAGCGGAGAAATGAAGTGCCAGAGCCTGACCCGATAAAATTAACGGATGATCATAATCGGAAGATCTGAATGCGCCAGCACTTTCTGCGTTTCGCTGCCGACAAATAATTTGCTCAAGCCCTTGCGCCCGTGCGATGCCATGAAAATCGCATCGCAGTGAAATGATTTTGCGGCATTAATGATTTCCTGGTAGGGACTGTTTGCCTGCGTGACAATGGTTTCGCAGGGGACATCCATTTCCTTGGCAGCATCGGCAATTTTCTGGACATGCTTCTGCGCCAGCTCGCGCATTTTTATGTCAAAGTGTTCAGCATCGCTGGTGTACGGCGTTTCGGAAAGCGGCGATATCGGATACGATTCCGCGACTGATATGCCGACGATTTTGGCGCCGGCCCCCTTCGCAAATTCAAGAGCGACGTTGACAGCCTTGTCCGATAATGGAGAACCATCGGTCGGTACGAGAATTGTTGTAAACATGATGCCTCCTTGTTGTCCATAATTTAACCTTGCTAAACATAGGCGTTGTGTTGCGCAATGTATTGAGGCACGTCAATGGTTCATGAATGGCACGATGCGGATTGCAGCACCACCAAAAAACGGTCGATAATCCATCGAAGCCGACCAGGCCAGTATTGTCGGTAGTTTGTGATGAAGCACAAGGAATGATTTACGACTGTCAATTTGCACTTAGTCGCTTTTGGCGCGCTTGTGATTCTTGTGAACAGGTATCTTTTCCGGCCACGGCATCATCAGTGCTTCGAGCAGCAGCGTTTCGAATTCGGCGGCGAAGCACTGTACGATAGCGGCGGGGTCGGGTACGCGCTTGACATCGGTCATTACACCAAAGTCCACCTGCCCGGCATAACTTAGAATGCTGATGCCCATTCCGATACCGCCCGATTGCGGTACCCAAAAGATCTGACGCGTGATTTGCTTGCCTGCCAAAAAACACGGTTCAGGCACGCCACGCACATTTGTAATGACGGCGCTGGCGTTGGCAGCCAGGGTTTCCAGCACTTTTTCCTTGATTGCCTTGGGCGCGATTCCCATGCCGGCCAGAATGCCGAGCGCCACTACTGGTTGCTGCGAATTCTTCAATGCGCTCATGCGTTTCTTCACTTCAAAGACTCGCGCTATGGATTGTTCGACGCCAATCGGCAAATCCAGGAAAACCAGGCCGAAGTGGTTACCCAACTCGGTGATGGGGCCCGGCGGTCGCAGGTTTACGGGCACTAGCGCCCGCACATCCACGCCATCCACGGCTTCGCCGCATGCCAGCAGATAGGTGCGCAGCGCCCCGCTAACACATGCCAGCAGGACATCATTGACCGAGCATCCGAGCGCCTGGCATAACGCCTTGAATTCGGATAGCGGTAGCGGTTCGGCCCAGGCGACGCGTTTCATCACGCCAAGCGTGCCTTTAAAGCGTGTGTGCGAATCGGGGGCCATATTGGCGATGAATGCCAGCTCACCGGCAAGATCCAGCCCCGTCTTTCCATAGGCGATGGCATGGGCGGGATGTGCTATCCAGTCGCGGCCAGTCTCGACTGCGGACAGCCCCAGCCGGAGCGCATCGCCGACTGCTTCCGTCAATGGTCCCAGCATGCGCTCCCAGGCGCTGCGCGCAACATCGTGTTGACCTACATCTTCGGCTGGCGGACGAGGCTTGTCGGGATCGGTATCTGTCAGCGATGCCACCACATGGGTCAGCGCAAACCCGTCGCCATAGCAGTGATGGATACGCAGCACCAGCGTGCTGCTGTCATCGGTGCCATCGATCAGGTGAAACTGCCACATCGGCTTGGTCGGATCGAGCGGTGTACTGACCAGGTCACTGACTACTTCTTCCAGTTCGATGCGCCCAGCCGCACCCGGTAGGGCGATGCGGCGTACGTGCCAGTCGAGATCGAAATGTGCATCCGTTTCCCAATAGGCCGTGCTGCCCCTCTCGACCACACACTGGCGAAAGCGATGGAAGCAGAGCAGGCGCGTGCGGACGACTTCCCTGACGCGCTGCAGCTCCAACCGGTCGGCAAACATCATCACGCCGCAGATCATCATCAGATTGGTTGGGCGATCCATCCGCAGCCATGCGGTATCCACGATGGATAGGGGTTCCCGATTACGCATTGCGATGCCTTGTTGTGAGAGATGCTGGTTGTTGGAATACGCACGTCGCATGCAATCGGCCGCTGACGCTCTTCCACTATATTCGTACAGTCCGATGATTTCAATCCGGAATATGCATACATCTTGAAGAAGGTGTACGTTCCAGTACTGCAAAAAATCTACGCATTCCAGTCGAGCGAAAATAATTAACCCTGCGGTTTGACGCACGTCAAAACAGACTTGTCTGCTTCGACGCATCTTTGTTCAGATGCCATGCTTTGCCGCCCGGCGGGAAGGATGGATCGACAGCTGTTTCGTATCGTATGGTCCCGTACAACATATCAAGGCTGATCATGGAAAAAGTGTGGCTCAAGAGTTATCCACCGGAAGTGCCCGCGGAAGTGGATGTCGATGAATTCGCATCATTGAAGGCGATACTGGAATGGGGCTGCGACTGTTTCGCGGATCTACCGGCATTCAGTAATCAGGGCGCGACGCTCACGTACCGTGAACTGAATAGGCTTTCACACAATTTTGCAGCCTATCTTCAAAATGCCTTTGGGCTGTCCAAGGGCGACCGTGTCGCGATCATGATGCCCAACCTGCTGCAGTATCCGGTCGCGCTGTTCGGAGCGTTGTGTGCGGGCTGCACGGTGGTGAACACGAATCCGCTGTATACCGCGCGCGAATTGCAGTATCAGCTCAACGATTCGGGTGCAGTCTGCATGATCGTGCTGGAGAATTTCGCGCATACCTTGCAGGAAGTACTGGCAGAGACATCGGTGCGGCATATCATCACCACCCGCGTCGGAGATATGCTGCATTTTCCGAAGGCACAGATCACCAATTTCGTGGTCGATCATGTCAAGCATATGGTTCCGGAATGGCGTCTGGAAAACGCGGTCGGATGGGGCGATGTACTGGATCGAGGTGCGAAAATATCTCTGAACGACGTTGCGCTGGCCGCCACCGATATTGCGTTCCTGCAATATACGGGCGGTACCACCGGCGTGCCGAAAGGCGCGATTCTCAGTCACGGCAACATGGTCGCCAATCTGCAGCAGACCGCCGCATGGGTCAAGCCGGTGTTGAATGTAGGTGAGGAGATAGCGGTCCTGCCGCTGCCGCTGTATCACGTGTTCGCCCTGACCGCAATGCTGGCGTTCTTCCGGATCGGTGCGCACAGCATATTGATTACCAATCCGCGCGATACCGAAGCGTTTGTCAAGGAATTGAAGCATGCCAGGTTCAGCGTGATGATTGGCGTGAACACGCTGTTTAACGTATTGCTGAACGCGCCTGGGGTTGATGAGATCGATACCAGCAGGGTGAAAACCGTGATTGCCGGCGGCATGGCGGTACAGCGCGCGGTTGCCGAGCGCTGGGAAAGTGTGTTCGGCGTGCCGTTGATTGAAGGATACGGGCTGACGGAAACATCGCCGATTGCCTGTGCCAATCCGCTGAATATCACGGAATATACAGGGACCATCGGCGTCCCGGTACCCTCCACCGAGGTGGCAATTCTGGACGATGCCGATGGTGAACTGGCGCTGGGAGACCTTGGCGAGATCTGTATCCGCGGTCCGCAAGTGATGCAGGGATACTGGAACAGGCCCGATGAAAACGCCAAGGTTTTTACGCAGGATGGATGGCTGCGCACCGGTGATATGGGCTTTATCGATGAGCGCGGATATATCAAGCTGGTGGATCGTAAAAAGGATGTAATCATCGTATCCGGCTTCAAGGTGTTCCCAAATGAAGTCGAGGATGTGGTCGCCATGCATCCCGGCGTGCAGGAAGTAACGGCAATCGCCGCGGATGATGAGCGCTCCGGGCAAGTTGTCAAGATCGTGGCGGTCAGAAAGGATCCGGCGCTTACTGCCGAAGCGGTGATTGAACATTGCAAGAAATATCTCACTGCATACAAGGTGCCGAAGCATGTGGTTTTTCGTGATCAGCCGCTGCCGAAATCGAATATCGGCAAGATCCTGCGCCGCATCGTGAAGCAGGAGGAGGATATGGCAGCCCAAGGCACAGAACCCAGACAGACAGCTTGAACTCAACCAACGAAGGGAGTACGCATCATGCCCAGGAAATCGAATATGTCATCTACACCGGATGACAGTCAGTTTGTTGACGCGGTACGGAGTTCTGCGCACCAGATCTGGCAAGCTGGCCTTGGCGCATTCGCCATGGCGCAGGAAGAGGGCGGGAAATTGTTCGAAAAACTGGTTCGGCAAGGCAGCGATCTACAGGGTATCGCACAGCGGCTTGCTGGCGACAGTATTTCCAGTGCCCGTGAAACCGCCGTCAAAATGACTGCCGATGCCGGTAAGCAGGCTGCCGATGCATGGAATCTGCTGGAGCAGGGGTTCGAGGAACGGGTCGCACGGTCACTGGACAAGCTTGGCGTGTCGACAAACGATGATATCCGTGAACTGACTCGGTGCATCGAAGAGCTAAGCAAGTCGGTAAATATGCTCTCCGGTAAAAAGCATAGTGCGACAAAAACGTTAATGCTACCGGAAAAATCCGCATCAAAAACCGGATCGTCAAGGTCAGTCACGCGAGCCGTGGCAAAGCCGGCTCCAAAAGCAACGGCAAAGAATAAGGTAATGAAAGCTGTCGCAAAACCGGCCCAGAAAAAGACCGCAAAACCATCCATGTCGCGATCCGTCTAGTTGCTAGTTGCGCTGGAAGGCCGACTTTGCGCAGAAACGGAATCAACCTGGAAATGGTAATTGAGTCGTCAGGGTCCCTCTTTTGCTTATGGAGGAGGGGCCCTGACGACCAGGCACCTGAGCGGTGGCAATCATACCGATTGCGTAGTCACCTGCATCACTCCCATCCCCGCTCGTCATTGCAGCCTGACGGCCGTTGTCGCCGTTGATGCTTTCTCTTTATTTCCAATGAAAAAAAAACATTTTCATGCTTCGGATTTTCATGGCATCAGCCGACTGGCCATTGATGCTACCGAGGGCCTGACTGATCTGGTCGAGGCGATGCATTGGCGCATTATCGGCCAGCACGGTGCACCGGAAGAGTCTTCGCAAGCCGCCATGAGTGGCATCAGCGGAATGGTTTATCAGAGCATCCGCAAGGTAACCGGTCTGGCGGGCGCCGGGATCAATACCTTGCTGTCGCAACTGGTTCCGATACTGGATGTCCAGAACTCTTCTCCCGAGCGGGAAGCGGTGCTGGCGGCGCTGAACGGCGTGCTTGGCGATTATCTGGCCGGCAGCTGCAATCCATTGGCAATCGACATGCGTCTGCGCAGGGAAGGATTGCCCCTGGTGCTGGAAAAGCAGGCTTTGGCTGCGTCGATTCCCGAATCGGGCGGCAAGCTGCTGGTCATGGTGCATGGGCTTTGCCGTAGCGACCTGCAATGGCGACGGCGTGGACATGACCATGGCACGGCGCTAGCCCGCGATCTGGGATATACAGTGCTCTATCTTCACTACAACAGCGGTCTCCATATTTCCATCAATGGGCGTGAATTTTCGGGCTTGCTCGAAGGCCTGGTCAAGCAGTGGCCGGTACCGGTGGAAAGCGTAACGCTCATCGGGCACAGCATGGGTGGATTGGTTGCACGCAGCGCCTGCCATTACGGCAAGGCGGCAGGCCATGGCTGGCTTGATTATCTTTCAAATCTGGTATTCATCGGTACGCCGCATCATGGTGCACCGCTGGAACGCGGCGGTAATTGGGTCGGGACGATGCTGGGCAGTAATCCTTACGCAGCGCCTTTTGCGCGCCTGGGCAAGATCCGGAGCGCCGGCATTACCGATCTGCGCTACGGCAATCTGGTGGATGAGGATTGGGTCGATCGCGATCGATTCGAGCCGGTGCCCGACCTGCGGCACCCGGTGCCGTTACCGAAGGGTGTGAAATCCTATGCCATCGCTGCGACCATCGAAAAGCAGGAGAAAAATCCCGATGACCGGCTTTGGGGTGATGGTCTGGTTCCAGTCGATAGTGCATTGGGTCGCCATAAAATCCCCGCTTTTAACCTGAACTTGCCAAAATCGCGGCAATGGATCGGGTATGACATGCACCATCTGGATCTTCTTAGCCGTCCGGCAATATATGAAACGCTTCGTCGCTGGCTCAAATAAATTTTTGACGGCGGAACGTTTTTGTTTTTCCTCGTTATTCATGCCTACTATCGCGAATGCAACGGGAAATACGAATTAAACAGCTTGCAAATGTCAAACTATAAGGGAGTATAGTAAAAAAATACATGGTATTCGCAATAAATACGATGGGATTTTAAAATACAGCCCCCTGTATTTGGTGTGGATAAAGAGCGGCTGAAACTCTTCTGAACACCCAAGTCAATCCATTCCTCGTCTCAAAAATCATGCGTTTAAAGCAATAGCAAAAGAGCGCGAATTTTCTGTCATTCAGATGTTTTCAATCCATGACACGGTTGTGAACAGAGTTGATTGTTGCCGGGATTTGTTGTTAATTATGAAATATAATCGTTAATGAAAAGTGCTTTAAAAAACTGGGTATTCTCTTTTGCGCTGCCGCAATCCATTGTCAAAATCCATCCCATGGATTGTGCGGCCTCAAAAACGGTAAAGATGAATAAACGATAATATGCATGTTCCGGTTGTGTTTCCGTGTACATGTTGAGCAGGGCAATTTATTGCAGGATATTTAAACGCGATTTCATGTTTTTCGTGTGCTGCCAATAACAAGCTGAATCTTGACCGTGATGAGATGAAATCGATATTGATTGTATGGCTAATGCCGAATGGACAATTATTTTGGTTGAATTAAACAAAATTTGTGTCGCATCGGGAATTTATGCGTGATCAAGTTGTCATCTGTTACAGCTTCAAATCAACTTACTGTTTACTCGAGGAGGAAATCCATGACCACGCAACATGAACTGATAGAGCAAACAAGCTACGATCCAAACCGATTACTGGACACATTACTGGAAAAAATGAGTCTGAAAAACGATGCAGCTCTTTCCCGGGCGTTAGAGGTTGCACCTCCGGTCATTAGCAAAATCCGGCACCGTCGATTGCCGGTCGGCGCTTCCTTGCTGATCCGCATGCATGAATATACTGGCATCAGCATTCGTGAATTACGCGATTTGATGGGCGACCGGCGGACCAAATACCGGCTGAGCGATGTTCAGGGAAAACCGAAAACGCCAGAACAGACCGCCAATGAACAAATGGGAATATTGCATTGACGAAGATCATCATGCTGTAAACCATTGCCGTATGATGGAATAGGCGACTTCTGTTGCGCTCGAAAGAATGCCGATGCGGCGCGAGCTTTGTTGCATATTTAAAATGCGATTGAAAAGTTCGCGTCGCCATCAAATGCATTAAATGCCATATCGTTAGCCGAGCTTTTGCCGGCGAATTGTCAAGCGGATGCCGCGCATTCCACGGAGCCTTTGAAGGATTCCTGAACTGATCCGGCAAACCAGCAGAGTGTTTTGTGCAATGCGACAACTTCGCCGACAATAATGAGGCAGGGCGATGTGAAATTCATTGCGCTGGCAAGATCGGCAATCGCTTCCAGCGGGGCGGTTACTACGCGCTGCCGACTGGTGGTTCCATGCTCGATGATGGCGGTTGGCATATCCGGCTTCTGTCCATGGCCGATAAGCTGGCGGCTGATCTCCGGCAATGCGCCTAATCCCATATAAATGACCACAGTTTGTCGCGCATGTGTCAGGTTTTCCCAATCAAGATCCAGACTGCCGTCTTTTAAATGGCCGGTAGTGAAAATGCAGGATTGCGCATAATCGCGATGCGTCAACGGTATACCCGCATAGCACGATATGCCGCTTGCCGCTGTAATGCCCGGCACTACCTCAAATGGAATGCCTTCTGCCGCCAAGGCCTCAAGTTCTTCACCGCCGCGGCCAAAAATAAAAGAATCCCCCCCTTTCAGGCGAAGCACCTGTCTGCCTTCTTTCGCCAGTGTTACCAATAATGTATTGATCTCTTCTTGCGGCAAACTGTGCTGGTTGCGTTGTTTGCCAACATAAATTCTTTCGGCATCGGTATGTATCAGTTCCAGTACGCCAACACCCACCAAATGGTCATACACAACAATATCTGCCTGGCTTAACAGCCGTGCCGCGCGCAAAGTAAGCAGTTCAGGATCGCCAGGCCCTGCGCCTACCAGATATACCTTACCGTCACGCTGGCTACCATCGAGTGATTCCTCGGATTGCAGGAAAGGGGGATATTTGCTCATAAATTTTGCTGTTTCCAGCGATTTTGATCGAAATTGACATGTTTCAGAACAAATCCGAATCTATCTCGCGGTAGTCATACAAAGATTGATCGTAGTCAAAGAACACAGAATTGCACTCCTGCACTCTAGTGGCATTCCAAAACGGTCATTGTTTTTTCTTTCATGACATCGGTCGCCTACATATTATCCAGTTTTTGTTATGTTTTTATTATGTTGTTCGCATTGCTAATGGTTGTAATTAATAATCGTCCTTGTTAAGAGAGGAATCAAAATGATGTTAAAAAAGCTGTCCATCCGCCCCTTGGCGGTAATGCTTGCAGCATTGCCGTTGTTTATCGGGGCGGCCTATGCTGCCGATGATAAGCCGCATGAAGGTACGGAACTGAAATACCAGGCGGGCAGCTCGCCGCTGGCCAAGGAAGAAATGCATCAAAACATCAATCCCAAAGCGCCACCGATGACCAAGGCGGAATTTGAACAAGGCAAACAAATTTATTTTCAGCGTTGCGCAGGTTGTCACGGCGTCCTGCGTAAGGGCGCAACCGGCAAGCCCTTGACTCCCGATATCACGGTAGGAAAAGGTACGGACTACCTGAAGGTATTCATTGGTTACGGTTCTCCTGCTGGCATGCCGAACTGGGGCACCTCGGGCGAATTGTCCGAGAAAGAAGTCGATCTGATGGCGCGTTATGTCCAGCAGGAGCCGCCGACTCCGCCGGAATTCAGTTTGAAGGACATGGAGGCCACCTGGAAAGAAATCATTCCAGTGGCAAAGCGCCCAACCAAGAAGATGAACAAATACAATATTGCCAATATTTTCTCCACGACCCTGCGCGACTCGGGTGAGGTGGCATTGATCGATGGCGATACCAAGAAAATCATCAATATCGTCAAGACCGGATATGCAGTGCATATTTCCCGCACATCGGCATCTGGACGCTATCTGTTCGTGATCGGCCGTGATGCGCGCATCAATCTGATTGACCTCTGGATGGAAAAGCCGGATAACGTCGCCGAAATCAAGATTGGCCTGGAAGCTCGTTCGATCGAAACCTCGAAATTCAAGGGCTATGAAGACAAGATTGCCATTGCCGGCGCCTACTGGCCTCCGCAGTTCGTGATCATGGAAGGCGCTACGCTGAAACCGTTGAAGATCGTGTCCACCCGTGGCATGACGGTCGATAACGAATACCATCCGGAACCGCGCGTGGCATCGATCGTTGCATCCCACTATCATCCGGAATTCGTGGTCAACGCCAAGGAAACCGGCAAGATCATGATTGTCAACTATCAGGATTTAAATAATCTGAAGATGACTACACTTGACGCTGCCAAATTCCTGCATGACGGCGGTTTCGACTCGACCGGCCGTTACTTCATGGTGGCCGCCAATGCTTCCAACAAGATCGCGGTAGTCGATACCAAGGATGACAAACTGACAGCATTGATCGAAGTGGGCAAGACACCGCATCCGGGGCGCGGCGCGAATTTTGTGCATCCGAAGTTCGGCCCGGTTTGGGCGACAGGCCACCTCGGCGACGAATCGATTTCATTGATCGGCACCGATCCGGTAAAACACAAGGCTCAGGCATGGAAAGTTGTGGCAACCCTGAAGGGGCAGGGCGGCGGTTCGCTGTTCATCAAGACGCATCCGAAGTCGAAGAACCTCTGGGTCGATACACCGCTGAATCCGGATGCCAAGATCAGTCAGTCGATTGCAGTGTACGACATCAACAATCTTGACAAGGGGTTCGCAGCTTTGCCGATCGCCGAATGGGCGAATCTCGGCGAAGGCGCAAAGCGCATTGTGCAACCTGAATACAACATGGCCGGCGATGAAGTATGGTTTTCAGTCTGGAGTGCCAAGGACAAGCAATCGGCTATCGTCGTGGTGGATGACAAGACTCGCAAGCTGAAGGCTGTCATCAAGGATCCGAGGCTGATTACGCCGACCGGCAAGTTCAACGTCAACAATACGCAGCACGATATTTACTAACAGGAGAACTTAATGAAAAAGCGTTTCATTCCTTTCATTGGCGCATCAGTCAGTGTGTTTGCCTGCCTGTTTGCCAGTAACGTTGCGCATGCTGCCGTCGATGCAGCCAAGGCAGCCGATCTGGCGCAAAAAAGTGGTTGCATGGCTTGCCATGGCATTGACAAGAAAATTGTCGGCCCGGCATACAAGGATGTGGCCAAGAAATACAAGGGCAACAAGGATGCGGAAGCCATGCTGGTAAAGAAAATCAAGGAGGGTGGTGCCGGTGTATGGGGGCCGATCCCGATGCCAGCCAACAGTCCGCAGGTGAGCGATACCAATATCAAGACGCTTACTGCATGGATCTTGTCGCTTAACTAAAAATTGTATCAAGAGTATTTCCGGCCGCTCTGGCCGGAAACTGCCACCCTGCGTTTTCTTGAAGCGCAGGATGGCAGAAAAGTCTCGGCTAAACCTATTTCGCTTCATCCGATATGGCAATAATGGCAATATGAATATACGGTTTGTAGTGCTCTGTGAGGAAATGTCGAAGTGAACCGTATTTTAATCAAGCAACTAATGACGAGACAGGCCCGACATGCCCGGTGTGGGTGGAAAAATGCACTCCATATCCGTCAAATTCACACACGCCTTGCCGCCGGAATGCTCATTCTGGCATCTGCATGGGCTCTTTCACACACATCGCAGGCGGCAGAATCTGTCGGCCAAATACTCGATGTTTCGCGTCGTAGCGAATTGATCAATCTTGTTCGGCAGGACTGCGGGTCTTGCCATGGGCTTACCCTGAAGGGTGGGCTTGGCCCGGCGCTGCTGCCGGAGACACTTGCCGGGAAACCCGCGAACAGTCTTGTTGCAACTATCTTGCAGGGACGGCCAGGCACTGCGATGCCGCCGTGGCAACGTTTCATTACCGAAGCGGAAGCTGAGTGGATCGTTGTTAATTTGCAGAAAGGATTCCCGAGTGAGCATTAAATTACTGCAAGCAGCGCTGGCACTCTTGATTTCGGCGATATTGAGCGGATGCGCAACCCCTTCCTTACGCGGCACGGGAGATTTGGGTGTCATGATCGAGCGCGCAACCGGTAGCGTCCAGGTTGTCGATACAACGCATTTTGCCGCCATTGCTTCCGTGTCCGGGCTAGGGGATTTGTCACATGCTTCGGTGGTGTATTCACGTGATGGTCGTTTCGCCTACGTATTCGGGCGCGATGGCGGTTTATCGAAAGTCGATTTGCTGAAAGGCGTCATCGAGCACCGCATCGTGCAGGCTGGCAATAGCATTGGCGGTTCGATTTCACAGGATGGGAAACTGATTGCGGTGCAAAATTATGTGCCGGGTGGCGTCAAGATATTCAAAGCCGATACATTGGAATTGTTGGCTGATATTCCTTCTGTATATGGCACACAAGGCTTGCGTTCCAAAGTGGTTGGTTTGGCTGATGCGCCGGGCAACCGTTTTGTCTGGAGCCTGTTCGATGCCGGAGAAATCTGGCTTGGCGATTTCAGTAATCCACAAGCGCCACGTATCGAGAAGTTCAAGAATGCCGGCCTCGAACCTTATGATGGAATGATAACGCCGGATGGACGATTCTATCTGGTCGGATTATTCGGTGAAGATGGCATGGCGATGCTCGATCTGTGGCATACGGAGCGGGGGTTGCGCCGTATTCTCAATGGTTATGGAAAAGGGCAAGAGAAGCTGCCGGTATATAAAATGCCGCATTTGCGCGGTTGGGCTGTTGCTGGAAAATATGCCTATGTGCCCGCAGTGGGACGTCATGAAGTGCTGGTAGTGGATACCGAAACCTGGCGCGAGGCGGGGCGGATTGCGGTAGCAGGGCAGCCGGTATTCGTGATTGCAAGACCGGATGGCCGCCAGGTATGGGTCAATTTTGCATTTCCTGACAATGGCAGTGTTGAAGTCATTGATGTGGAGTCCCGCAGCATTATCAAACGGCTGAAACCCGGTAAGGCTGTACTGCATATGGAATTTTCTCCGCGCGGAGAGTCTGTGTGGATTTCGTCGCGCGATGACAACCGTGTCGTGATCTACGATACGGCAACTTTCGCACAACGCGCCGTGCTGCCTGCAGTATCGCCAAGCGGTATTTTCTTTACTTCTCGTGCTGCTCGCATTGGCTTCTGATCGCCGGAAATGATGACGTCATGAGCCTTGATCTGCCTGTTGCGCTGACCGGCCTTGAATTTCAACTGGTAAATTCATTTCAGCGGGATTTTCCGCTGCTTCCGAATCCATTTGCAGTATTGGCGCAACGGCTGGAAACGGATGAATCAACCATCATCAACTACCTGCAGAAACTGCAGGATGCGGGTGTAGTCAGCCGGGTCGGTGCAGTATTTCGGCCTAATGTAATCGGCGCCAGCGCGCTGGCTGCAATCGCGGTACCGACCTCGCAGTTTGGAAGCGTCGCGGACTATATTAGTGCACTGCCGGAAATCAATCACAATTACGAGCGTGAGCATCATTTCAATTTATGGTTTGTTGCAACAGCCCCATCAGCGGATCGATTGCAGCAGGTGTTTCAGGAAATAGAGCAGGCATGCGCATGCGGGCCGGTATTGGTGCTGCCATTGCGCGACGATTATCATATTGACCTTGGGTTCGATTTGTCCGATGGTGCTTCCCGCAAATTTACACGCACGCCGGCGAAAAACGTTGCAGCGTCATCCCTGTCTTTGCAAACCCTGGCGCCGTCGACTCAGGTATTAATTGCCGCACTGCAGAAAGGCTTGCCTCTGGTGACGCGGCCATTTGCACAGTTGGGGCTGCCGGAACCAGAGGCGATTGCCATGATCGCCGGTTGGCTGGAGCAGCAGGTGATCAGGCGTTTCGGGATTATCGTGCGCCATCATGAATTCGGATATACGGCAAATGCGATGGCAGTCTGGGATGTCCCGGACCAGGTTGTGACCGAAATAGGCAGGCGCATTGCCGCTAGCGGCAACGTTACACTATGTTATCGGCGTGCAAGGCAGCTTCCAGACTGGTCGTATAATTTTTTCTGCATGATCCATGGCAAGGACCGCGACGATGTCAAGGCGCGGCTCGATGCATTGGCTGTGGAATATTCGTTGTCGGCATATCCTCACGATGTGCTTTTCAGCCTTCGCCGCTTCAAGCAACGCGGCGCTTATTATTGCAGGACAATGCCTGAAATCGCACATGGATGAACTTGATCGCACCATCATCAACCACCTGCAAGGTGACTTGCCCGTATGCGAAAGGCCGTATCTTGAAGCGGCGCAGCGGATTGGCATTACCGAAGATGCACTGTTGGCGCGTCTTTCTCGCTTGCTGGAAAACGGCATCCTGACTCGTATCGGGCCGATGTTCCAGATTGAACGCATGGGGGGGGCATTCACGCTGGCGGCATTGCACGCGCCTGACAGCAAATTCGATGTAGTGGCAGCCAAGGTGAATGCATTGCCAGAGGTCGCTCACAACTATGCACGCACTCATGACCTGAACATGTGGTTCGTGGTAGCAACCGAGACTCCTGCTGAAATTGATTGCGTAATATCCAGCATAGAAAATGACACGGGGTGCGATGTGTTCAATTTTCCGAAATCGCGGGAATACTTTGTTGGACTGAAATTGAAAATTTAGTTTTTCCTGATCGATATATCATGAACAGTACTCCCGTTTTACCCACCATGGATGCAGTTGACCGAGCGATTATCGTCGCTACACAACAAGGCTTGCCGCTGACTGTACGTCCTTATCATGCGATTGCGGACCAAGTGGGACTCGCTGCCGAGGAAGTAATGCAGCGAATTCGCCGTATGCAGGATCGTGGGGTGATACGCCGGATCGGCGTGGTGCCCAATCATTATGCAATCGGCTACCGCGCCAACGGCATGTCGGTCTGGGATGTTCCGGATGACGTGGTCGATGCGCTTGGCGAACGGATCGGTCAGCTTGAATTTGTCAGTCATTGCTATTGCCGCCCGCGCCATCCGCCGCAATGGCAGTACAACCTTTTTGCAATGGTGCATGGTAAAACGCGCGATGAAGTCCAAGGAAAAGTGGCGGAAATTGCCGAGCTACTAGGCGGTCATGCACGCAGCCATGACGTGTTGTACAGCACCCGTATTTTGAAAAAAACCGGCCTTCGGCTAGCTTCTGTTAATCAGGCAGGATAGGGGAAAACATGTTTCGTATCAGCCAATACATGCGAGAAATCGCCCATCCGACCCCAATTGGACCGAAACGCAATCCACCCGGTCCGGTGGTGATCTGGAATCTGATCAGGCGGTGCAATCTGACCTGCAAGCACTGCTACTCAATTTCTGCAGATAAAGACTTTGCCGGCGAGCTCGCTACCGATGAAGTATTTACCGTGATGGAGGATTTGCGTTCCTTCGGTGTGCCAGTGCTGATCCTTTCGGGTGGTGAGCCATTGTTGCGCCCGGATATATATGAGCTTGCCCGACGCGCCAAGGACATGGGGTTTTATGTCGGCTTGTCCACCAATGGCACCCTGATTGATGAAACCAATATCGCCAAAATTGCAGCTATTGCTTTCGATTATGTCGGGATTAGCCTGGATGGCATGCGGGAAACCCACGACATGTTCCGTCGTAAGAAAGGCGCATTCGATGCTTCCTTGCATGGTGTACGGTTGTGCCATGATGCAGGCATCAAGATCGGTGTGAGATTTACGCTAACACAAGATAATGCCCACGATCTACCTATGCTGCTAAATCTGGTGGAACAAGAAGGGATTAACAAATTTTATCTGTCACATCTGAATTATGCAGGAAGAGGCAACAAGAATCGGGAGCGTGACGCTTTTCTTGAAACAACTCGCAACGCAATGGATTTGTTGTTCGACACCTGCTGGAAATATCTGGAACGCGGTGTGGAGAAAGAGTTCGTAACCGGCAATAACGATGCCGATGGGGTATATCTGTTGCATTGGCTACGGCGGCATATGCCGGAACGTGAGTCCCACCTGCGCGAAAAACTGGCGCAGTGGGGGGGAAATTCCTCGGGTGTTAACGTCGCTAACATTGATAACCTTGGGAATGTGCATCCGGATACATTCTGGTGGCACCATAATCTTGGAAATGTACGCGATCGCAGATTCTCCGATATTTGGCGTGATACCTCGGATCCATTAATGGCTGGATTGAAATCCAGTCCGCGGCTGATCAAGGGCCGTTGCAGTGAGTGTGGATATTTTGATGTCTGTGGCGGCAATACGAGGGTACGTGCGCTGCAATTGACTGGAGACCCATGGCAAGAAGATCCTGCATGCTACTTGTCTGACGAAGAAATCGGTTTGTCGGGGGAGCGGGAACGCGTGCAGTTAACGCCGTATGTACAGATGCGCCCGGTGAGGCTGGCATGATCATGATTGGACGTGCATTGATTACCGGCTTTATCGCAGCACTGCCATGCTGGCATGCAACCGGTTGGGCGGCGCCTGATTCTGCCGCGTTATACCAGGCGCATTGCGTATCCTGTCACGGCGCGGATCGCCTCGGCGGTACGGGACCGGCGCTATTGCCAGACAATCTGGAACGCTTGCGTCGCCCCGACGCAATAAAGACAATTACCTTGGGGCGAATGGCGACGCAGATGCCGGCCTTTGCCAACAAGCTCGCGTCAGATGAAATACAGGCATTGAGCGATCTGATTTACACGCCACCGACCAAAGCGCCAGTATGGGGAATCGAGCAAATTCTGGCATCGCGTATCGAATACCATAAGCCGGGCAGCCTGCCTGACAAGCCGGTCTTCAAGGCAGACCCGCTGAATCTATTTGTGGTGGTAGAACTTGGCGATCACCATGCCACCATTCTGGATGGCGACAGGTTCGAGCCGATTGCCCGTTTCCAGACAAGATATGCATTGCATGGCGGCCCGAAATTCTCCCCGGACGGACGCTATGTTTATTTCGCATCGCGCGACGGCTGGATTGCCAAGTACGATATCTGGAATCTCAAGATGGTGTCGGAAATTCGCGCTGGCATCAATACCCGCAATCTTGCAGTATCAAGTGACGGACGTTTTGCAATGGTGGCAAATTACTTGCCGCATACACTGGTAGTACTCGACGCCAGGGATCTACAGCCGATTCGCATTATTGATGTCAAGGACGATAACGGCAAATCATCTCGCGTCTCGGCTGTCTACGATGCTGCTCCACGTAAAAGTTTTATCGCTGCTCTTAAGGATATTCCTGAGGTTTGGGAATTGAGTTATGACGATAATGCGCCGCCAGTCTATGCGGGGATGGTACATGATTACAAAATGGGCGAGGCTGTTCCGGTACCTGGACCGTTTGCGCCGCGACGCATTCAGCTTGAAGACTATCTGGATGATTTTTTCTTTGACGCTCGTTACGACCATGTGATCGGATCTTCACGCGAAGGCCGTGGTCAGGTCATCAATTTGAATATCAGACGCAAGATTGCCAGCGTCGATCTACCGGGCCTGCCACATCTTGGATCGGGAATTAGCTGGAATTATCAAGGGCGACCAGTCCTTGCGACGCCAAATTTAAAAGAAGGTCTGGTAACCGTGATCGACATGCAGTCATGGCAAACTGTGAAACAGATCAAAACTCTGGGGCCAGGATTTTTTATGCGAAGCCATGAAAACACACCCTATGCATGGGTTGATGTATTCAATGGGAAGAAGGATCGCGATGTGATCCAGATTATCGACAAGCAAAAACTAGAAATCGTCGCGCAACTCCGTCCGAGTCCAGGCAAGATAGCCGCCCATACTGAATTTACTCGGGATGGAAAATATGCCTTGGTCAGCATTTGGGAAACCGATGGTGCACTGGTTGTCTACGATGCGCAAACCCTGGAAGAAATCAAGCGTATCCCAATGAATAAGCCTTCCGGTAAATACAACGTATATAACAAGATCACCAGATCGGCCGGGACGAGTCACTAAGCTGCCATCCAAGAGCGGATATCGATTCATATCGGAAACTCATTTATCAAAGTGCGCACTCCAGTTAACTGACCTTGATTGGAGTCGCCTTCATGCCTTCATGCTTCCAGTGGCAATCATAATTGCTCATCCCGTATTTTCCCTGTAGCATCATCTTTTCTTGATCCGGATCATTCTTTTTTTTCGTCGGGATGCGTACCTTCTGCATTGCCAGAAGCTTAAGAGCTGAACCGGTTTCGGATAAGCCGTTTTGGCTGTTAAATATTTACTATGTAATCGCCGGATATCCGGCTTCAAGGAGAGAAAAATGGTTGCAGATACCAAACCAACTATTGAAAGCGAGGAGGAGGAGCGTATTCCTGCTATGCAGCAGCTTCTCGATAACCCGTTTTTACTATTATTTATTGGGGTTGCCATGCCGACGGTATTTTATATCGTATGGGGAGTTATGGAAATTGTAACAATCCCGGTCGGTAAATAAGGAGACTACAATGAGTGCAATACACCCGCCCTACGCCAGAATATGGTGGACACAGCCGTTGGACCGAGTTGAAGGAACATGGATCGCAATTGCCTTCATCTGGTGTCTCTTCATGTTTTTCATGATGCCGTACTGGCATATAGTCGGTAAGCAGAATCTTTCCAACGAGTCATATCGTACAACGGCTGACGTTTACAGCAAAAAAGCGCAAGCAATGGTGGATAAATACACAGTGCGCACTGAAACTGATGGAAAAATCCCCGTAGTACATCCGCCGGCCGGTAGTGATATCTACCTGGTTGCACGTCTGTGGTCATGGTGGCCGATCCTTGAACTGGAAAAGGACAAGAGCTATCGCCTGCATTTGTCATCCCTGGATTACAACCATGGTTTTTCCTTGCAGCCAGTCAATCTCAACTTGCAAGTGGTTCCCGGCTATGAAATGGTCGTGAAGGTAACGCCGAACCAGGATGGTGCATTTTCCGTCTTTTGCAACGAGTATTGCGGCATTGGTCACCACACGATGGCCAGCAAACTTTATGTCGTTAACAAATAAAAGGGATGCCCATGGCTAACAAAGAAACTTACCGCATTTGTCCGCGGACAGGTCTGCAGTTCCACGATTCTGCCGAAACGTTGATGAAAGTCAACGCGGTAGCGGGCGTGATTTTCCTGCTTATCGGCGGCACACTTGCCTTATTGATTGGATTGACAAAATGGCCGGCAATCCATTTGCTGCCGGCTGACTCGTTCTATCAAGTGTTGACGGCACATGGCTTGGATATGCTGGTGTTCTGGCTTATCTTCTTCGAGATGGCCGTGCTGTATTTCTGTTCATCCACGTTATTGCGTTGCCGACTGGCTACGCCTCGTTTTGCATGGCTGGCATTTGCCTTGATGCTCATTGGTGCAGTAACGACCAATGTCGCAATTTTCAAGGGTAATTCGAGCGTGATGATGACGTCCTATGTACCGATGCAGGCAGCCCCATCGTTTTATCTGGGATTGATCCTGTTTGCTGTCGGCGCACTGATCGGTTGTTTTGTGTTTTTTGGCACGCTGGTTGTGGCAAAAGCAGAAAAAACCTATACGGGATCGGTTTCACTCGTGACTTTTGGTGCGACAACAGCAGCAATTATTGCGGTATTCACCATTGCATCTGGCGCAATCATCCTGATTCCGACATTCCTCTGGTCGGTCGGTTATATCAAGGCAATTGATCCGCTGATGTATCGCGTGATCTGGTGGGGATTCGGCCACTCGTCGCAACAAATCAACGTGGCAGCACATATTTCGGTATGGTACGCTATTGCCGCAATCGTTTTCGGCGCCAAGCCAATGTCTGAGCGTGTGTCGCGTTCAGCATTCCTGCTTTATATTTTCTTCCTGCAACTGGCTAGTGTGCATCACGTCTTGGCCGATCCGGGTATTTCATCCGAATACAAAATATTCAATACTAGCTACGCAATGTACCTCGCCGTATTGGCAAGTATGGTGCACGGCTTGACGATTCCTGGTGCCATTGAAGTTGCGCAGCGCGAAAAAGGCTTCAACAAAGGCATGTACGAATGGCTCCGCAAGGCTCCATGGGGCAATCCAGTGTTTTCAGCCATGTTCATTTCAATAGTAGGTTTCGGCTTCCTCGGCGGTATCACGGGTGTGATGATGGGTACTGAGCAGCTTAATCTGATCATTCACAATACGATTTATGTGCCGGGTCATTTCCATGCAACCGTTGTGCTTGGTACTACGCTCTCGTTCATGGCGCTGACTTATTTCCTGATTCCAGTGTTGTTCCGTCGCGAGATCATGTTCCCAACCTTGGCAAAATATCAGCCGTACCTGTTTGGTGGAGGCATGGCCATGTTCTGTCTGGTGATGATGGGTGCGGGTACTCTCGGCGTACCGCGTCGCCATTGGGATATGTCGTTCCTGGGTTCGGCCATGCCGTATGAGTTCCCGGGCAGTGCTTTTTTGCTGATGTCGCTGGTGGGAGTTAGTGCAGTGGCAGCGGTTATCGGTGGCGCTTCGTTCCTTCTGGTTACTGTATGCTCGATCTTCCTTGGCAAGAAACTCGATGCAGGGGTTATCAGCAATAAGCCGTCTCCAGTCATTACCCCGGTTACGGCGCAGGTCAAGGGGCACGGTCATGTCGGCATTGCCGGCTTTGCGGCACCGGGAACCTTTGGTCTTGCCATGGTATTCCTGGTTGCGTTCGTGCTGTACTACTTCATTAACTGGAAGTACTTGTCCCAAGTCTGGGGCCTGGGCTAACAGATTGCGAGCCATGGAGTTCTCTTTCCACTTCATTGTGCGGAAGAGGACTCCGCAAATGGCTGCCAAAAGCTGTTCTTCGCCAATTCCGCTTTTCGCTTTCAATGGAGGACAGCCATCATGAGCACCCTCACCAAGCAAATACTTAATGTTTTCAAATTGCGTATTGGCGTCGTAATCGCCTTTACAGCGCTAACCGGCCTGGCAGTTGCGCCGGGACCACATTTGCCAGCATGGAAAATAATTGTAATCGGACTAACTGTCCTGTTGTCGGCCGCTGCCGCTGGCGCATTTAATCAATACGTCGAACGCGACCTTGATATAAAAATGGCGCGCACAAAGCGCAGACCGTTCGTTACCGGCTCGCTTGTCCATGGACCTGCCTGGCTCTGGCTGATCGGTATCATGGTAGCGGGTTCTACACTTGCCTCTGCATGGGCCTTGAATGCGGTAGCTGCGTTCTATGTTTTTCTTGGGGCATTTTTTTATGCCGTAGTTTATACGGTATGGCTTAAGCGCCGTACTTGGCTCAATATAGTTGTGGGCGGGCTCGCCGGCAGTTTTGCCGTATTGGCAGGTGCCGCAGCGGTTACTCCGCATTTTGATGCGTTGACTTTGTCATTGGCATTTATATTGTTTCTATGGACTCCGCCGCATTTCTGGAGTCTTGCGATTGCCTGCCATGACGATTATGCAGCGGCGCACGTGCCAATGTTACCTGTCGTGATTGGCCAGAAGGCTGCCGCACGCGTCGTGCTTGGCAATACCATCGCGCTGGTATGTGCATCACTGCTGCCAGCATGGTTCGGCGCAGGCCCGGCGTATCTGGCTGGCGCCATGACTGGTGGAATTTATTTTCTTTTAAAGAGCATTCGGTTGGCTCGTGAGCCTAATCGTGAAAATGCCATGAGTAATTTCCATGCTTCTTTGCTGCAGTTGACGTTACTTTTGATTGCTGCGATTGTTGATGCGGTATGGATGCACTAAAAAGTCGGCTGATACGGATTTTTTGCCTGTGCTGGATGTTTGGCCCCGGAGCTGTTTTTGCAGCCCCGGATGCTGAACTTGACCAACAAGCTGCTTACAATATCAGTCAGTCAGTGGTTGGAAAACAAATCGGCAACTATATTTTGCGTGATCGGAATGGTAACAACGTTCGATTATCCGATTATCTTGGGAAACCTTTGCTAGTCAGTTTTGTCTATACTGGCTGTTTTGAAACCTGTCCTACCGATACCGTCGTTATTGCCAAAGCGGTAAGCGCAACACAGGATTTGCTGGGAAGTGATGTTTTTCATACAATCAGTATTGGTTTCAATGTGCCATTTGATTCACCCGAAGCAATGGCAACATTCGCTCGTCAGCGAGGAATCTCTCCTCGGAATTGGGAATTTCTGAGTCCCGATATATCCAATATTGCTGCACTTGCACGTGATTTTGGTTTTTCGTATGTCGCTACTCCCAAAGGGTTTGACCATATTACCCAGCTTACTGTTGTTAATCGCAATGGACGGATTTATCGACAATTGTATTCAGATAGTCTAAATCCTCAAAGCATTATCAATATATTGCGTGATATCAATAATGGAGTCGTTCCAGTAGCACAGGGATGGTCAGGTGCGTGGAACCGGGTTCGGTTGTTATGTAGTGTATATGATCGCGAAAGTGAGTCTTATCGCACCGATTATTCGTTAATTATCGGGCTGCTGGTTGGCTTCGCTATCTTGGGTAGCGTTGTATATATCCTTGTCAGCGAATGGCGGCAGCAACGACGCCGCGTTCGTCAAATTTCTATAAAATAAAATATATCTTAAATACTTCTTTTTCAATTTTTTGACTTAAATCAATGAGCCAATGGCTCTCCATGCCTTACGGTATGACTTCGTCGTAACGAAGGCTTTTCACATGTATCCCACCATCCAGACAAATAAAAAACAAGGCTATTCTCCACGGCTCGCCGCGTTACGTTTACTGCGAGCAATCGAATCCTTGTTCGATCGCGCGTTTGGCACGGTCAACAATCCTTGGCATAACCTTGGCACACTTTCCTACTTTTTCTTCTGGATTATTGCTGCTACCGGACTTTATCTGTATGCAGTTTTCGATACCAGCGTGCATGGCGCATACCGTTCAATCGAAGAAATTACAGCACAGTGGTATTTCGGCGGGGTAATACGCAGCCTGCATCGGTATGCTTCGGATGCTTTTGCGGTAACTATTACGGCGCATCTGATACGTGAATTCCTCAGGGGACATTACGCCAATTTCCGTTGGTTCTCATGGGTAAGCGGAGTGCCGCTGCTATGGCTTGCTTTTTCGTCTGGTATTAACGGTTACTGGTTGGTATGGGATCAGTTGTCGCAATTCGTTGCCATTGCAACGGCGGAGCTGCTGGATTGGCTGCCGATTTTTGGCGGATCCATGATCCGTAATTTCTTGACCCCGGAAAGTGTCAGCAACCGGTTTTTTTCTTTATTAGTATTTCTCCATATCGGCTTGCCATTATTACTGCTGGCGGGAATGTGGATACATATTTTACGTATTAACCGCGCCAGAATTAATCCTTCCCGTAAATTGGCATGGATGGTATTGGCTGCATTGATAATATTGTCCCTACTTAATCCTGCTGTCAGCACGCCGCCAGCAAATATTGCAATAGCACCAACAAATTTGCCGCTGGACTGGTTTTATCTTTCCATTTATCCCTTGCTCTATGCATGGTCACCTGCAAAGTTGTGGGCATTGCTGGGCGGGGTAACGCTCCTGTTATTTTTAATTCCGTTACTGCTTAGAACCAAGCGTAAACCGGTTGCTGTAGTAAACCTTTCCAATTGCAATGGTTGTGGACGTTGCTTCAATGATTGCCCGTATTCTGCAGTAACCATGCAGCCGCGCACGGATGGCGCAAAACATGCAATGGAAGCGGTGGTCAATTCTGACCTTTGTGCATCATGCGGAATTTGTGCCGGCGCATGCCCCTCCTCTACACCTTTCCGAAGCATCAAGGAACTGATAACCGGCATCGATATGCCTCAGCAGCCAGTTGACGCTTTGCGAAAAGAACTAGCCGCTGTTTTGCAAACACTCTCCGGCGAAAACAAGATAGTAGTATTCGGTTGCAGCTGCGCTGCACAGGTCAGCGGCTTAGCTTCACCTGGAGTTGCCGTTTTCAGTCTGATCTGCACCGGGCAGCTACCACCCTCCTTTGTTGAATTTGCGCTGCGCAATGGTGCAGATGGCGTATTCATTACCGGTTGTCATGACGGCGCTTGCGAATTTCGCTTTGGTAATTCCTGGACGACGCAACGAATGGCGGGCAAACGCGAACCACATTTACGGCGTGATAATGTTGATCTCGAGCGCATACGCATGGTAGCTGCTAGCGATACCGAATTCGGTAAGCTGGCGCATGAAGTCGAGATATTCCGCCGTCATTTGCAAAGTCTCTCAAGTCAATCCAGGCCGGAACCAATCGAATCAGCAGACAGGATTATCGAGGCAGGAGCAACTCATGGCTAAATGGATAGGACAAGCTGCATGGTTTTTGTTGTTCATGCTCGGCATAAGTTATCTTTCGACGAGCCCGGCATATAATTACCTTGATAAGCAGCAAGCATTACTAAGATTAAGCATCAGCCATGCAGGACAGATTGTCGGTACCTGCCGTGCACGAAGTGCCGCTGAATTGGCAAATATGTCACGCAATATGCGTGCGCTTCAAGATTGTCCTCGTGAACGTTCTCCGGTAACAATTGAAGTAGAGCTTGATGGCCGGATTCTATATCATGAAGTAATACCGCCTTCCGGCTTGTCTCATGATGGTGCATCCACCGTGTATCGGCGTTTCCCGTTACAATCCGGGGAGCATCGTTTGGCTGTCCGTATGAATGATTCAAAGAAAATTTCTGGATTCAATTTTGAGCGTAGCGAGGTAGTGCAATTGCATCCGGCACAGGTATTGGTTATCGACTTTAATCAGCAACAGGGTGGGGTGATTATCAAATGAACGTTACAACGCATGGCGATGTCATGACAAATGGTCTTGATGTCGCAGGCAAGACGCGTTATTTAACAGATTTTTCGCTTGCCATTCCACATGATGAGAGGCGTACACTGGCTCGCGCATGGCTCTGGCTGGCTTTGGCGTCGCTGATTGGCTCTGGCATTCTTTCTATCCTGCTGGTCCTGTCACGCACGCCGTATCTACAGCAATTACTTCCGGTCGCTGACTTTTTCCATGTGGCGCTTGTGGTGCATGTGGATCTGTCGGTCCTTGTATGGTTCATGTCATTTGCCGGTTTACTATGGTGCATTAATGGTGGGACCCGCTTTCTGTTGCTGGCATGGAGCGGTTGGGCCGCGTCAGCAGCAGGGACGGTAATTATGACAATGGCGCCGTTCTTTGGGCGCGGCGGGCCGATCATGAGCAACTACGTGCCGGTCCTGGATGATCCGCTGTTCATGGCTGGATTGACTGCTTTTGGCATTGGCATAGCGTTGCTGGTGTTTCGCAGCTTGCTGACTGCACCCAAAGTAGGTACGCGGCCGGATGGTGGCGCAGCGTTGGCATTTGGTCTCAACACTGCCGCAATAGCTGCGGCTGTTGCCTTGTTTGCATTGAGTTGGTCATTACTTAAAATACCGACGGCATTGGAGGGCAAAGCCTACTATGAACTCTTGTTCTGGGGTGGTGGACATGTCATACAGTTTACGTACACCTTATTAATGCTGGTTTCCTGGTTATGGCTTGCAAATGCTTGCGGTGCGCGCATTCCGTTAACGCCGCGCATAGCACTATTGTTGTTTGCCATTGGATTGGTTTGCGTGTTTGCCATACCGCCAATCTATCTTGCGTATGATCCTACATCAGTCGAGCATCGGAATCTGTTGACCTGGCTGATGCGATTTGGTGGCGGCCTGCCAATTTTACCTTTGGGTCTGGCTGTCATTGTAGGATTAATTGGCATTGGACGTACTAGTATGCTGGCGCCGGCGTTGCGGCCACTTCATGCAGCATTGATTGCATCGGTGGCGTTGTTTTCCATTGGTGGATTAATCGGCTTTTTGATTCAAGGAAGCAATGTAAAAATTCCAGCCCATTATCATGGCTGTATTGTCGGTGTGACACTTGCGTTAATGGGATTGACTTATTATCTGCTGCCACGTCTTGGTTACTCCAGCCCGGATTCCAAACTTGCTGGATGGCAACCATATATCTATGGTGCAGGTCAATTACTTCATATCACAGGATTAGTTTGGTCTGGCGGATACGGAGTACAACGCAAAGTTGCCGGTAGCGATCAGGTATTGCATAGTACTCAGGAAATTGCCGGCATGGGTTTGATGGGATTGGGCGGATTGATTGCAATTATCGGAGGTATTATATTTCTGACTATTGTATTAAATGCAATTATTCGTAATGACACATGCATGACATCAGCCAAAGCAGGTTAAATTCAAATGCCTGCCAATATCTTGCGTCAATCGCGTTTGATTGTTCGCTTGTCGGTATTTGCTGTCTTGTTAATGATAATCATCTTAATGTGCAGTGCAATTATTCGACTCACCCAAGATAATTGCATTTCATTAACAACGCCTGACGCAATTGTCGTTGCTGCTCGTTTCATTCACCGCATTTCAGCTTCTTTAGTTGGTATCGTACTGGTCATCATTCTGTTCTTGACGGTACGATTGAAACCGGTTCCTGTTAACCGTATTGCATTGCTCATTATATTGATCGCGCTGACCCTATTTCTTGCCATGTTGGGGAAATTCAGCTCCGGCACGATAATGCCTGCTATAACGATCGCAAATATTATTGCCGGCATGGCGATGATGACGTTTTTCTGGCTGCTGCGCATGGATTTTAATTTGGCTGTGCAAGCTCCATTCCATTTATCACCCCGTATCATTCGTAGCACTCGAATATTAGCCCCGCTTGCTTTATTTTTCCTATTAATACAAATATGCCTGGGTAGCTGGATTGCAGGACTGAATGCTGGGATAGGTTGTAACCACCTTCCTGCCACAACGAGCGTAATCTACTGGCCGGATAGCCTGATATTGAAAGCAATTGATCCTTTCAGGATAATTAATGTCTCAGAAAATTTGATGCTTTCAAATGCAATTGCCTGGCTTGGCTTCATACATCGACTTGGATCGCTGATCGTTGTAATAGCAACGATCGTACTTGCTGTAAACCTGCGCCAATATGGAACCTCCCTGCGGCGCACTACAACTGTATTATTATTTTTCCTCGTGATACAAGCATTGCTTGGTATTGCCATGGTTGAATGGAAAACAACAGGGTGGATAGGTGTTGTGCATAACGCAATTGCCGCTTTCCTGCTCTTGCAAATCATTAATATTTATTATTGGTTTTCTCGAAATAAAGCAGATAGTGTGAAAAATTGGAAATAAAGTGCATGATTATAATTGTTTATAAAATTCTAATGTAATCTACCCTCGCTATATATAATCGGTAAATAGCGTAATTCCATATCGGCTTCTCTGGCATACTCTACTTTTGCAAGTCTAACAAGATTGCGAAGGGATTCCCTATAAAAATGCTTGGTTTGGCTGGATCCATTTTCTCCGCACGCTACCATTACGAGTGCTTCAATGACATCGTCAGAGCAAAGGGGAAGTAGTAATTG
>DATEZO010000181.1:0-68544 GCA_035255485.1 Burkholderiaceae bacterium
AGTGTCGAGACGCCGGAAGTACCCGGCACACCTGACCAGGTTGATGTCAATATGACAGTTGTCGAGAAGCCGACCGGCAACATCATGCTGGGTGCCGGTTATTCGAGCAGTGAAAAACTGGCCATTACCGGCTCGATTCAGCAAGCGAATGCATTTGGCAGTGGCAATACACTGGGTATCGATCTCAATACCAGTAAGCTGAATCGCACCATCGCGTTCTCGCAAACCAACCCTTACTTTACCGACGACGGGGTTAGTCGCAGCTATGAATTATTTCTGCGCACCACGCGCCCCCCGCTGATTAATTCCGGCGACTACAAAATTCGGACAACTGGCGGTAATATCCGGTTCGGCGTGCCATTTTCTGAAGTGGATACCGTCTTTTTCGGAATCGGCGCCGAGCAGACCAAAGTTGAAACCTATCTTGATGTTCCAGGCTTTAATAACAGCCCGGATTTCTATCGCAGGTACGTTGTCGCCTTTGGCGACACTAGTACTGCACCCGGTATACATGTAGCCAACACCACAAGCTTTCCCTTGACGGTAGCATGGCAGCGTGACAGTCGCGACAGTGCCATGACGCCGACAAAAGGACGTTATCAGAGGGCTAACTTTGAAGTGGCGCCTGCCGGAGATTTGCGCTATTACCGCGCGATTTACCAGCATCAGTATTTCCAGCCACTCTTCCGCACGGTGACCCTTGCATTGAATGGTGAAGTTGATTACGGACGCGGCTTGAGTAACAAACCGTATCCGATTTTCAAGAATTTTTATGCCGGCGGTATCGGGTCGGTACGAGGGTATGACGCTTCATCATTGGGGCCACGTGCTTCGAATGGCGATCCGCTTGGCGGCGCATCACGTCTGATTGCCAATGTAGAACTGCAATTTCCCTTTCCGGGGTCTGGAAATGATCGCAGCCTGCGCTGGTTTACTTTTGCCGATGCGGGCAATGTATTTGCGGAAGGCGGGAAAATGGAACTCGGCGAATTGCGATACTCTGCCGGTATTGGGTTGAGCTGGATATCACCGGTAGGCCCGTTGAAGCTTAGTTATGGCACACCACTTAATGCGAAACCTGAAGATCGCAAACAGCGTTTTCAGTTTCAGCTTGGCACGGGTTTCTAACCTGTTGGTGGCATAATGACAATTAACAATGGTAAATTGAATCACGGAGAATGATCTTGAAGTCTCTTATTAAATCATCGGTTTTGTCGAAATATACGACCTTATGCGCCTTGTCGCTGCTGCTCTTAACCAATGTCCACGCGCAGGAAGCCAAGATCGGATTTGTCAATACCGAACGGGTTTTTCGTGAAGCAACGCCTGCAAAGACTGCCCAGGCAAAGATAGAACAGGAATTTTCCAAAAGAGAAAAAGATTTGCAGGAAATGGCGGCACGCCTTAAAGGCATGTCGGAAAAACTCGACCGGGATGCGGCAGTTCTCTCGGAGTCCGACCGCATCAAGCGGCAGAGGGATCTGGGCGATCTTGACAAGGAATTCCAACGCAAGCAGCGTGAATTCCGCGAAGACTTGAATCAGCGCCGCAATGAAGAACTGGCAGCGGTGATCGAACGCGCCAACAAGGCGATCAAGCAGATCGCTGAAGCGGAAAAGTACGACATCATCTTTCAGGAAGCTGCTTACATCAGCCCGCGCATCGATATTACGGATAAAGTGCTCAAGGCACTCAACAAATGATCATGAAGTACCGGGGGCAAAATACCACTGCGGTTAAATCTGCCCCGCAATATATGTAAAGGACTCTGATGAGCACTCGACTGGGAAAATTGGTCGAAAGCTTGGGAGGCCGGCTGGTTGGCGACGAGAATATCGAGATATTCGGTGTCGCGCCATTAGACGACGCGAGCGCGTTGCAGATCACGTTCCTCTCCAATCCCAGGCTTCGCGCGCAGGCTACAGTGACAGAGGCAGCGGCCATCATCTTGTCGGCTGCCGATGATGCCGCTATTGGCGCTACCTACAAAGGCGCACGCATCGTTACGGACAATCCATATGCCTATTTTGCGCGCACGGCGCAATTCTTTGCCAGACAGCATGCGAATGTGCTGACGCCTGGCATCCATGTTTCCGCAAGCGTGGATCCTGCCGCCCGGATAGCGGCGACTGCTTGCATCGGACCGCACGTCACCATTGAAGCGGGAGCAATAGTCGGAGAGGATTGCATGATCGATGCCGGGTGCTTTATCGGCCGGGAAGCGCAAATCGGCGACGGGACGCATTTGTTTGCCCGTGTCGTTTTCCATGCGGGCTGCCGGATCGGACTGCGCGGCATTTTGCATTCCGGTGCCGTGATTGGCGCGGATGGATTCGGATTTGCCAATGACGGTGGCGCCTGGGTCAAGATTCCGCAAACCGGAAAGGTGGTCATTGGCGATGATGTCGAAATCGGCGCCAATACCACAATAGATCGCGGTGCGCTGGCGGATACGGTCATCGAAGATGGTGTCAAGCTGGACAACCAGATACAGATCGGTCACAACTGCCATATCGGCGCGCATACACTGATGTCCGGTTGCGTCGGCGTAGCCGGTAGCGCGAAGATCGGTAAATATTGCATGTTCGGCGGTGCAGCAATGGTATTGGGCCATTTGACCATTGCCGATCATGTACATGTTTCGTCGGGCAGCATGGTGTCGAGATCGATACTGGAACCAGGGCTATATACAGGATTTTATCCCCTGGCAAAAAATGCGGAATGGGAAAAATCGGCGGCAATAGTCCGTAATTTATCGACCATGCGTGAGAAAGTCCGCAACCTGGAAAAAACAATCAAATCGCTTACGGAAAAAAAAGAATGAACAGCCTCGAAATGAAAAGTCTCGATATCAATCAAATCAAGCAATATCTGCCGCATCGTTATCCGCTGCTTCTGGTTGACAGAGTGCTGAACTGGGAGTCCGGCAAATCGATTACCGCGATCAAGAACGTGACCATCAATGAAGAGTTCTTCAACGGGCACTTTCCGCACAAGCCAGTCATGCCTGGCGTGTTGATGATCGAGGCGCTGGCGCAGACAGCGGCGCTATTATCTTTTCTGACCATGGGCCACAAGCCGGATGACGCCAGTGTTGTCTATTTTGCCGGCATCGATGGTGCGCGATTCAAGCGCCCTGTGGAACCGGGAGACCAGTTGAAGATGGAAGTGGAAATCCTGCGCACCTCGCGCGGAATCTGGAAATACAAGGCGCAGGGCACGGTTGACGGACAACTGGTGGTTGAAGCGGAGTTGATGTGCACCATGCGCAGCGCAAATGATGCGAGCCAGCCCGCGGTACAGTAATGGCGATCATTCATCCAACCGCGATAGTCGATCCCGGGGCAGGACTCGATGATACAGTCGAGGTGGGGGCCTATTCGATCATTGGCCCTCACGTAAGCATTGGTGCGCGCACAAAGATCGGTCCGCATGTCGTGATCGACGGACATACCACGATCGGTTGCGACAACACGTTTTTTCAATTCTCGTCGATTGGCGCCGCGCCACAGGACAAGAAATATGCGGGCGAACCAACCCGGCTGGAAATTGGCGACCGCAACCTGATTCGCGAGTTCTGCACCTTCAATCTCGGCACGGCGCAGGATCAGGGCGTTACCCGGCTTGGAAACGACAACTGGATTCTGGCTTATGTACATCTGGCACACGACTGCGTGGTCGGCAGCAACACGATTTTTTCGAATAACGCCAGCCTCGCCGGGCATGTGCATATCGGCGATTGGGTGATCCTGAGCGGTTTTGCAGCGGTTCACCAATTTTGCAAAATCGGCGATCACGCATTTGTCGGCATGAACACCAGCCTGACGCAGGACGTGCCACCGTTCGTGCTGCTATCGGGAAACCCGGCCGCAGCACATGGCATCAATATCGAAGGGCTGAAGCGCCGCGGTTTCACGCGCGAACAGATCGGCGATCTTCGCAATGCATACAAACTGATCTACAAATCCGGATTGACGCTTGACGAGGCCAGGGCTGCGCTCGCAAAGGAAGAAAACGACAAGCCTGGATCTGCCATGCATCTGCGCCAGATACGCGAATTCCTCGATAATACAACCCGTGGCATTGTCCGGTAACGCGTCGATTGCCATGGTCGCCGGCGAGGCCTCAGGCGACTTGCTGGCGGGGCGCTTGCTGTCAGGGCTGCGACCCGCATTGCCGGATGCCGTCATGCATGGCATCGGCGGGCCGCATATGGCCGAGCACGGTTTTGTCAGCGACTGGCCGATGGAAAAACTGGCCGTGAGGGGTTTGTTCGAGGTGCTGGCCCATTATCGCGAAATCAAGGGAATCCAGACCGCACTGCGCGACAGGCTGCTGCATGAAAGACCGGCGGTCTTTATCGGTGTTGATGCGCCGGATTTCAATCTCGGCCTTGAAGCGCAATTAAAGCGCGCGGATATTCCGACCATGCACTTCATCGGGCCGTCGATCTGGGCATGGCGCGGCGGACGCATCAAGAAAATTGCTGCGGCTGTGTCGCATATGCTCGTGATATTTCCGTTTGAAGAAGATATTTACCGGCAGGCCGGCATTCCGGTCACCTATGTCGGACATCCGCTGGCAGAAGTGATTCCGATGGAGCCCGATACCGCCGCCGCAAGAAGGTTGCTGGACGTGCCGCTCGATGTGCCGGTTGTCGCCATCCTGCCCGGCAGTCGCATGTCGGAATTGAAATACAATGCAGCGGCCTTTGTCGGTGCGGCCAGGCTGCTTGCGCAGAAGGATCGTTCAATTCACTTTGTGGCGCCGATGGCGGGCGAAAAGCAGCGGCGATATTTTGATCAGATCATCGCGCAGGCCGGACTGCAGGATGTGCCGCTCCAGGTAACCGATGGGCTGTCGCATGCTGCCATGGCTGCAGCCGATGCCGTTCTGGTGGCGTCCGGCACGGCTACGCTGGAAGTGGCGTTGTTCAAGAAGCCGATGGTGATCGCCTATAAAATGATGCGCGCATCCTGGACCGTCATGCAGCATATGGGGTACCAGCCGTGGGTCGGATTACCGAATATTCTGGCGCGCGACTTCATCGTGCCTGAACTGTTGCAAGATGCTGCAACACCGCACGCCATGGCCGATGCATTATGGCAGCAGCTACATGATGAACAGCGTCGCGAAAATCTGCGCCGACGCTTTATCGACATGCATCATGCCTTGTTGCGCGATACTGCCCGCGAAAGTGCGCAAGCGGTATTGCAACTGATATCCAAATAGCCCAGGCTGGTTTACCAGGCTTTATCACCATGACTGTAAATAATAGCTTCAGCTTGCCCCTTTTCGACTACGCCGGCGAACTGGTTTGTGGCGTGGACGAGGCCGGCCGTGGGCCGCTTGCCGGACCAGTCTTCGCCGCGGCGGTCATACTCGATCCGACCAGGCCAATATCGGGCTTGCGCGATTCAAAAAAACTGTCCGAAGCACGTCGTGATACGTTGGCGTTGCGTATCAAGGCCGATGCGCTTGCATGGTCGATTGCCGAGTGTTCGGAGACCGAAATTGATACGTTAAATATACTGCAGGCAACCATGCTGGCAATGCGCCGCGCCATCGAGGGATTGACAGTGCAGCCAAGCCTGGCGTTGATTGACGGCAACCGATGCCCGCTAGTCGCAGTCCGGACGGAAGCGATAGTCAAGGGCGACGATAAAATTCCGGCGATTTCGGCGGCATCGATTCTTGCAAAAACTGCTCGCGATGCCGCGCTGATGATCCTGCATGAACGCTATCCGGATTACGCGTTCAATCGCCATAAGGGCTATCCCACTGCATTGCATCTGGAACGTCTGCGTCTCCATGGCGCATCGCCGGTGCATCGCAAATCTTACGGACCGGTGGCGCGGTGCATCCAATTTGCCAAGGCCTGATGGACCAGGCCGGTTCAGACCACATGCAGATTAAATCGATCTCCTCGCGCGACAATGCGCTGTTCAAGGAACTGAAGCGCCTCGCTACCAATTCGCAGGTGCGCCGCAAGACGGGCCGCACCTTGCTGGACGGCGTACATTTATGTCAGGCTTACCTGCACCACATTGGTATGCCGCCCCTATGCGTGGTCAGCGAAACATCGATTGCGCATCGGGAAGTCGCTGCCATTCTGGCTGTTTGCGAAACCGGCTCAACGCAATGCATTGCGCTGCCGGATGCGCTGTATAACGTATTGAGCCAAGTCGAGCATGGCGTAGGTCTGCTGTTTATCATCGATACGCCGGAGAGGACGATTCCGAAGTCGCTGGCGCAGTCTGCAGTGCTGCTCGATAGCTTGCAGGATCCGGGTAATCTTGGATCGATACTGCGCAGCGCGGCCGCGGCCGGTGTTGAACATGTCTTCTGCAGTCCGGGAACCGCTTTTGCATGGTCGCCGAAAGTGCTGCGTGCCGGTATGGGAGCGCACTTTCTGTTGAAAATATTCGAGAATGTGGATCTGGCCATGCTGATACGTTCGTCTGAGATCCCGGTGCTGGCTACCAGTTCGCATGCACGGCAACCCGTTTATGCCCATGAATTGACGCAACCAGTTGCCTGGCTGTTCGGCCATGAAGGGCAGGGGGTTGCTGACGATTTGCTTGTGCTGGCAACACATCAAGTTGCCATTCCGCATAGAGGCGCAATCGAGTCGCTGAATGTGGCGGCTTGCGCTGCAATATGCCTGTTTGAACAAGTACGGCAAATCAAGATTGCGTACCCGGAAAAGTGAAGCCAGGAATCGATTATTCTCAGGCCGCAACTCACAGGTAATCCAATTTACCTATCAGGATTTTGCAAATCAATTGGTACATAAATCAATCCAGGCGAAAGAAAACATGCCCCTTTCTGCATTGCCGGTGTTGATCCCGACGGGCAGACATGATCGAAGCAATACCACTGATTACCGATCACTGCATATCGATAGATAGGAGTATCTTGGTAAACGCCTATTGCATCCAGCAGTTTGTCAGGTCGCACAAACTGTTCTGCTTGCGCACTCCGCATGACCTGACGCTGATTTAACAATCCGAGATCTTCGATATCCGTTTCAACATTGCCCAATCCTTCTTTTAGTACCCAGAAAAAAAAGATCAGGCCTGCCCATAGAAATAGCTCGATCAGAATAAGATCCATGACAGACTCCCGTCTTCATCTTGTAACTTATTTATAATCAGTTTGTAAGAAATCTGTAAGTTTTTTTGGGGGGAATGTCGTCGGTTGCCTCGAATAATGCACGCTAGCCATGTTTACCATGGTGCGCTTGGGATACAGCCTTGTGATATGGAGCCACTCCAAGCCTGCTGTGTTTCTTCAAGCTACCATTTCCTGTTCTTTATGTGAAAGCACGTATCTGCATTGAAAAGAAACGACACAACTTACGGTTGGCATCGTGACACCAACAATTGGCTGACCATTTTTATGCCTTAGGCGCGCATTCTTGTTCTTTTTAAATACCCTGCGGTGTATTTTCAAAAAGCCGTATATTTATTGAGCATATTGATATATTTTTCTATATACTCCCCATGTTTTTTTATGAATAGCAGCAGAGCTATTCATATTTGCGTTACACGCCTGTCTTTCTCTTATCTCTGCTACTTCAGCGGGAATCCCATGACGCTTTTCTGCACCGAATCTGCAACCCATGCTATCAAGACATCATGAATGACACTGGGTTCCACGCGCGCCCTGCCGGAATGACAAGAATTTCTCCAATACACCAACACACAGTTCCATAGGGTTGACAATTGGATTGCCCTGCTTATTTATCGAATTTGATTTCTTGTAGAATTGTTGTCGCAATTTCCTCGATGGATTTTGCAGTGGACGACATCCATCGAATGCCTTCGCGGCGCATCATTTTTTCTGCCTCATTTACCTCATAACGACAATTTTCCAGCGCCGCATATTTGCTACCGGGTCGACGCTCATTGCGTACTTCCGAAAGGCGATCGGGTGCAATCGACAGGCCGAAAATCTTGTTTTTATGGACATGCAGGCCGTTTGGCAATTTTTCCCGCTCAAAATCCTCGGGAATCAACGGATAGTTGGCTGCCTTGACGCCATACTGCATGGCCAGATAAAGGCTGGTTGGGGTCTTGCCGCAACGTGAAACGCCGACCAGAATTACATCGGCTGTCGATAGATTCTTGTCCGACTGGCCATCATCATGGGCCAGAGAAAAATTGATTGCTTCAATTCGGTTCTTGTACTCATCGGAATCAGCGATATTGTGACTGCGACCGATCGTGTGGGTGGATTTGACTCCCAGTTCCTGCTCCAGTGGATCGACGAAAGTCTGGATCAGATCCATATGCATCGCCTTGGATTGCCGAATGATAATCGAGAGGTTTGCCTTGACCAGGGTCGAAAATACAATCGGACGTTTCCCGTCGATATCATAGGCATCATTGATTCGCCGCACTACATCATGCGCCTTGTCCAGCGTATCAATGAATGGCAAGCGTATTTGTCGGAATCGTAATTCGAATTGGGTCAAAACCGAATGACCAAATGTTTCTGCCGTGATCCCGGTGCCATCGGAAACAAAAAAGACCGTGCGATCAGTGGGAGGCAGATAAGGAAGATTAAATTCTGACATAGGTTAATGGATGAATAAAAGTCACTAAAAAAGTCTGGAGTTCATGCCTCAAAATGGTATTGCACACTGTAAAATGATAATCAACTTATTGAAGTAGCCGTCCCACGGCAAGAATAACAAAAACTATTCGTGGGTGAGGATATACATGCAGATTTCTTATCATCAAATCAGAGGTTGTCATGTCCAATGCAGCAAATACTGGGATTACCCCGGGGGTGACTTACGTCGCTTCATTTGATCACCTGAGGATGACGGACGTAGAGTCCGTCGGCGGTAAAAACGCCTCATTAGGCGAAATGATCAGTCAATTGGCGCATGCCGGAGTAAGGGTGCCCGGCGGCTTCGCCACTACGGCGCATGCTTTTCGCGATTTTCTTACGCACAGTACAGATGGTGGCCCGACACTGGCGCAACGTATTGCCGATCGACTGAGTACGGTTGATGTTGACGATGTCAGGGCACTTGCGCAAGCAGGCACTGAAATTCGCCAATGGATCACCGAAACGCCTCTTCAACCTCGCCTTGAACAGGAAATTATCGATTTTTATCAAAGACTTGAGGCCGATTCGTCAAGCGAAATTTCGTTTGCAATCCGCTCTTCTGCCACGGCGGAAGACCTGCCTGACGCTTCATTTGCGGGCCAGCAGGAAACATTTCTGAATGTGGTCGGTATCGATAATGTGCTGGAAGCGATCAAGCATGTGTTTGCCTCGCTTTATAACGATCGTGCAATTTCGTATCGGGTTCACAAGGGATTTACCCATGCGGAGGTAGCATTGTCGGCCGGTGTGCAGCGCATGGTGCGTTCCGACCTCGGTGCTGCCGGTGTGATGTTTACGATGGATACCGAGTCCGGATTCCCGGACGTCGTCTTCATTACATCCAGTTATGGACTGGGCGAGACAGTAGTGCAAGGCGCGGTCAATCCGGATGAATACTACGTCCACAAGCCGATGCTGGAACAAGGCAAACTGCCGATCATTCGACGCAATATCGGTTCCAAGTTGATCAAGATGGAATTTACCGGGGAAACCAAGGCCGGCCATTCCGTCAGGACAGTCGATGTGCCGATCGAATTGCGGAATCGCTACTCGCTCAATGACCAGGAGATCATCGAGCTGGCGAAATATGCGGTCATTATCGAAAAACACTATGGTCGTCCGATGGATATTGAATGGGGCAAGGATGGCCGCGATGGCAAACTTTACATCTTGCAGGCGCGTCCGGAAACGGTAAAGTCGCATCAGAAATCCACCGATATGCAGCAGCGTTTCAAATTGAAAGGCACCGGTACGGTACTGGCTGCGGGCCGTGCAATTGGCCAGAAAATCGGCGCCGGCCCAGTGCGCGTGATTCGCGATCCTTCCGAAATGGAGCGTGTGCAACCGGGGGATATACTGGTGGCCGACATGACCGATCCGAACTGGGAACCTGTCATGAAACGCGCATCTGCCATTGTAACCAATCGTGGCGGGCGCACCTGCCACGCCGCAATCATTGCGCGCGAATTGGGCGTTCCGGCAGTTGTTGGCTGCGGCCATGCGACTGAAGTGCTGAAAAACGGCACACTGGTAACCGTGTCATGTGCAGAAGGTGATGAAGGCAAGGTTTATGATGGCTTGCTGGAAACTGAAGTGACCGAAGTCATGCGCGGCAACTTGCCTGCATTGCCATTGAAAATCATGATGAATGTCGGCAATCCGCAGCTAGCCTTTGATTTTCAGTCGATCCCGAATAGTGGCGTCGGCCTGGCGCGTCTTGAATTCATCATCAACAATAATATCGGTGTACATCCGAAGGCGATTCTGGAATATCCGAACATCGATCCGGATCTGAAGAAGGCGGTTGAGTCGGTCGCACGCGGCCATGCGTCGCCAAAGGCATTTTATGTCGATAAGCTGGCGGAAGGCATTGCGACCATTGCTGCTGCGTTCTGGCCGAAGCCGGTGATCGTGCGCCTGTCTGATTTCAAATCGAATGAATACAAGAAACTGATTGGCGGATCTCGCTATGAACCCGATGAAGAAAACCCGATGCTGGGCTTTCGCGGCGCGGCGCGTTATCTTGCTGCAGATTTTGCCGAGTCGTTTGAAATGGAATGCCTGGCCATGAAGCGGGTGCGTAACGAGATGGGTTTGGTCAATGTCGAGATCATGGTTCCGTTTGTCCGTACCCTGGGGCAGGCGGAAAAAGTTGTCAATCTGCTGGCAAGGAATGGCCTGAAGCGCGGTGAAAACAGCCTGCGACTGATCATGATGTGCGAAGTGCCATCCAATGCAATCCTGGCGGAACAGTTCCTCGAACATTTCGATGGGTTTTCGATTGGCTCCAACGATTTGACCCAATTGACACTGGGTCTGGATCGTGATTCTGGAATGGAATTGCTGGCTGCAGATTTTGACGAGCGTGATCCGGCAGTCCTTTCGCTGCTCTCTCGGGCCATCGCGGCATGTCGTGCACAAGGCAAGTACATTGGCATTTGCGGCCAGGGACCTTCGGATCATGCCGATTTCGCGGAATGGCTAATGAAGGAAGGCATTGCATCGATTTCATTGAATCCTGATTCCGTCGTCGAAACCTGGCAAAAACTGGCTTCGCTGCAATAATCCTTCATAGAGATTGTCTTCTTGGCGGGAATTACGGACATCTGCTCGTTTTTCGCCATGTTGGGATATTGCAACGTTTTTTGGAAATCATTTGAGATAAAATGATTTTATATTGGACTACATATAATTTCTGTAATAAAAACAATAAATAATACTAATAAATGCAGTCAAATTTATTACCCTCGTTGCCTGACCGGCATCGGGGGTTTTATTTTTGGTGCATACTTGGCAATAAAAATCAGGGAGAAAGCAGATGATGGAATGGCTTGTCTGGTTCGTGCTTGCCGGGATATTGGTTATTTTTGAAATATTTACCGGGACATTTTATTTATTGATGATTGGCCTGGGATTTGCCGCTGGCGGCCTTGCCGCGCTGTCTGGGGTAAGTACCGCAGCGCAACTTATTGTTGCCGCCATTGTTGGTGCAGGGAGCACCTATGCGCTGCGCAAGAGCAAAATTGGCAGATTTCACAAGACTGATGCCGCGCGCGATCCGAATGTCAATATTGATATCGGAGCCATACTGACAATAGAGCGCTGGAATGACAGCGAGAACGGCATGGCCACGGCGCGCGTGATGTACCGTGGAGCCATGTGGGATGTTCTGCTGGCACATGGCGGAACGGCCAAGCCTGGACGATTCATCATTCAAGAAATGCGCGGCAGTCGTCTCGTTGTATCCAATCATCACTGAAGGGGAAGAATAATATGATTTCGAATTTCGGCAGTGTTGCCTTGGTTTTTTTTATTCTTGCTATCGTATTTGTAGCGAAAACCGTCAATGTCGTGCCGCAGCAGCATGCCTGGGTGGTTGAACGACTGGGGAAATATCATGCAACACTTGCCCCTGGTTTGAATATCGTCATTCCATTCATTGATCGCATTGCATACAAGCATATCCTGAAGGAAATTCCGCTCGATGTGCCGCCCCAAGTATGCATTACAAGAGACAATACCCAACTGCAGGTGGACGGCATCCTGTATTTTCAGGTGACCGATCCAATGCGGGCCTCTTACGGTTCTTCAAATTATATTGCCGCCATTACCCAACTGGCGCAGACAACATTGCGTTCGGTAATCGGAAAAATGGAGCTTGACAAGACATTCGAGGAACGTGATCACATCAATACAACGATCGTCAATGCAATTGACGAGTCGGCAGCCAACTGGGGCGTAAAAGTATTGCGCTATGAAATCAAGGACCTGACTCCTCCCAAGGAAATTCTGCATTCGATGCAGGCGCAAATTACGGCAGAGCGTGAAAAACGCGCCCTGATTGCTGCATCCGAGGGTCGCAAGCAGGAACAGATCAATATTGCTGCTGGCGAACGCGAGGCGGCAATCGCCAGGTCGGAAGGCGAAAAACAGTCCGCCATCAATCGTGCGCAAGGCCAGGCCGCTGCGATCCTGGCGATTGCCGAAGCAAGTGCGGAAGCCTTGCGCAAGACTGCTGCGGCGATTCGCGAGCCGGGGGGGGCCGACGCAGTCAATCTGAAGGTGGCGGAGCAGTATGTCAGTGCATTCGCGCAACTGGCCAAGACGAATAACTCGATCATCGTTCCGGCTAACATGAGTGACATTAGCGGGTTGATTGCCGGAGCAATGCAGGTCGTAAAAGCGCAGCAACGCGCCTGATTATAGATTCTGATCGGTCAGCGTTGATTCTGTTTCATGATGAGCTGTTTTTCGCGCTGCCAGTCGCGCTGTTTTTCGGCCTCGCGCTTGTCGTGTTGCTTCTTGCCTTTGGCGAGGCCGACTTCGCATTTGACGCGCCCTCGCGTGTAATGCAGATTCAGCGGTATTAGGGTGTAACCGGCCCGTTCAACCTTGCCGATCAGTTTCTTGATTTCTTCGCCATTCAGCAATAGTTTTCGCGTACGTACCGGATCGGGTGAAATATGAGTCGAGGCGGTCGGCAACGGGCTAATATGGGCGCCGAACAAAAATACTTCACCTTTTTTCACGATAACATAAGCTTCCTTGAGCTGTACGCGCCCGGCGCGGATCGATTTGACTTCCCAGCCTTCTAATACAATACCTGCTTCATAACGCTCCTCGATGAAGTAATCGTGTAAGGCTTTTTTATTATCAATAATGCTCATGGACGGTAACGTGTGCAACTCGGTTAAAATTTCAATTTTGCGATTTTATCAAACCATGTGACGGTATCGCGGAACTGCGTCCGGCATTGCGACGCCTATCTTGCGATGATAGAGCGGGATACGGTCAAGTGGAGCATATTTTCCCTTCAACGTGATAGAAACCATGGCTGTTGTACATAAATCAGTTTTATTGGCCTACAGTGCCGAACAAATGTTTGCGCTGGTAGATCAGATTGAGGAGTATCCAAAATTCCTACCGTGGTGCGGTGGTACAGAGGTGCAGAGATTCGAGGATAACAAGGTGGTGGCGACGCTGTTCATCCACTATCGAGGCGTAAAACAGACATTCACGACTGAAAATATCAACGAGCCGGCAACATCCATGAAAATGAATCTTGTGGACGGCCCGTTCAAGCATCTTGACGGCACTTGGATTTTCAAGCCCTTGCGTGCCGATGCCTGCAAGATCGATTTCAATCTGCATTACGAATTCTCCAGCAGGATTCTGGAGCAGATTATTGGACCTGTGTTCAACATGATTGCAAACAGTTTCGTCGACTCATTCTGCAAGCGCGCGGAGACGGTATATGGCTGAAAAGATGCTTCAGGTCCAGGTATGCTATGCAAAGCCAAACTTGCAGTTCTTGCAAGAGCTGAAGGTAGTATCGGGAACGACCTTGCGTAGCGCGATTGATCAAAGCGGTGTATTGCAAAACATGCCGGAAATTGATCTGACCATTTGCCAGGTCGGCATTTATGGCAAACTCAAGCAATTTGACACTCTCTTGCGCGATCGTGATCGTATCGAGATTTATCGTGCGCTAATTGCCGATCCAAAGGAGTCGCGTCGTAAGCGGGCTGAAAAAATAGCCGATGAAAAAACCTGATAACCGGTTATTTTTTCTGCCGGATCACCCTTTATCGGCATTCATCGAGCATGCGTTTTGTCTCGCGTATTTCCTTGTCGCGCTGTTCGTCGCTCAGGAAGGCGCGCTCATCGCTCTTGTCAGTGTGCGCAATGCGCTCGCCGGATTCCAGAGCGCGGTTGTATGCCCGGGCGCGCTCGCAATTTTTGCTTTTGTCAGCCGCCAGTTTTGCCTGCTCGGCTGCTTTCTTTTCCGTTTCAGCCTGTTCTCTCCGGCGTTTCTGGAAATCGGCGTTTTTCTCTGCCGTTGTCATTGGTATGTTGGTCTTTACGGCAGTTGCCGTTGCAGGGGCAGGGTTTTGCGCTCCGCCGTCTGATGTTCCGGGTAAAGCTTCCGATGCGGATTGTGAAACATTGCGAGGCTCTTTCAGTATGCGGTTCTTCGATATGCTGGCTGGCGGCGGCATGTCGGAAAACTGTTTTACGCCGTTTTCATCCAGCCAGACATATTGTGCCCAGGCCGCGACAGCAAGAGTGAATGCCGCCAGGCCGGTGGCAGCGCGCATTAGCCAGAAAACTTTCATTGCTCATCCTTGCAAAGTTGTTTGATTTCATATCCGATTTCGCCATGCTTTGCGTGCCATGTCAATAAATCCACGCTTTTCCAGCCTCTTTACGATGAAAACGACGCACTTTTTGGATTTCTGTATAATGCGGCTTTGCGCCTATAGGAAACACTATGCGTCTACTTCAAAAAGCACTCACATTCGATGATGTGCTACTCGTTCCGGCACAGTCGGACGTTCTCCCCAAAGATACTTCCCTCAAGACGCGGCTGACGCGCAATATCACGTTGAATATTCCTTTGCTGTCGGCTGCGATGGATACCGTAACCGAGGCACGGCTTGCGATTGCGATGGCGCAGGAAGGCGGAATTGGCATCATTCATAAAAACTTGCGCGCGCAGGACCAAGCTCGTGAAATTGCAAAGGTCAAGCGGTTCGAATCAGGCGTGGTACGGGACCCGATCACAATCCCGCCGACGATGAAAATCCGTGATGTGATTGCATTGTCGCAGCAGCATGGCATTAGCGGTTTTCCAGTAGTCGAGGACAAACAGGTGGTTGGCATCATTACCAACCGCGACTTGCGCTTCGAGGAAGAGCTGGATGCGGAGGTGCGTGCAAAAATGACTCCGCGCGAAAAGCTTGTGTACGTAAAAGAGGGGGCCGAACTGTCAGAGGCCAAGCGCCTGATGAACAAACACCGGCTGGAGCGTGTCATCGTAGTTGACGACGCTTTCGATCTGCGCGGATTGATTACAGTAAAAGATATCCAGAAGGCGACTGAACATCCGAACGCGTGCAAGGACGAGCATGGCAAGCTGCGCGTCGGCGCTGCGGTTGGCGTCGGTGCAGACAATGACGAGCGCATCGATCTGCTGGTCAAGGCCGGCGTCGACGTGATTATTGTCGATACGGCGCATGGCCATTCAAAAGGTGTGCTGGACCGCGTAAAATGGATCAAGACCAATTATGCCGGAGTGGATGTGATTGGTGGCAATATTGCCACGGCAGTCGCGGCAAAAGCGCTGATGGAACATGGCGCGGACGGTGTGAAGGTCGGCATCGGTCCTGGTTCGATCTGCACGACGCGTATCGTTGCGGGGGTGGGCGTACCACAAATCACCGCGATTTCCAATGTTGCGCAAGCTCTCAAGGGCTCCGGCATTCCATGCATTGCCGATGGTGGCATCCGTTTCTCTGGTGATATCGCGAAAGCGCTGGCTGCAGGAGCGTCCAGCGTCATGATGGGAAGCATGTTCGCAGGCACCGAGGAAGCACCGGGCGAAGTCATCTTGTACCAGGGTCGCAGTTACAAATCGTATCGGGGTATGGGCAGCCTTGGCGCAATGGCGGATGGTTCTGCCGATCGCTATTTTCAGGACGCCTCTAATAATGCCGACAAATTCGTACCGGAAGGAATTGAAGGGCGCGTACCTTACAAAGGCAGTGTGATAGCAATCCTTTATCAGCTTGTTGGAGGCGTGCGCTCATCAATGGGTTATTGCGGCTGTGCCACGATCGATGAGCTGCGCGAGAAAGCAGAATTTGTTGAAATCTCTTCTGCCGGCATGCGTGAATCGCATGTACATGACGTGCAGATTACCAAAGAAGCACCGAATTACCGTGCAGACTGAGCACGGTATCAGGATGGCAGCATAATGGCTCAGGAGATATGAACAGCCAGATTCAGTCAAGTCGGCCAAATCCGGTTGCGGCAGTAGCACAAACCGTGATCGGAACAGGCGAGGCGGATCAGCAAATTTCGCGAATCCGGCGCATCGGCAAACGGCTGTTCGGCGTGGCAAATTGCACCATTACATTCAACGCAGCGCGCTCATTGGAGGTTGTAAAGGGCAAATACGCGGCATGCTCCGTCGAAGCCGCGTTTTGCCACAGCCGCCCGCAACCGACAGGACTGGTTGTCGTCCCCGATGCATGTGAGGACAAATTGCTGTGCCAGCATTGCATGGTGATTGGCGCACCTTATATCCGCTTCTACGCTTCGTATCCGATTCACAATGCCGAGAATGAGCCGATCGGCAGCATCAGCTTGATCAATTATCTGCCGCGCGCGTTTAGTGAAGAAGACCGACAAATGCTGAAGGATCTGGCGCATCTGGTTGAGCGCGAAATGCATTTGCGTTCGATGAGTGCGGCCCAGCTTGATTTGCAAAGGAAAAACAAGAATTTACGGCGCAAATCACTGATCGATCCATTGCTGGGCACCTGGAACCGCGGAGCGATTATGCGGATTCTGAGTATCGAAGCAATCCGTTGTGACAAGATAGGAATGCCACTATCACTGATTGTTGCCGATCTTGATTATTTTAAAAAAATCAATGACAACCATGGGCATCCGGCAGGCGATGCGGTACTAGTGCGGATCGCCAGCCGACTGCGTTCCTGCATTCGCGAGCAGGAAGCGCTTGGTCGATACGGAGGTGAAGAATTCCTGGTTGTTTTACCGGGCTCGGCAGTCAGTACGGCAATGGCGGTGGCAGAGCGGATGCGATGCGCGATAGCGTCACAGCCGGAATTTATTGCCGGCAAGGCATTGCAATTGACAATAAGCGCCGGTATTGCTTCAACTGATTTGTTTCCTTTAGCAACAACCGATGAGTTGATCAGCCGCGCAGACGTTGCACTGTATGCTGCAAAAGATGCGGGACGCAATTGCGTAATGCAAGCGGTTGCCGATTAACACGTTTCAATTTTCCGACAGTCCTTTCAAGTGCTCCTCATGCATTCAAAAATACTCATTCTCGATTTCGGTTCGCAGGTTACCCAATTGATCGCGCGGCGTGTACGCGAGGCAGGCGTTTTTTCCGAAGTATATCCATATGATGTGAGTGACGAATTCGTTCGTAGCTATGGCGCAGCGGGCATTATTCTGTCCGGCGGCCCGAATTCGGTAACCGAAGGGCATACGCCGCGCGCGCCGCAGGCGGTATTCGAAGTTGGCGTCCCCGTGCTGGGCATATGCTATGGCATGCAGATGATGGCCGAGCAACTGGGTGGCAAGGTTGAAATCGGCAAGGTGCGCGAATTCGGTTATGCAGAAGTGCGTGCTCGTGGCCATACGGCGCTGTTCACGGGCATTAACGATTTTGTGACTCCCGAAGGTCATGGCATGCTGAAAGTGTGGATGAGCCATGGTGACAAGGTCGTTGAAATGCCACCGGGTTTCAAGTTGATGGCATCTACCGATAATTGCGCGATTGCTGCGATGGCGGATGAGGAACGCAAGTTCTACGGGGTGCAGTTTCATCCTGAAGTAACGCACACCTTGCAGGGCAAGGCAATCATCGGTCGCTTTGTACATGAAATTTGCGGCTGCAAATCCGACTGGAACATGCCGGATTACATTTCGGAAGCAGTTGACGCGATTCGCAGACAAGTAGGTAATGATGAAGTGATCCTCGGCCTGTCCGGCGGTGTTGACAGTAGTGTTGCCGCAGCCCTGATTCATCGTGCGATTGGCGATCAGCTGACCTGCGTATTTGTCGATCATGGCCTGCTCCGCCTGGATGAGAGCAAGATGGTGATGGACATGTTCGGGAAGAACCTGGGCGTTAGAGTGGTCCGCGTGGATGCGACCGCGCAGTTCATGGGCCAGCTCGCAGGCATAACCGATCCTGAGGCAAAGCGCAAAATCATTGGTCGTGAATTCGTCGAGGTTTTCCAGGTGGAAGCGGGCAGGCTCAAAAGCGCAAAATGGCTTGCGCAAGGCACAATCTATCCTGATGTAATCGAGAGTGCCGGCAAGGGCAAGAAAGTCGCGCACACAATCAAGAGTCATCACAATGTCGGTGGTTTGCCGGAAACGCTGAATCTCAAATTGCTGGAGCCGTTGCGCGAATTGTTCAAGGATGAAGTGCGTGAACTGGGCGTTGCGCTGGGTTTGCCACATGATATGGTTTATCGTCATCCTTTCCCGGGGCCGGGATTGGGCGTGCGTATCCTGGGCGAAGTCAAAAAGGAATACGCGGATTTACTGCGACGCGCTGATGCGATTTTCATTGAAGAATTACGGGCGGCCAAAGACGATGAGTGTCAGTCATGGTATGACAAGACCAGCCAGGCGTTTGCGGTCTTCCTGCCTGTCAAGTCCGTCGGCGTAATGGGCGATGGACGCACTTACGAATACGTTGTTGCATTGCGCGCGGTACAGACGCAGGATTTCATGACTGCTCACTGGGCACATTTACCGCATGAATTGCTAGGCAGGGTGTCAAACCGGATCATCAATGAAGTACGCGGCATCAACCGCGTGGTGTATGACATTTCCGGTAAGCCGCCTGCGACGATCGAGTGGGAATGACATGATCGGCAGCAGCAGGCCGCACCAACGATCCGGCGAGAAGATACATTGACTTACAGCATAAAAGAAATTTTCTACACGCTTCAGGGAGAAGGCGCGCAGGCCGGTAGGCCGGCAATATTCTGCCGATTCTCTGGATGCAATTTGTGGTCTGGCCGGGAAAGCGATCGTGCGAATGCCGTCTGCAAATTTTGTGATACCGATTTTGTCGGTGTCGATGGCGAGCTGGGCGGAAAATATGCCGACAGTGACAGCTTGGCGCGCACTATCGATAATCTCTGGCCCGTTGCGTATCAGCTTGGCAAATACGTGGTATTTACAGGCGGTGAGCCGCTTCTGCAATTGAACGATGCCCTGATTGGCAGTATGCATGCGCTCGGTTTCGAAATCGCCATCGAAACCAATGGCACGATTCCGGCCCCGTCCGGTGTCGACTGGATTTGTGTCAGCCCGAAAGCCGGCTCCGAACTGGTTGTTCGCACCGGCAACGAGCTTAAAGTCGTTATTCCGCAAGTGGAGCAATCGCTACGGGATTATGAGTTCCTCGAATTTGAACATTTCTTCGTGCAACCGATGGATGGCCCCGACCTTGAACGCAATACCCGCCTGGCGATCGATACCTGCAAGCGTAATCCGAAATGGCGACTCAGCTTGCAAATTCATAAACTTCTCCAGATACCGTAATTTTCAACATGCTGACGATCACCCGCAAGCTTGAATTCGATGCCGGTCATCGTATTCCCGATCATAAAAGCCAGTGCCGCAATTTGCACGGCCATCGCTATACCCTAGAGATCACGCTGACAGGCGCAGTGATCGAGCAGGAAGGCAGTTCCGATAACGGCATGATCATGGATTTTTCCGACGTCAAAGCGCTCGCCAAAAAATATCTGGTTGATATCTGGGATCATGCTTTCCTGGTCTACGAAAAAGATACCGTCGTGCGCGAGTTCCTCGATAGCATTCAGGGACATAAAACCGTTATCATTAATCGGATACCGACAGTTGAAAACCTGGCGCAGACCGCTTTCGATATTCTGAAAGCGGCTTATCTGGATCGCTACGGTACCGGGTTACGATTGCATAAGCTGGTGTTGCACGAAACGCCGAACTGTTGGGCTGAAATCACTGCAAACGACTGACCAGACCAGATGTCCGATTCGATCTACATGCAACAGGCCCTTTCTCAGGCACATAATGCGTGGGCATTAGGTGAGGTGCCGGTGGGCGCCATTGTTGTCAGGGAAGGACAGATCATCGCAACCGGATTCAATCAGCCAATTGGTACGCACGATCCCACAGCGCATGCGGAAATCATGGCGCTGCGGGCTGCAGCGGCGATTATCGGAAACTATCGACTCCCAGGATGTGAACTGTACGTGACACTGGAACCGTGCATGATGTGCGCAGGAGCCATGATGCATGCGCGCCTGGACCGGGTCGTGTTCGGCGCATCCGATCCCAAGACTGGTGTGTGCGGTTCCGTCATGAATTTATTCGAACAGGAGAAACTCAATCATCACACGGATGTTCTGGGCGGCGTAATGGCGAATGAATGCGGCAGACTGCTGAAGGATTTTTTTGCGCAACGACGCCTGATGCAGCAATCTTCAATCCAGGAACGTCATGGCTGAATCACGCTTTTCATTTCTTGAAAATACCGGCGTCGCAATTGTAGCACCGGGCGGTTATGCGCCTAATGAGGCAGCGCTGGTGCGTGGCATCGCCTTGCTGGAAGCGCAAGGCTGCCGCGTGATGAATTATTACCAGCCATCGGAAAAATACCAGCGCTTCGGCGCTAACGACGAGGCGCGTGTCGAGCAGCTTCATGCAGCCGCATGCAACCCCGACGTGCAAATTGTGCTGGCGCTGCGCGGTGGCTACGGCATATCGCGGATACTGCCACAGATCGATTTTCGCCAGCTTGCCGATTGCGGCAAGCTGTTTGTCGGTCATAGCGACATAACCGCGTTGCATTTGGGATTGCTCGCACAGGCGGGCGCGGTCAGTTTTGCCGGACCGATGGTGTGTGACGATTTTACGCGCGAAGATCCAAGCGATTTCACGATCCGGCATTTCCGGGAATGCCTCTGCAATCCGACGTACAGCTTCACTGCGGCAGCGGAAAACAACCCCATGGTAAATGTCTCCGGCACCCTATGGGGAGGAAACCTGACGATGCTGACGCATCTGATCGGTACGCCGTATTTCCCGCAAATCGACGGCGGCATCCTATTTGTCGAAGATATCAATGAACATCCATATCGGGTGGAGCGAATGATGCTGCAACTGCTGCATGCCGGTGTGCTGGGGCGGCAGAACGCGATACTGCTGGGAGATTTTTCCAGCTATCGGTTGACTGACTACGACAATGGCTATGATTTCGCCGCGATGCTGGCCTATCTTCGCACACGGCTTGAAACGCCGGTGCTGACCGGACTGCCTTTCGGGCATCTGCGCGACAAGGTGACGCTTGCGGTAGGCTGCCATGCGCAACTGATATCGGATAACAGCAGCTTTCAACTGGCAATGAATGGGTATCCCCATCTCTCGGTTAATGGCGAATCAGGTAATTCGTTCTGAGGGTCAGCGTTTGACCAGCTGACAGGTTGGCCATCCCCGGGCGATTTGGCATAGGGAAGGTGTCAATCGGATGCGTGATCGGCTCCAGGCAGAAGTAGGCCTGATTCGGAGGCCGATTCATCAGGCTGTAGCCATTGCAGTCAGCCGAGGCCATGAACCGCGATCCGGATAACAGATTCCATCGTTGCGGCATGCTCGTCGCAGATCTACCATTCTTTCTGATTTCGTCTGACGGATGACCAGCAGCAACTTATTGCTGCATCGCGCAATGGTAAAATACAAGGCTATCTGACTTCTGACTGCGAAGGCTTTTCTAGTGTTATCCACCGCCAACATCACAATGCAATTCGGCGCCAAGCCGTTGTTTGAAAATATTTCCGTCAAATTCGGCGAGGGCAATCGCTATGGCCTGATCGGGGCCAATGGTTGCGGCAAATCGACCTTCATGAAGATTCTGGGCCGCGATCTGGAGCCTTCTGCGGGTACGGTCATGCTTGATCCGAATGAGCGCCTCGGTAAATTGCGCCAGGATCAATTTGCTTTTGAAGAGATGCGCGTGCTCGATGTGGTGATGATGGGGCACACGGAAATGTGGGATGCGATGTCCGAGCGTGATGCGATCTATGCGAATCCGGATGCCACCGATGACGATTACATGAAGGCTGCCGAACTCGAAGCAAAGTTTTCAGAGTACGACGGCTACACTGCAGAAGCACGCGCGGGAGAATTGCTGCTGGGCGTTGGGGTGCCGATGGAGCAGCATCAGGGCCCCATGAGCAATGTGGCGCCCGGCTGGAAATTGCGCGTACTGCTGGCGCAGGCGCTGTTTTCGAATCCGGATATCCTGCTGCTCGACGAACCGACCAATAACCTCGATATCAATACGATCCGCTGGCTGGAGGATGTGCTGAACGAGCGCAATTCGACCATGATCATCATTTCTCATGATCGCCACTTCCTGAACCAGGTCTGCACTCATATGGCGGACATGGATTACGGTACGCTGAAAGTCTATCCCGGCAATTACGACGATTACATGTTTGCATCATCGCAAGCGCGCGCCCAGCAGATGGCGGCCAATGCAAAGGCGAAGGAACGAGTCTCGGAGTTGCAGGATTTCGTCCGGCGTTTTTCCGCCAACAAATCCAAGGCACGACAAGCAACGTCGCGTGCTAAACAGATCGAAAAGATCAAGGTGGAGGATATCAAGCCATCCAGCCGCCAGAATCCGTTCATCCGGTTTGAAGGGGAAAAGAAACTGCATCGCCAGGCAGTCGAAGTCAAGGGCCTGTCGAAAGCCTATACCCAGACAATTTTCAAGAATTTCGACCTGTTGGTGGAAGCTGGCGAAAAAATCGCCATCATCGGTGCCAATGGCGCAGGCAAGACAACCTTGCTGCGTTGCATGGGAGGCGACGTTTGCGGATTGCATCCGGATAGCGGTGTCGCAAAATGGGCGGAGCATGCGAACGTTGGCTACATGCCGCAGGACCCGACCGAGGAATTCGCGATTGATAAAAATCTTGCCGACTGGATGGGTCAATGGACCCAGGAGGGCGACGACGATCAGGCGGTGCGCTCCATCCTGGGGCGGCTGTTATTCGGCGGCGATGATGTAAGGAAATCGGTGCGCGTACTGTCCGGTGGCGAGAAAGGGCGCATGATATACGGCAAACTGATGCTGGGCCGGCATAATGTCCTGTTGATGGATGAGCCGACCAATCATATGGATATGGAGTCGATCGAGTCGCTCAACATTGCGCTGGAAAAATATGCAGGTACGCTGATTTTCGTATCGCATGACCGCGAGTTCGTGTCATCGCTGGCAACGCGCATACTGGAAATAAAAGACGGCAAGATCATTGATTTCCAAGGTGGCTATGAAAATTATCTGGCCAGCCAGGGCATCGAATAAAAAATATGGAATGTAATCCGGTTGCGGTGCGTTTTAGCGCTGCAACTCTATGCGCCGGAAATGGTTTTGCCAGCCGGCTCTGCGGAAGAATCGCTTAAAGAGAGCAACTGGTCCAGTCGATCGCGCAAACTGCGCGCCATTTCTGATCCCTTGGCTTTTTGCACTGCTTCCAGATAGGTGGCCCGCAAATTGCGAAAATCATCTACGGAGCTGGCGCGCTCGATTTTAAGCTGCAAGCCGTAGCCGCGCAGGCCGATGGTATTTTTGATGGTCGAGGTATAAAAATTGTAAAGCGCCTGAAACTGATTCTCTCCTGGAGGCAGAATACTGCCGGTGTTGGGAATATGCACGGCGGGGAGGGCAATGTCGGCGGAAGGTTCTGCGTTTGCCGGCGTTTCCGTCGGGATTGACAAGCGCTTTCGTGTCCTTTCAACATCATGCACGAATCCATTGTCAAGCAGTTCATTGACGTTTTGCTCATTCAATCCAAGCCCGGAAATCTGCTTTAATATTTCTTCCATGGAATGTTTGCCGTCAATCAGAACCAGCAAGGTGCGCGAGCGCGCCGCAAGATGATATTTGCGCGTGGCGATTTCTTCACGTCCCTTGTCTGTCTTGTCAAGAATGCGGTTCATGGTGAAGTCCAGGCGTTTGGGAGATTGGAAAAATACTACGTCAGATAAGTAACGCATGCAACTTGTTAATTGTTCCAGGGATACACCTGGTTCCAGGGTGAATGCGAAATGCACTCCGGATAACCGAACTTTCGGAAGTATTTTGTGGAAAAATGCATCAGATGATAAAAATCGATTCAAGCGCGGGCATCCATGCCATGTTGAAAATCGGCCATTAATCGCAAACTATATGCACAGGTTCTTCCCCTTAAACGATTGTTGAATATATGCAGACTCAAGCTATCAAGACCGTCGAATTCGAGCGCCCCCAGATGGATGCGGGCAAAAGCTGCACCGCCAACGCTTGGGCGCGCGTGCCGGCGGCGCTCTCGGCCATGGAAAAGGCGGCGCTCAAGGATCGCATCAGACGTCTCCTGAAAGAAAAACAGGCGGTGCTGGTGGCACATTATTACGTGGATTCGGATCTGCAGGATCTGGCCGAGGAAACTGGCGGCTGCGTCTCTGATTCTCTGGAAATGGCGCGCTTTGGCCGTGATCACCCGGCGCAGACGCTGGTGGTGGCAGGCGTCAAGTTCATGGGCGAAACGGCGAAAATACTGAGCCCGGAGAAGCGTATTCTGATGCCGGACCTGGATGCAACCTGCTCGCTCGATCTGGGCTGTCCAGCGGACGAATTCACGGCATTCTGCGATGCCCATCCGGATCGTACTGTCGTCGTATATGCCAACACCAGTGCGGCAGTGAAGGCGCGCGCCGACTGGATGGTGACGTCGTCGATCGGCCTGTCGATCGTCGCGCATCTGCATGCGCAGGGCAAAAAAATCCTGTGGGCGCCGGACAAGCATCTGGGCAGCTACATCCAGAAGAAAACCGGCGCCGACATGTTGCTGTGGCAGGGTTCATGTTTGGTGCATGATGAATTCAAGGGTATCGAACTCGAACTGCTGAAGCGCGAGCACCCCAAAGCGAAAGTACTGGTGCATCCGGAATCGCCGGAAGCCGTGGTAGCGCTGGCCGATGTGGTCGGATCGACTTCGCAACTCATTGCCGCTGCGCAAACGCTGGATGCGGAAGAATTCATTGTCGCCACCGACAACGGCATCCTGCACAAGATGCGGATGGCGGCGCCCGGCAAGCGCTTCATCGACGCCCCGACTGCCGGTAACAGCGCCACCTGCAAGAGCTGCGCCCACTGCCCATGGATGGCGATGAACGGGTTGCAGAACCTGGCCGATGTGCTGGAGTCGGGCAGGAATGAAATCCACATTGACCCGGACATCGGACGCCAGGCGTATGTCTGCATTGATCGCATGCTGGCGTTCGCAGCGCAACAAAAAGCCAATGTCCGCCCATCCGGGGATCTGGCAAAAGAACAACAACTTTTCTCAGGGATCGGCCCCGCATGAGTACGCTGAATAATCGATTTGCTCCGTTCGATGCGGCCTTGGCGGCTGCCTTTGAAGACAATGTGAACACCGCATTGGCCGAGGATGTCGGGACCGGCGATGTGACAGGCCGGCTGGTGCCTGCAGACCAATGGGTGAAGGCGCGCGTCATCGTGCGCGAGGAGGCGGTGTTATGCGGTGCGCCGTGGTTCGAGGCCGTAATGAAGCGGCTCGATGCCCATATGCGGATCGAATGGCGTTATGCGGAGGGCGCGACGATGGCAGCTGACAGCGAAGTCTGCGCGATCGATGGCCCGGCGCGCGCACTTCTGACTGCCGAGCGCGGCGCGCTCAATTTCTTGCAGTTGCTGTCCGGCGTCGCGACAGCTACCCGACGCTATGTTGATGCGGTCACGGGAACGCGCGCAGCCATCCTGGATACCCGCAAAACCCTGCCCGGGCTGCGTCTTGCGCAAAAGTATGCAGTGCGGGTCGGCGGCGGCATGAACCAGCGCCTGGCGCTGTATGACGGCATCCTGATCAAGGAAAACCATGTCGCCGCTGCCGGCGGCATCGCTGCCGCCATGCAGGCCGCACATGCGCTGCATGCCGGCGTGCCGATCCAGATCGAAGTCGAGAATCTGAGCGAACTGGAACAAGCCCTGGCGGCCGGCGCGGTTTCTGTCCTGCTGGATAATTTTTCGATGGATGAGATGCGCAAGGCGGTCGACATCACCAGCGGCAGGGCACAGCTGGAAGCCTCCGGCGGCATCAACATGGAGACGGTGCGGGCCATTGCCGAAACCGGTGTTGACCGAATCTCGATTGGCAGCCTGACCAAGGATGTGCGGGCGACCGACTATTCGCTGCGCGTGATCGGATAGGATGCGCCGCTTGCGGCGGATAGAGCAAGCGAACGTGCTGGTTGGGGATGGCGAAGGAAAAGCTGGCGCAGGTATTTTGGCTGTTGAGCTGGTTTTGCGTTTTAGATAATAAAAAAATACTGCGGCATGTATATTTGAACAGCCGCTGATTTATTCCGCATTTGCCCTTATTTTTAACGATACTCCCCATTTTTTATTTCCAGGCATAACTCCCCAGGTAGCCTGGCGACGGGTCGATTGCCAGCCTGGAGAGTGACCACAGGCTTGTCGTTCCCGCGTGTCTGTGGCGGGAATCCAGTGTCTTTGCGATGGTGAACACGCCGCTGGATTCCCGCTAATAACCTGCGGGAATGACAGAATTTTTATTGATGCGGCACGAGGTAGTGCCTGGGAAGTTACTTCCAGTCAGCGCGGAGTTCTGCAGGAGTAGTCTGGATGGGCGTAACCTGTTCCCCGACACGCTGCGCTTCTCCAGTCAGCGCGTCGGCGCAACGGTAGTCCGGACCACTGTTTGCTTTTCTCTTTGATCGAATCGGTCAAATCGGTCAAATACTTAGCGCCGGGCCGGTGACAGGACGCTCGGCAACGCTTTCGGCAAGGTGTCGGGATAATCCCGGCTGTAATGCAGGCCGCGGCTCTCGCGCCGGGACAGCGCACTGTTGACGATCAGTGATGCCACCTCTACCAGATTGCGCAATTCCAGCAGGTCGGCGGTAATGCGGAAATTGGCGTAATACTCGTCGATTTCCTCCTTCAGCAAGCGGATGCGATGCTGGGCCCGCTCCAGGCGCTTGGTGGTGCGTACGATGCCGACGTAATTCCACATGAAGCGGCGCAATTCATCCCAGTTGTTCGCAATCACCACTTCTTCGTCAGCATTGGTAACACGGCTTTCGTCCCAGGCTGGCAACACGGTTGCCGGCTGTTTGGGCTGCTGCTCGATGTGCCGTGCCGCCGCATGACCCAGAACCACACATTCCAGCAGGGAGTTGCTTGCCAGGCGATTCGCGCCATGCAGGCCGGTGTAGGAAGTTTCGCCGACTGCATAGAGCCCCGGCAGATCGGTGCGGCCGCTCAGATCGGTAACCACGCCGCCACAGGTATAGTGCGCGGCCGGCACCACTGGGATCGGCTGTCTGGTAATGTCGATTCCCAGTTCCAGGCAGCGTGCATAGATGGTCGGAAAATGCTCTTTCAGGAATTCCGGTGATTGATGCGTGATGTCGAGATCGACGTAATCCAGTCCGCGTTTTTTCATTTCCGCATCGATTGCCCGCGCCACCACATCGCGCGGCGCAAGTTCGGCGCGCGCGTCATGCGTTGGCATGAACCGCGCGCCCGCTGCAGCGCCTGCGGTAGCGGGCAGTTTCAGCAGACCGCCTTCACCGCGCACCGCTTCGCTGATCAGAAACGATTTGGCATAGGGATGGTACAGGCAGGTTGGATGGAACTGGATGAATTCCATGTTCGCCACCCGGCATCCGGCGCGCCATGCCATCGCGATGCCATCTCCGGTCGCGGTATCGGGATTGGTGGTGTAGAGATAAACCTTGCCGGCGCCGCCGGTAGCGATCACCGTCTGGTCGGCGGCGATGGTCTTTACCTTGCCGGTGGCGACGTCCTGTGCATACAGTCCCAGGCAGCGCGGCGCAGTGTGCTCTTCCAGCTTGCCGGACGTGATCACGTCAATCACGCAATGCTGTTCCAGCAGTGTGATATTCGGATGATTGCGGACTTTTTCCTCCAGCGTCACTTGCACCGCATGTCCGGTGGCGTCCGCCGCGTGAATGATGCGGCGCTGGCTATGACCGCCTTCGCGTGTCAGGTGGAAACCCAGTTCGGCCGAAGCGTCGGGCGTAAACGGTACGCCTTGCGCAATCAGCCATTCGATTGCCTCGCGGCCGTGTTCGACGATGAAGCGCGTCGCGCTTTCGTCGCACAGTCCCGCGCCGGCGATCAGCGTATCGGATACATGCTGCTCGTAACTGTCGCCCGAATCGAGAACGGCGGCAATGCCGCCTTGCGCCCAGTTGCTGGCGCCATCCAGCAAGGCGCGTTTGGAAATGATTGCGACCTTGCGTGTTTCGGCAAGATGCAGGGCGACGGACAAGCCGGCCAGTCCGCTGCCAATAATGGCGACATCAAATTTCATAAAATATTCGTTGTTGGAGATGGTTATCATGACTATATGCGATTTGCAGTCATGCCGCAGCGCAATTTACGGACCGATTGCTTGTGATACTGTGGCGAGAACAAAAAACGGCGGAAGAAGAGAGAGAACATGGCAAAAATCTTGAAAAAAGCAGGTTTGGCAATGCTGCTCATCATGCTGGGAGTCGTTATTGTAATCTTCTGGTACCGTGCCGCAAGTCAACCTCGGATCAGCGGCACGATCAAGCTCGCCGGCCTGGCTGCGCCAGTCGACATCGTACGGGATGCGGAGGGCATTCCCCACATCTATGCAAAATCCGCCGGCGATGCGTATTTTGCGCTTGGTTTCGTGCACGCACAGGACCGCCTATGGCAGATGGAACTCAACCGGCGCATTCCGGCGGGCCGGCTAGCCGAAATACTCGGTCCGGATGCATTGAATACCGATCGCTTCCTGCGCACGCTGGGGGTACAGCGCAATGCGGAAAGGATTTTGGGGAAGCTGTCGGCGGACACACGGATGGCGCTGGAAAACTATAGCCGAGGTGTAAATGCCTATCTGTCGCATCGGGCCGGGCCGTTGCCGCCTGAATTCCTGCTGACCGGTGCACCTTCACCTGCACCATGGCAGGCGGTCGATTCAATCGGCTGGCAAACCATGATGGCCTGGGACCTGGGCAGCAACTGGACACAGGAACTGCTGCGCATGCGGCTCGCACAGCGCCTGCCGCTGGATCGGATCAATGAATTCCTGGCACCGTATCCGGGCGATTCGACCGTGCCGACGCAGGACTATACGAAGCTCTACCGTGAACTGGCCGGTACGACGCAACAGCTGGCCGCCGTCGCTGGTATCGCGCCACCTTCGCTGATCGATGGCGCCGGCTCCAACAACTGGGTTGTGTCCGGCGTACGGTCCGAAACCGGCAAGCCTTTGCTTGCAAACGATCCGCATCTGGGACTATCAGCGCCAGCGTTATGGTATTTCGCCCATCTTTCGGCCCCCGGCCTGAATGTAATCGGCGCGACGTTGCCGGGCATCCCGAGCGTGGTGCTCGGTCGTAACGACCGGATCGCATGGGGTTTTACCAACACCGCGCCCGACGTGCAGGATCTGTATATCGAACGGATCAATCCCGCCAATCCGACCCAGTACCAGACACCCGCCGGCTGGGACGACTTCAGGATGCGCACCGAGACGATCAGGGTCAAGGGCCAGCCGGACGTGATGCTGCAAGTGCGCGACACGCGCCACGGCCCGGTGATCAGCGGCGCGTTGCCGATCCTGGAAAAGGCGCCGCTCGATGCAAGGCAATACGTGATTGCCTTTGCCTGGACTGCATTGCGGCCAGACGACCTGACCCTGCAGGCGGGCATGAAATTCAACCGCGCGAAAAACTGGGATGAATTCCTGGAAGGCGCAAAAGATTTTGGCACGCCGCAGCAAAATATCGTCTATGCCGATGTTGACGGCAATATCGGCTATATTGCGCCGGGGCGCGTACCGATCCGCAAGGCTGGAAACGATCTGAAAGGCCTGGCGCCGGCGCCTGGATGGGATGCACGGTATGACTGGGATGGATTCATCCCATTCGAACAACTGCCGCGACAATACAATCCCGCAGCGCAGCGCATCATCACCGCGAACCAGAAAATTGTCGGCAATGACTACCCGTATTTTCTGACCAGCGAGTGGACCCTGCCGTTCCGTGCAAACCGGATTGCGCAATTGATCGATGCACGACAGAAACACGGCATGAACAGCTTCGCTGATATCCAGAAGGATGATGTGTCATTGGCAGCGCGGGAACTGCTGCCGATCGTCACCAAAGTGAATCCGCTTTCCGGGCGCGCCCGAACGGCGCTCGATGCGCTGAGAAAGTGGAATGGCGCCATGGATATGGATAGAGCCGAACCGCTGATTTTCAATGCATGGATGCGCGAGGCTTCGCGCCGGATTTTCGCGGATGAATTGGGTGATGCACTGATGAAGGACTATTGGGAGCAGCGTAATGTGCATCAGCCCATGGCCAATGTGCTGGAAGATGTGAACGGACAGGGGAAATGGTGTGCCGACGTCAGCCAACCTACCGCAATACGGCCGCAAGGCTGCGGCGAGCTGCTGTCAGCCTCTCTGGATGCGGCGCTTGCCAACCTGGAGCACCGTTATGGAGCCGACATGGCGCAATGGCACTGGGGTGAGGCGCACGCCGCCCGTTCCGAGCATCGGCCGTTTGCAAAAGTGGCGCTGCTGGCAAGACTGTTCGACTTGCGCGTGGCAACGCCCGGCGATACGTACACGGTGAATGTCGGACGCTATAACCTGCGCGATGAGAAAGAGCCATTCGTCAGCCATCACGCCGCCAGCTTGCGCGCCCTGTATGACCTGTCGAACCTGGAAAATTCCCGCTTCATTCATTCCACCGGCCAGTCCGGCAACGTGTTTTCGCCGCTTTACCGTAATTTCGTGCAGCGTTGGGCGGATGTGTCGTATCTCCCCATGAATACCAGGCGGGAAACCGTGGAGATCAACAAGCTCGGCACATTGACGCTTGCGCCTGGATGATGTCCTACAGCGGTTCTGCAGGAACCACGTTGCCGGCCCGATAGATCCTTGGGCCAGCAATCCATACCAATCAACCCCAGGGATGCCAAAACAAGCCTAAAGACGTTCTTGCACAAGAACAAAGACAGAATGGAAACGTTGTCGGCATCAAGCAACAGAAGTCAAATATTCAATTTCCGCCAGGAATCAAAAACGTTATGCTGTTTTCAGCATTACTACATTTGATACTGGCAAACCTGTTGAAAGGCAGGGACGCAAAGCTTCTGGTCTAAAGGCAAAATGCCTATGACAGCAGGGCTGCCGAAAGTAAATGATAGGGATAGTTCGTTCTTTTTACGTCCCATCGCATACCAGCAACCCTCTTTTCACCTACCTCAAGCCCTGCCTCTTTCGTATTTCTTCGCCAGTTGATCATTGTCGTGTTATTGCGGCATGCCGCAGATTGACTGGGGGGGATAGATGTTTGGCAAGGAAAAATTGATGCGGATTGCAGGTCTTCGATGCAATCCAGTTACAAAAAGCAGCTTGGCTCCGCGTTTGAACCGTAGCGCAAATACTTTTGCGGGTGCGGTGCTGATGGCTTTCTTGGGCGGGTGCGGCAGCTCATTTCCCTTTCTCTCTGAAGACCCCGCAGTCCAGCCTGTCACTATACGGAAGAGTCATACCGTAACCGCCAGCAAACTGAAACGCATGCGATCAATGACGGCGCAAGACATCCTGAATGAATGGAGCACCTTCGGGCTGGAAACAAAGCCCGATCGACGCGGTCTGGCATCCCGTATGGCCCGGGCGCGAGGCAAGATTCCGCCGCATGATCACCCCGGCCTGATGGTGCAGGAAATTATCAAGAACACCGTTTGCCACTCGTGCGAGCAAAAACCGTATCATGAAATGGTGACGCATGCATCCAGACTGCATGGCGTTCCTGCCAGCCTGATTCACGCTATCATCCAAAAGGAATCTTCCTATAACCCGTCTGCCATATCCAGAAATCATGCTCGCGGCCTGATGCAAATTACCCCGGATACGGGCCGCTTCATGGGGGTCGAAAACAGTCAGCGATTGTATGATCCGCAAACCAATATCAATGTCGGTGTCGCGTATCTGAAATACCTGATGCGCAATCACGATACCATTGACGAGGTACTTGCCGCCTACAATGCCGGCCCGGGCAATGTGCTCAAATATAATGGCGTGCCACCTTTCAGGGAAACCAGGCGCTATGTGCACGATGTCAAGGAATTCTATTCGGCGGCCATAAGGGAGTGACAGCTGCGAACCACCGCTTCCTTCGTACATGGGAAGCAATGGCAGAAACTTGACGGGCGAATGAAAAAGCCGCCAGCGGACTACCTGGCGGCTTTCTGACGCATGCCGCGAGCGGCATGCTCCATATACAAGAATCAATCGTTGGCGTAGATATCCCTGTCCTTGGTTTCCTTGATAAACAGCATGCCGACCACAAATGTCATCAGCGAGATAATGATCGGATACCAGAGGCCGTAGTAAATGTCGCCCTTGTACGCCACCAGTGCGAACGCAGTTGTCGGCAGCAGGCCACCGAACCAGCCGTTGCCGATATGGTAAGGCAGCGACATGGACGTGTAGCGGATGCGGGTCGGGAACAGCTCGACCAGCATGGCGGCGATCGGGCCGTAGACCATGGTGACATAAATCAGCAGGATCGTCAGCAGAACCAGAACCATGCCCTTGTTCATCTGTGCAGGATCGGCCTTGGCAGGGTAACCTGCAGCCTTGATGGCATCGCCCAGCTCTTTCTTGAAGGCTTTATCCTTTGCCGCAGCTTCTTCCTTGGACAGGCCATGTGCATCATAGCCCTGAAAGACCTTGTCACCAACCTTGACCGAGGCAATCGTGCCGGCGGGTGCTTCCACTGTCGTGTAGTTCACGGAAGCGTTGGCCAGCACGGTACGGGCGATGTCGCACGAAGAAGTGAATTTCTTGGTGCCGGTCGGATTGAACAGGAACTGACATTTTTGCGGATCGGCGGTGACGACTACCGGTGCATTTTTAATTGCCGCTTCCAGTGCCGGATTGGCATAGTGGGTCAATGCGCCGAAAATCGGGAAATAGGTCACTGCAGCGAGCAGGCAGCCGCCCAGGATGATCATCTTGCGGCCAATCTTGTCAGACAGGGCGCCGAACACGATGAAAAACGGCGTGCCAATCACGAGCGAAGCGGCGATCAGCAGGTTGGCCGTGGCGCCATCGACCTTCAGGGTCTGCGTCAGGAAGAACAAGGCATAAAATTGGCCGGTATACCACACCACTGCCTGGCCGGCGGTCAGGCCGATCAGTGCCAGTATGACGATCTTCAGGTTTTTCCATTGGCCGAAGGATTCGGACAATGGTGCCTTGGACGTCTTGCCTTCGGCTTTCATTTTGGCGAATGCCGGCGATTCATTCATTGATAACCGAATCCAGACGGAGACTGCCAGCAGGAAAACCGATACCAGGAACGGAATGCGCCAGCCCCAGTCGGCGAATGCCGCTTCGCCGATCGCGGTGCGCGTCCCCAGGATCACCATCAGGGACAGGAAAAGGCCGAGTGTTGCAGTGGTCTGAATCCAGGAAGTAAATGCGCCGCGCTTGTCATGCGGCGCATGTTCTGCCACATAGGTCGCCGCACCGCCGTATTCTCCGCCGAGCGCCAGGCCTTGCAAAATGCGCAGCGAGATCAGGATGATCGGTGCCGCAATGCCGATCGATGCATAGCTTGGCAACAGTCCTACCAGAAAGGTGGACGAGCCCATGATCAGGATCGTGACGAGAAATGTATATTTGCGGCCGATCATGTCGCCGAGACGGCCGAACACGAGCGCGCCGAACGGACGCACAATGAAGCCCGCTGCAAATGCCAGCAGGGCAAAAATGAATGCGGTGCTGGGGTCGGTACCGGCAAAGAACTGCTTCGCGATAATCGCAGCGAGCGAACCGTACAGGTAAAAGTCATACCATTCAAACACGGTGCCCAGGGAAGACGCAAAAATAACCTTGCGTTCCTCCGCTGTCATGCCGCGTGTTGTTGCCGCTTGTCCTGTCGCCATGCTTGTCTCCTTCATTTGATTAATATGAATGTGCAAATGACTCTTGCGCATTTCTTGCACAAGCGGAGTGTGCGACTTGAACCTTACACAATACTTTCTCGAAACTTACGGAAACTTACAGCTAAATTAATCAAAACCAACATTATTTCCTCTGTAGATGCAGTTGGCATTGTGCATGATCGAGGTTTACGAACGGTCGTTCTAAATTATGGTATTCTGAGATGCAGAAAATCACTATTCGATAAAAGCGGGACAAACTCTGGCCGGGCTGCGCTTCGGTAAAATTCAATCTGATTCAATTCAAGGAGACTCACATGTCTGAAGCCGTCATCGTATCCACTGCACGCACCGGTCTGGCAAAGTCCTGGAAAGGCGCATTCAACATGACGCACGGTGCCACGATGGGAGGTCATGTCCTTGATGCCGCCATGCGGCGTGCCGGACTTGAACCCGGTGAAGTGGAAGATGTCATCATGGGTTGCGCCACGCCGGAAGGCGCGACCGGAAGTAACATCGCGCGCCAGATTGCATTACGCGCCGGCTGCCCGGTGACCACTGCCGGAATGACGGTCAACCGGTTCTGTTCTTCAGGCTTGCAAACCATCGCGTTGGCTGCACAGCGCATACTCGCCGGCGAAGGCGATATCTACGCGGCGGGCGGCGTCGAATCCATCTCTTGCGTACAGCAGGAAGCGAACAAGCACATGCTGATTGAAACATGGCTGAAGGAGCACAAACCCGCAATTTACTGGCCAATGCTGCAGACAGCGGAAACTGTCGCCAAGCGCTACGGCATTTCGCGCGAGCGACAGGATGAATACGGCGTGCGAAGCCAGTTACGAGCGGCAGCGGCGCAGGCAGCGGGCAAGTTCAATGATGAAATTGTGCCGATGACCACGATTATGGGTATTGCAGACAAGGCGACCGGGATGCTGACGACGCAAGAAGTGACTATCGCAGCCGACGAAGGCATCCGCCCCGATACGACACTTGAAGCCGTATCGCAGATTCGCTCCGCATTGCCGGGTGGCGTGATTTCCGCTGGCAATGCCAGTCAGTTTTCCGATGGCGCTTCAGCCGTCATCGTCATGAATGGCAGTCTTGCTGAAACCCGAGGCTTGCAGCCGCTCGGCATTTTCCGCGGTTTCGCGGTTACAGGGTGCGAACCGGATGAAATGGGTATCGGCCCGGTGTTCGCGATACCGAAACTGCTGAAGAAGGCAGGATTGAAAGTGGAAGATATTGATTTATGGGAATTGAATGAAGCATTTGCGGTGCAGGTGTTGTACTGCGCAGACCAGCTCGGCATTCCGATGGATCGACTTAATGTAAACGGCGGTGCGATCGCGGTCGGCCATCCGTATGGCGTTTCAGGTGCACGGCTGACTGGTCACGCGCTGATCGAAGGCAAACGTCGCGGCGCAAAATATGTCGTGGTTACCATGTGCATCGGCGGCGGGCAGGGTGCGGCCGGGCTTTTTGAAGTTATCTGAAAATGCGGACTGCGGCCACACTTTGGCCTTCGGTCAGGAATGGCTGAACGCCTGATAAAAGGCTTCACTTCACTAAAAGCATGCAAGCCAGGGAGCCGGGTAGACAAGAAATGTCATTCCAGGCGGACTGGCGCGTCGTTTCCAGCTTGCAACATTCAGGACGGTTTTGACCTACAATTTCGAGCTGCCGATATCGTCGATTGAACTGGCATATCCGATAACGTTCAAAGAATACTTTGCGTTTGAACTCGAAAAGCTGCGGATTCCGGAAAGCGGTGGCTTGGTAAACATTGAAGATGATCGAAGATCAATGGCTGATCGTTACCTTGAAGGGCCGGTTGTTGATCCGCAATATCTGCATGGTTTTCGGCCGTTATCTGAATACCATGCCGGAGCCGCAGCGATATTCAAAAACGATTTGACCTATATGAGATGGACCTTGATGTGGCCGATTTGAACCTTGTTCCTGTTTTCATGATTGGCTTGCTGGGCGGCGTTCATTGTATCGGCATGTGCGGCGGTATTGTTAGTGCGTTGTCAGTCGCATCGACGCCGAAAAGAAATTTTCCGGTCGCGGTAACTGTCGAGCGCGGCGCGACGCTGGGAGCCGTCAACACGTCTGATAGTGCATTAAGGGTTGTCGCCTACAACATCGGCCGCATTGGCAGTTACGCCATTGCCGGCGCGCTTGCCGGCGGCATTGCGGAAGGTGCGCGTACCTTGACCTTCATGTCATCCATCCAGATTGGTGGTTATTGGCTGGCCAATTTCATGCTTCTTGCGCTCGGTCTTTACCTGATGGACGCATGGCGCGGCCTGACGCGGCTCGAAGCAGCCGGGCAAATACTCTGGCGTCATGTACAACCGCTGGTAAAACACCTGCTGCCAATGGATAACCCAGTGAAAGCGCTGGCGTTGGGCGGTTTGTGGGGTTGGGTGCCATGCGGCATGGTGTACAGCGTATTGCTGACCGCGATGCTCACCGGTTCGGCATGGTCCGGTGCTGCCGTCATGCTGGTTTTCGGGCTTGGCACCTTGCCAACCTTGCTGAGCATGGGAATGCTGGGTACGCGCCTGAAAAAATGGACGCAGCAGCGCCGGGTGCGTATCGCCAGCGGGTTGATTGTCTTTGCGTTCGGCCTGCTTGGCCTGATTCGTGCAGCGGAAGGCTTGTCGCTGGGATGGCTCGATGCGGTTTGCCTGAGCCCGCCTGCGACAAAGACGCACCAATGAGCAGCGTGCTGATTGACGATGTGCAGGGGGCGGCAGCGCATTCTGCAGCGATGGCGGATTGCTTTCATTGTGGTTTGCCTGTGCCGCCATCCGCGCACTGGGTTGTCGCGATAGACGCTGTTGAGCGGCCGATGTGCTGCCCCGGTTGCCAGGCGGTTGCACAAGCGATTGTCGATAATGGATTGACCGATTATTACCGCAACCGGACCGTGTTTTCTGGTACCGCGGACAAGGATGGGCTGATTCCGCCTGAACTGCAGCTCTACGATACGCCGGAAGGCATGCATCAATTTGCGGCGGCTGTCGCAGAAGATGCGACGAGTTGCGAGACTACACTATCCATCGATGGCATTCGATGCGCCGCATGCGTATGGCTGATCGAACGCCATCTTGCGCGCGTGCCGGGCGTGCAGGCGGCCAACATGAATGTCGCCACGGAGCGGCTGTATATTCGTTGGGCGACGAATCGCTGCAAGCCTAGCGATCTTTTGAGGGCAGTACGCGAAATCGGATACTTGGCTTACCCCTTTGATGCGGTCAAGCATGGCGAGCAATTGCGCCGTGCCGGCAAGATCCTGTTTCGCCAGCTATTCGTGGCCGGATTGTCGATGATGCAGGTCATGATGTATGCCGTACCAGCCTATTTGACAAACGAGGGCCCGATCGAAGCGGATATGGCAGCATTGATGCAATGGGCCAGTTTGTTGCTGACGATTCCGGCCGTATTTTACTCGGCATTGCCTTTTTTCAAGGGCGCCTGGGTCAATATGAAGAATCGCGCGCCGGGCATGGATGTGCCAGTGGCGCTTGGCATCGCGGCGGCGTTCGGCGCCAGTGTCGTGGCGACATGGCGCGGACAGGGTGAAGTCTATTTCGACTCGGTCACGATGTTCATTTTTCTGCTGCTGTGCAGCCGTTATTTCGAACTGCTTGCCAGGCGCAAGGCCGCAGCGTCACTGGAAAAGCTGCAATATGCCTTGCCTGCTTCCGCCTCCCGCATGCCAGCCTATCCCGCTAGCCACGCGACCGAGATTGTGCCGGCGGCGCAATTGCAGGAGGACGATATCATTCTTGTCAAGCCGGGCGAAGCGATTGCTGCCGATGGCATGATCATCGATGGCGAAACATCGATCGATCTGTCCCTGCTGACGGGCGAAAGCCGACCAACGCGCAAGGCGCCTGGCGATATGCTTCCGGGCGGTGCAGTTAATGCAACGCAGGCCGTGATCATGCGCGTATCGAAGAGCGCCCGGGACAGCACCTTGTCAGCACTGATCAAACTGATCGAACGGGCAGGGCAGGCCAAGCCGCAGCTGGCATTATGGGCGGATCAGGTCGCCGCGTGGTTTGTTACTGCGCTATTGCTGTTCGCGCTGGTTGTTTTCGGTTTGTGGGAATGGCTGGATCCATCACGCGCCTGGCCTATCGCAATTGCAGTACTGGTGGTTTCCTGCCCATGTGCCTTGTCGCTGGCGACGCCGACCGCCTTGGCTGCTGCAACCGACAGAATGGTGCGCCAGGGAATCCTGATCGTACAGCCGCATGTGCTGGAAACCCTGCATCGCATGACGCATATCGTTTTTGACAAGACCGGCACGCTGACTCTCGGCAAACCCAAGGTGCAGGCCATTGAAATATTCGGCGTAACCGATCGTCAGTCTTGCCTGCGGATAGCGGCCGCACTGGAAGCATCCAATGCGCACCCGCTTGGGATGGCGATCGTGCAGGCTGCAGCCGAAGCGCAGATAGTACCGCCTGCGGTCGCGCCTGCGGGCGAGGTGTTTTATCAGGTTGGGCAAGGGCTGGAAGGCAGGCTGGATGGAACACATTATCGGCTAGGCAGCGCGGCGTTTGTCGCTGGCATTGCGGACAACCTGACTATGGAATTGCCAAATGATGGGCTAACGCCGGTTTATCTGGGTGCCGATCATGCATGGCTGGCACGCTTTGATATGGCGGATCCGGTGCGCGACGATGCCCGCCGCGTAATTCAATGGTTCAAATCGGCTGGTAAAACGGTAATCCTCTTGAGTGGCGATCAACATGCCATCACGCAGCGTGTTGCAGAGGAGCTCGGCATTGATGCGGCGTACGGCGAATATCTCCCGGATCAAAAACTGGCATTCGTGCAGAACTTGCAACGCGATGGCGCAGTGGTTGCCATGGTAGGGGATGGTATGAATGATGCTGCGGTATTGCGCGTTGCCGATGTATCGTTTGCGATGGGTGCCGGAGCGGCGCTTGCGCAGGCGCATGCGGATACCGTACTGTTGTCAGGCAAGTTGATGTCAATCGTGGAAGCTGCCGATGCGGCCTCGCAAACCATGTCAGTGATACGCCAGAACCTGGCCTGGGCCGTAATTTACAATGCGCTTGCGATCCCTGCTGCTGCCTCGGGTTACCTCAACCCCTGGCTGTCGGGCATCGGCATGTCGCTCAGTTCGGCGATAGTGGTAGCCAATGCTCTGCGCCTGCGCCGTATCTCACGCAAGCGTTTTTTGAAGCTGGATGACTCCGCCATGGCAGGCAAAGCGCCATATTTGAGTTAAAGCAGAATAACTTGATGGCAGACAAAGTGTCCCACTTTGGTTAAAACAGAATAATTTGTCATGGAAGCGCTTTTTCTTCTTATTCCTCTCAGTATCGTTATCGTTTTCATCGCACTCTGGATTTTTTTCAGAATGTCGGATAGCGGTCAATTTGACGATATGGTCGGACCTGCATTACGCATTTTGCAGGATGACGATACTGTACAAAAGACACAGCATGAAACTGCCGCCAATACTGATGCCGATAAAAAGTAACAATGTTGACGATGTTTTTAAATTAATTTCCCTTGCTCGCAAATTGATTTAGATCAATTTGATCCAGGTCAAAGTTTTCGGGGGTGTAAATCCGTAATCTGCCTCGCATCATTCTGGCATTTGGGGAGAACGTTTGTGGATAGAGCGCAAAACTACAACTACAAAGTCGTAAAGCAGTTTGCAATTGCGACTGTCGTATGGGGAGTAGTCGGCATGCTGGTTGGCGTATTCATTGCCGCACAACTGGCCTGGCCCGCACTGAATTTCGATATACCCTGGCTGACATACGGACGATTGCGGCCATTGCACACCAACGCGGTAATTTTTGCGTTCGGTGGCTGTGCACTGTTTGCCACGTCCTACTATGTCGTGCAGCGCACCAGCCAGGTCAGATTGTTTTCCGATCAGCTCGCGGCATTTACCTTCTGGGGCTGGCAACTGGTGATCGTCGCGGCGGCGGTTACGCTGCCGATGGGGCTGACCCAAGGCAAGGAATATGCCGAACTGGAATGGCCGATCGATATTCTGATCGCCCTTGTGTGGGTTTCGTATGCCGTAGTGTTCTTCGGTACGCTGGTCAAACGCAAAGTGCCGCATATCTATGTCGCCAACTGGTTTTACGGCGGATTTATTCTCGCCGTCGCCCTGCTTCATATTGTCAATAGCGCAGTGATGCCGGTGTCATTGACAAAATCGTATTCCGCTTATTCCGGCGTGCAGGATGCAATGGTCCAGTGGTGGTACGGCCATAATGCGGTTGGCTTTTTCCTTACGGCCGGTTTCCTGGGCATGATGTATTACTTCATCCCGAAGCAGGCTGACCGTCCGGTCTACTCTTATCGGCTGTCGATCGTGCATTTCTGGGCGCTGATTTTCACTTACATGTGGGCCGGTCCGCACCATTTGCATTACACCGCCTTGCCGGACTGGACGCAATCGATCGGCATGGTGTTCTCGCTGATTCTGCTGGCGCCATCCTGGGGCGGCATGATTAACGGCATCATGACCTTGTCGGGTGCGTGGCACAAACTGCGTTCCGACCCGATCCTGAAATTCCTGGTGGTATCCCTATCCTTTTACGGCATGTCGACCTTTGAAGGTCCGATGATGTCGATCAAGACCGTAAATGCGCTGTCGCACTACACCGACTGGACGATTGGGCATGTGCATGCCGGCGCGTTGGGCTGGGTCGGCTTCATTACGATGGGTTCGATTTACTACCTGATTCCCCGGCTGTTCGGCAAAACCGAGATGTGGAGCAAAAAAATGATCGAAATCCATTTCTGGGTAGCGACGATCGGTATCGTGCTGTATATCGCTTCAATGTGGATTGCCGGCGTCATGCAGGGATTGATGTGGCGCGCGGTGAATGCCGATGGCACCCTGACGTATACCTTTGTCGAATCGGTCAAGGCAACGTATCCCTATTATGTGATTCGTTTCAGCGGCGGATTGCTGTATCTCAGCGGCATGCTGATCATGGCTTACAACGTGATGATGACCGCACGCAATGCCAGGGAAGCCAATGCGCGCATTCCGGTACTGACCTCCGCGCACGCTTGATTCAAGGAGCAATCGATGAAATTTTCACATGAATGGATTGAAAAGAACCCTTGGCTGTTAATCACGCTGGTGATTCTGGTGGTAAGCGTGGGTGGCCTGGTTGAAATCGTGCCGCTGTTTTTTCAAAAATCGACCACGGAGCCGATCGCCGGCTTGAAGCCGTATTCGGCATTGCGCCTGGCTGGCCGCGATATCTACGTGCGTGAGGGCTGCTACAACTGCCATTCGCAAATGATCCGCCCATTTCGCGCCGAGACTGAACGTTATGGACACTATTCGGTTGCCGCCGAGTACGTCTATGACCGTCCATTCCAGTGGGGTTCCAAGCGCACCGGTCCGGATCTGGCTCGGGTCGGTGGTCGTTATAGCGATGAATGGCACAGGACGCACTTGAACAATCCGCGCGACGTGGTGCCAGAATCCAATATGCCGGGTTATCCATGGCTTGCCACGACAAAATTGAATCCGGAAGATATTGTGCCGAAGATGCGGGCATTGAAGCGGCTCGGCCATCCTTACAGCGAGGAAGAAATAGCGCAGGCGCCTGGCACTCTGGCAGACAAGACCGAACAGGATGCATTGATTGCATACCTGCAGGGAATGGGAACGCTGATCAAGGCAAAGAGGTAATCATGACTTTCGACAATTTGGTGACAGACGCGCACAGCGCATTTACCCTCATCAGCTTCCTGACCTTCATCGGCATCATGTGGTGGGCGTTCAGCAAACGCCGCAACGCCGATTTCGAAGCGGCGGCGCAGTTGCCGTTCGCTGACGACATGAATGAAATGAACACCCCGGGCACGGAGAAGCATAATGTCTGATTTCACAAGCAGCTTCTGGAGCGGGTATATCACGGTATTGACATTGCTCGGCATCGGGGGCTGTGCGCTCCTGTTATGGGCGCAATCCAAAAGCAAGGTAAATACGGCTGATGCCAAGGAAACCACGGGCCATAGCTGGGATGAGGGCTTGAGTGAACTCAACAATCCCATGCCGCGCTGGTGGATGTGGATGTTCTGGATCACGATTGTATTTGCACTGGCATATCTGTACCTGTATCCAGGCCTGGGCAGTTTTGCAGGCAAGCTGGGCTGGAAATCCACCGGCGAATATCAGGAGGAATTGAAAAAGGCAGATGCGGAATATGAACCCTTGTTCAACAAGTATCTCCAGCAGGATATGAAAACCGTGGCGGCGGACCCGCAGGCACATGCGATCGGCGAGCGGCTGTTTCTGACTTATTGCTCTCAATGCCATGGATCGGATGCGCGCGGCAACAAGGGCTTTCCGAACCTGACCGACAATGACTGGCTGTACGGCGGGACGCCGGACGTGATCAAGACCACGATCATGGAAGGGCGTAACGGCCAGATGCCGCCGATGGCGCAGGCGCTCGGCTCGGACCAGGATGTGGAAAACGTCGCCCACTATGTACGAAGCCTGTCCGGTTTGACCTCCGATTCTGCCAAGGCAGCACTCGGCAAGGCCAAATTCGGCGCATGCGCAGCTTGTCACGGCGCGGATGCGCATGGCAACCAGATGATCGGTTCGCCGAACCTGACCGACAAGATCTGGCTGTATGGCGGCAGTGCCGATACGATCATGGAAACCATCCGCAAGGGGCGCAACAACACCATGCCAACCTTCAAGGAATTCCTTGGCGAAGCGAAAGTGCACGTACTGGCGTCTTATGTATGGAGCCTCTCCAACAACAAGGGAGAAACAGTGCAAAAATAAATGCGATGGCTTGCTGGTGCATAAAGACGTGCAATCAATGCGAACCTGACATGAATGCTTGCAGGAAGAGGGCGGGATGAATATTTTTCGATCGCCCCCCAATTCCGTGACTGAATTGCGGTCGAACTTGATTGAAGAAGCTGAAGAAGCGCTTCAAAAAGCAGAGAACGCACTGAGTAATTAATATCCATGAGTAAATCCTCGCCCGAAGTTTCAGTGATCAAAATGTATGCTGCGCGCGAGGAAATTTATCCGCGCGAGGCGAAAGGCTGGTACGCCAACTGGCGCTGGGCATGCGTGTGGATCACGCAGCTGGTGTTTTACGGACTGCCCTGGTTGCGCTGGAATGACCGTCAAGCGGTGCTGTTCGATCTTGCCGCGCGCAAGTTCTATATTTTTGGCATCGTGCTGTGGCCGCAGGACTTCATTTACCTTGCCATCCTGCTCATCATCTGCGCATATTCGCTGTTTCTGTTCACGGCAATAGCAGGCCGGGTCTGGTGTGGCTATGCCTGCCCGCAAACGGTTTATACCGAGATATTCCTGTGGATCGAGCGCAAGATTGAAGGAACGCGCAGTGCTCGCATGCGGCTCGACAAGCAGCCATGGTCGGTTTCCAAAGGGCTGAAAAAAACAGCCAAGCATGGTGCATGGATCGCGGTGGCGTTATGGACCGGCATCACCTTTGTCGGGTATTTCACGCCGATGCGTACGCTGCTGGGCGAAGTGGCGGTATTGCAACTGGGACCATGGGAATGGTTCTGGATTCTGTTCTATGCGCTGGCAACGTATGGCAACGCCGGCTGGATGCGCGAGCAGGTCTGCAAATACATGTGTCCCTATGCCCGCTTCCAGAGTTCGATGTTCGACAAGGACACACTCATCATCACTTATGATGCGGAGCGCGGCGAACCGCGTGGCGCACGCACCAAAAAAAGTGCGGTGGAAGGTCCGTCGAAGAGCGACTGCATCGATTGCACGATGTGCGTCCAGGTGTGTCCGACCGGCATTGATATCCGCGATGGACTGCAATATGACTGTATCGGCTGTGCAGCCTGCATTGATGCATGCAACTCGGTAATGGACAAGGTCGGCTCGCCGCGCGGCCTGATCCGGTATTCCACCGAGAATGCGATGAAAAACAAACTCTCGCCGAAACAAATACGGCAGCGCGCCATGCGTCCGCGCGTACTGATCTATACCGGTATCCTGTTGTTGATTGTCTCGGCATCCCTGGGTTCACTCATCATGCGCACGCCATTGAAGATGGATGTCATCCGCGATCGTGGCGCGATGGGGCGAGAGGTCGAAGACGACATGATCGAGAATGTCTATCGCCTGCAGATCATGAACACCGACGAATTCGCACATCGCTACAAGATTACCGTATCTGGCATCGATACCATCGCGCTGGTTAATCAGGCGGAAATCGACCTCGAAGGCACGGCATCGCGTGCGGTGCCGGTTCGGGTCAGAGTAGCGCATGGCGCCGGCGCACCGGGATCGAACAGGATTGAATTCGAATTGCAATCCATCGACGCGCCGGACGTGCATGTAAAAGAAAAAGCGGTATTTTTTGTGCCGCGCGATTGAGGAAAATCCATGACGGCCATGAAAAGCGCGGCCATGATGTCCGCACCTGCTACAAACGTCAAGCCCTGGTACCGGCATATCTGGCCGTGGTTGTTGATACTGGGCCCGTTGTCTGTCGTGGTCGCCGGCAGCTACACGGCATGGCTCGCGTTTTCACGGCAGGATGCGTTGGTGGTTGATGATTATTACAGGCGGGGCCAGTCAATCAATCAGGATTTGCGGCGCGATCGCGTCGCCACCGGCCTTGAATTGGCGAGCATGCTTCGCTACGATGCCGCGGCCGGAAGACTGGTTGGTACGGTTTCCAGTCACGGCGCGCCGTACACGGGCAGGGTTTTTCTGCATCTGGTACATTCAACCCAACCGGAAAAGGATCTGAATCTGGAGGCGCAGCTGGATAGTCACGGTGAGTTCAGCATCGCGTTGCCGATGCTGGAGATGGCGAACTGGCAGGTGCTGCTGGAAAACGGAAGTCGCGAGTGGCGCCTGAACGGCGCATGGACCTGGCCGCATCAGAAAGCGGTTGCGATGCGGGCGGAAGCGTCGCCGGCCGCTCGGTGAGATCCGATATGCGGGAATAACGCTGCCGCAACAGGAAACTTGACCGGTATGGCGAAGCAGCACCATGCAGGCGCGCCGGACGCTATCTTTAACCCGCGGTAGTACCGCGCTGGGAGAATGGATGCCTGATACACAAACCGGCCTGAAAAGGCACAGTCAAATGACACGGCTTGCAATGGCTGTGCTCTGGCCGTCATTTCTGGTGGCGATCGTCGAGGAAGGTTTTTTCTTTTCGGTATTCGATCCACAAGATCTGGTCATGATTTACGGCCACATGAATTTTTCGCCGGAAGCTGTATATACGATCGGTTTTTTCTGCTTCTGGCTTTTTTCTTCGCTGGCGGCAATGCTGACTTACTATCTGGTGGCCGAACCCGGATAGGACGCGCCTCGTGCGTGCCGTGGATTTCAAGCCGGAGTTTCGACCCCGGCTGCCAGCGCCTTCAGCGCTGCCGGATCAAGCAAAACCAGTTCACGGTTGTTCACTATCAGCAGATCCTGCTTTTTGAACCTGGAGAGCAGTCGGCTGATGCTTTCGATGGTCAGACCCAGATAGTTGCCGATTTCTTCCCGCGTCATGCGCAACTGGAAGCTCGTCGCGGAATAGCCGCGCGCGGCGTAGCGAGACGATAAATTGACCAGAAAGGCGGCGAATCGTTGTTCAGCGCGCATGTTTCCCAACAAAAGCATGACGCCTTGCTCGCGCGTGATTTCCTGGCTCATCATCCGATGGAAATGATGCAGCAGAGCCGGAATTTGACTGAACAATCCTCCCAATTGGGAAAACGGGATTTCGCAGACTTCACTATCTTCCAGCGCCACCGCGTCGCAATGATGATGATCGGTGCTGATTGCATCCATGCCCAGCAATTCCCCAGCCATTTGAAACCCGGTGATTTGCTGACCGCCACCAACGTTGACCTGGAATGTCTTGAAGTGTCCAAGGCGAATTGCATACAGGCTGGCGAACGGATCGCCCATTCGGTACAGCGTGGTATCGCGCAAGATACGGCGACGACGACTGATGATCTGATCGAGTCGTTGCATGTCCGTATCATCCAGTCCCATTGGCAGGCACAGCTGATGCATGCTGCATGCGGAGCAGCGCGTCCGCAATTCGTTCACACTGGGGATGGGCAATGGAGTGATGAGATTCGGTTGGCTCATAAACATATTTTGATGCGTCGCACGCATTATATACGAATGCTCATAGGGTCATTTTTTACCCAATTTACCTCAAATCGGAATGATGCTGTAATCTATGATTTTACGGACGATCGTTCTATAAATTGGTTTTTAACAATGAAGGAGGCGCGATGCGCAGCGTACAACAATTGTTCGATTTGACAGGCAAGACAGCGCTGGTGACAGGGGGATCGCGCGGATTGGGATTGCAGATTGCGGAAGCGTTAGGCGAGCAGGGGGCAAACGTCGTCTTGTCCGCGCGTGGAGAGGGCGAACTGAAGGAAGCCGTTGCTCGCTTGAAAGAGCGCGGCATTGCAGCAACCGCAATTGCCGCGGACCTGTCGCAGGAAGCTGCCGTCGCGCCGCTGGTTACGCAAACGCTGAAGTGCCTTGGCCGGATCGATATCCTGATCAACAATGCTGGCGCAACCTGGGGGGCGCCTGCCGAAGATCATCCGATCGAGGCCTGGGACAAGGTAATGAATCTGAATATCCGCAGCATCTTCCTGTTGTCGCAAGCCGTTGGCAAGCAGTCGATGATTCCGCATCAATATGGCCGAATCGTTAATATTGCTTCCATTGCCGGCTTGAGCGGCAACACGCCCGGCACCATGCAAACCATTGCCTACAATACGTCGAAAGGCGCGGTTGTGAATTTCACGCGCGCGCTGGCCAGTGAGTGGGGGCGCCATGGCATTACAGTGAATGCACTGGCGCCGGGATTTTTTCCTTCCAAAATGACCAGGGGTGTGCTGAAGAATTTCGGAGAAGACAACCTTGCGCGTCAAGCGCCGCTGCTGCGCCTGGGCGATGATGAAGACCTGAAGGGGGCGGCAGTACTGTTTGCCTCGGATGCGGGCAAGCACATCACCGGCCAGATCCTGGCGGTGGATGGCGGCGTTTCGGCGGTGTGACGCCATGCAGCCGGAGTCCTTCAAACCGCAGCCGTTTCCGGTCGACATACCGTTCCTGCATGATCTTGGCGTGGAATTCCTGGGGATGGGCGAGGGTGAAGCCCAAGTCGCGCTGAATCTGTTGCCACGTCACATGAATAGCTGGCAAGTCACGCACGGCGGGATAACCATGACCCTGCTGGATGTCGTGATGTCGATGGCGGGGCGTTCGCTCGACCCGCATGCGCGCGGCGGCGTCACGGTGGAAATGAAAACCAGCTTCCTGCAACCTGCCGGCAAGCCTGGCAGCCGCATCATCGCCAAAGGCAAGTCATTCCATCGCTCTACGACCATGTCCTTTTGCGAAGGAGAAGTCTGGTGCGACGGCAAACTGGTTGCAAAAGCGATGGGAACGTTCAAATACCTGAAGCGCCTTGACGTTGCCAAAAAAATGGAGCAGGCATGACACGGGCAGGTGTTTTACCCTGTGTCGATGCCGTAATGCGCTATACTCTTGTTAAAAAATACAGGGGCCTGTATTTTTTAACAAGAGCGTATTTACTGCGCATATCATGGTATTTTTCACGATACTCCCCTAAAAAATTGCCATGACCTCTTTGCGAAAGGCTGTCTCGCCATCGGCTACCGGCCGTTCGTGCAGCACAGTGCCATGGCGTCCGCCGAGCTGCACCAGCGTGGAAACGCGGGTGCCGTAATGCGGTGACTGAATGCATACGGCAGATAGCATGCGTTCCAGTTCCAGATCCACGCCGGTTTTCGGCAAGCGGCAATCCGGCGCCTGCTGCGTATCGCGCAGCATTTCAAAATAGGCTGCTTCCGGTGCATCCTGGCATAAGAGACTGGCAAGCTGGGCCTTGGTATCGACCACTTTAGGCCATGGCGCATCGAGCGTGCCATTGGATAATCCGTAGATGCCGGGTGCCAGCGGATGGCCGTTGCGCGCATCGTGGTTAGCCATGTTGGAAAACCAGATTAGCCTGTTGCTATCGCCGACCAGCAAATTGAAGCCGTTGAATGCATCCGCTTGCGTTGCGATTCCGGCGATGTATTCTTCCGCCGACGCCTGCCCCGCCAGATAATCGCGCACCAGTCCGCCGCGTGAAGGCGCATCCGTACGTCTTTCATGCGGCACGCGCACATTGGTGACGGCAGCAAAACGACCTTCCCGCGTAATCCCCATCCAGGTGCCGCCGCCTTGTATATCGCGCCCTGCATAAATGTGGGGATGGTCACGCCACCAATGCGCGGGGGCAGCGGGGCGATGGTAGAACTCGTCCCGGTTGCCCGCGGCAATCAGCGGCATGCCGGGAATGATCTGCCAGGCAAATACAATCAGGCACATGAGGAAATATCGGCGAAAACGTCGATATGGCGAACGCCATCGATCAGCGTATCGAGTTTTGCCTCGGCGGCGGCAGACGCCAGATCCTTTTCAAAATCCGACGGGGCGTCCAGATAGACTTCCATCCAGGTATGCCATCCATTTTCCGGTTCGGGGCGGCGCTTGAGCGCGGCCTTGACGCCGCGGCTGTTTGCCAGCGCCTGCTGCATGCCGGTGACCCTGACTTGCAGCGTTTGCTCCTGTTCGCAGCGCACGCGGTAATAAACGTACAGATCCATTTTGCGTCCTCCTTGCGTCTATTCCGCGCAATTGCGCATCAGACCGGGTCTGTCACTGGATAAGGCAAAGGCTGGAACTGCAGCGCTGCGCCGGTGGCAGAACCTAAATGTACCGTGCCGGCATCAACCGCGGTGATTTTCATTTCTACCAGACAGGCGCTCTCGTTTTGTGAAGTACGCTCTGCATTGACGACCATGCCGCAAGGTTGTTCCGGGTCCGCCGCCGAGAACACCTCCATGCCGGGACGCGCATCCTGTCCTGCGATCAAAGCCAGGAACATCCTGCGCTTGAGCTTTCCGAGATACTGGCTGCGCGCGACAATTTCCTGGCCGGGATAGCAGCCTTTCTTGAAATTCACGCCGCCAATCAATTCAAAATTGATCATCTGCGGTACGAACTGTTCCTGTGTCGCCTGCGTGATGCGGGGAATGCCCGCACGGATGTCGGAAAGCCGCCACGCGCTGGCATCGGTCGGCTGCAATGCAGCGGCAAGTTCTGGCCATGCTTTTTCCGCCACATCCTGTACGGTGATCCATTGATAACGCGGGCTATTACCGGCATCCGCGACACGGATTAATGTGCCGGCATCGGCATGGACGACCGTATAAGGCGATGCCGGCAACGCGGGAAACCATGGCGACAATGCGGCGGCGGCCCTGGCGCCAGCCAGGCCAAGAACGACATGCGAGTCGGTCGCATCGCTCAGCTTGGCCTTGGCGCGCAGTACAAACATCTGCAGGCGTTTCTGGATCGCCGGCTGGATCTCGTGCGGCAGTTGCAGCATGATGCCATCCGTCGATTTCCACATCAGGAAGGTTGCCAGCAATCGCCCCTTGGGCGTGCAATAACCGGCCAGCCGTGCCTCGGTCGGTGTCAGGCGCTCGACATCATTGGTAATCTGGTTATGCAGGAAATGCGCCGCATCATCGCCGGCCAGGGCAATCAGCCCCAGATCGGTTAGCGGGGCAATGAAATCGGTCTCGGGAGCCGGCGCTGCATCCGGATTCTTCCCCTGTTCAGTCAAAGATTGCATCCAGGTATTCATATATCCAGTCATAAAATCAGGTTATTTTTAATTCCGCTATTATCATTATGGGTTGATTATAGTGGCGTCATGAAAATACGTCAGATCTCGCTTCAAAATTTGCTCAGGACATGGATTTGGTAAAAAAGATCATTCTTCTCATTACGCTGGTTGCCTTGCTCGCTGCCGGCAGCATGGCCTACTGGGCGGTGCAACCGATCATTGGGCAAGACCGCGAACCCATGGAGTTTTCAATCGAGGCCGGGAGCGGACTGAAAGGCGCAACCGGGCAGATTGCGGATGCCGGCGTCCCGGTGAATCCGTTTTTACTGGGAGTGCTGGCGCGCGCTACCGGCAAAAGCGCCCGGCTGAAGGCGGGCAGCTATGAACTGAAACCGGGCACCACGCCCTTGAAACTGATTGAGCAACTGGTGCGCGGGGAATTCGCACAAGAGTCGCTGGTGGTCATCGAGGGGTGGACGTTTCGGCAAATGCGCAAGGCAATCGCGCAGCATCCCGCATTGAAGCATGACACCGTACAATTGTCAGACAAGGAACTGCTTGCCAGAATAACGCCTGACTATGCATTCCCGGAGGGGCTGTTTTTTCCGGATACCTATCTGTTCGCCAAGGGATCGAGCGATTTGCAGATTTACAGGCAGGCGTACTCCCTTCTGAAAAAAAGACTGGCCGAAGGATGGGAAAAGCGCGACCCGGTGCTGCCTTATAAAAGCCCGTATGAAGCATTGATCATGGCATCCATTGTGGAAAAGGAAACCGGACAGAAATCGGAACGCGACATGATTGCCGGCGTATTCATCAATCGACTGAAGCTCGGCATGCTATTGCAAACCGATCCGACGGTGATTTACGGCATGGGTGAAAAATATCAGGGGCAGATCCGCAAGCGCGATCTGCTTGCGGATACACCCTACAATACCTATACGCGCGTCGGGCTGCCGCCGACTCCGATTGCATTGCCGAGCGCTGCATCACTGGCCGCAGCGTTGAACCCGGCCAGGACCAAGGCGCTATATTTTGTTTCGCGCGGCGATGGCACCAGCCATTTTTCGGCGAGCCTGGACGATCATAACCGCGCCGTCAACAAGTATCAGCGCTAAAACCATGTTCCCTATTCATTTCCCGATTTCATTCCATTCGCCTCTACATGACGCCAGGTAAATTCATCACCTTCGAAGGCATTGACGGTGCGGGCAAATCCACGCACCTGGCATTTGCCGCCAACTGGCTGCACGACCGCGGCAAGACCGTGATTACTACCCGCGAACCTGGCGGTACGGTGTTGGGCGAGAAACTGCGCGAACTCCTGCTGCATGAAAAAATGCACCTGGAAACCGAGGCGCTACTGATGTTCGCCGCCCGGCGCGAGCATCTGGCACAAGTGATCGAGCCGGCGCTGATGCGCGGCGATGTCGTGATATCGGACCGGTTTACGGATGCCACCTTTGCCTACCAGGGCGGCGGACGCAAGCTGGATCTGGAAAAACTGGCGATCCTGGAAAAATGGGTACATCCTCATCTGCAGCCGGACCTGACGCTATTGTTCGATGTACCTTTGGATGTGGCCCGAATGCGACTTGATGCGAGCCGGGCGCTGGACAAGTTCGAGCAGGAAAGGGAGGATTTCTTTGCGGCGACGCGTGCGGAATATCTGCGGCGGGCAGCGCAGTTTCCTGAGAGATTTCGCATTATCGACTCGACACAGTCGATTGACAAGACCCGGAAATTAATTGAGGAAATTCTTGTAACAATATGAATCAAAAGAATAAATTGAATATCAAGATGTTACTTTGAAAATGATTTCCAGATTTGGATACGCATGATTGAGCCGATTTATCCCTGGCACGAAACCGTTTGGACGCAGCTTCAACAATTGCGTGAGCGGTTGCCGCACGCCATTTTGTTTCATGGTCCGGAAGGGATTGGAAAAACGGGATTTGCCGAACGCTTCGCGCAATCGCTGCTATGTGAAACGCCGGATGCCACCGGGCATGCCTGTGGCCGATGCGCCTCCTGCGGCTGGTTCGCGCAGTACAGCCATCCTGATTACCGGCGTGTGCGACCGGAAGCACTGGATGAAGACGCCGGCATGGAGAGCGCAGAAGGAGGCGATGCCGGCGATTCCGGCAAAGCCGCAAAATCGACAAAAACGCCATCGCGGGAAATCAGGGTCGATCAGATCCGGGCCTTGGCCGATTTCATGAATATCTCGACGCACCGGCAAGGCATGCGCGTGGTGATGCTGTATCCGGCCGAAGCGCTGAATACGGTTGCCGCGAATGCGCTGCTCAAAACCCTGGAAGAGCCGCCACCGCATACCATGTACCTGCTGGTATCGAACAGCCTGGATCGGTTGTTGCCGACGATCCTGTCGCGTTGCCGCAAATTCGCCCTGACCATGCCATTGTACGAGGAAGCGTTGCGCTGGCTGGAAACGCAACAGGTCGTCGATGCAGATAGCTGGCTGGCACAGCAGGGTGGCGCACCGCTTGCCGCGCTCGCATCGGCGCAGGCCGGCACGCGGGACGGGATGGAGGATCTGTTGCGCCAGCTTGCGCAACCAGGCGCCGAGGGCATGCTTAAAATCGCTGATCGCCTGCAGAAAGTTCCTGTGGCCGACCTGGTCGCCTGGCAGCAGCGTTGGTTATATGATGTATTCTCATTCAAGTTTGCGGGAAGAATCCGGTATTATCCGCGTTATCGGAAAGAACTGGCCGCACTGGCGGCGCGTGCCAATGCCAGCGCATTACTGCACGCGATCAAGGTAACCAATGAACGCCGTGCGATAGCCAGCCATCCGTTGGCGGCCAAATTATTCATAGAAGACATGCTGCTGGAATATTCGATGCTTTTTTCATGAAGGGTGTTGCCATGTCCGGTGTTTCTGCAAATGTACCAGCAATCAATAGCGATGCGGCTTCGGTCGTACGGCCGTCTGTCCTGTCATTGCCAATCAAGGAAAAATCCGCACTTTATGCCGCTTATATGCCGTTTTTGACGAATGGCGGCATTTTCGTGCCTACCAGCAAATCGTACAAGATGGGGGATGAAATCTATCTCATCCTGACATTGATGGGTGACCCGGTAAAATATCCGATTGCCGGCAAAATCGTGTGGTTGACGCCAGCCGGCGTCAACAATAACAAGGTGCAGGGCATCGGCGTCCAGTTTTCTTCTGATGAGAGCGGGCAGCGTGTCAAGCAGCGGATTGAAGAACTGCTGGGCGCGGCATTGGGCTCTTCCCGCACGAACTACACTTTATAAACGGTCACATGTCCTATTCGCATCGCCTCGCCACGTTCGATGACTTGCCTGCCATTGTTTCTATCTACAACAGCACCATTCCCTCACGCCGGGTAACTGCCGATACCGAGCCGGTCAGCATCGAATCGCGCCATGCCTGGTTTGCCCACCATACCCCCGACAGGCGCCCGCTGTGGGTTGCGGAAACGGAAGGGCAGATCGCCGGCTGGCTATCGTATTCGAACTTTTACGGCCGGCCGGCGTATTCCGGCACAGCCGAGCTATCGATCTATCTGCACGAGGCGGCGCGCGGCAAAGGATTGGGGCGATATTTTCTGACCCAGGCGATCGCATTTGCGCCGGAAATCCAGGTGCATACCCTGCTCGGTTTCATTTTCGGGCACAACGAACCGAGCTTGCGCCTGTTTGAAGCATTCGACTTCGAGCGCTGGGCGACCATGCCGCGGGTAGCGAATCTGGATGGGATTGAACGCGATCTGATCATCCTTGGCAAACGGGTGACGTAAGGTTCGTTATCCGTTTCGGCACGCTGGTCGGGATGACCGGCAGCCTATAGACAGCCTATTCTCATGCGCTTGCAAACATCGCCGGCAGCGTACAATATCCTTCATGTATATTGATTCCCATTGTCATATCGATTTTCCGGAGCTGGCGGAACGGCTGCCGGAAATTTTCAGCAAGATGGCTGAAAACAAGGTAAGCCATGCGCTCTGCGTATCGGTGGATCTGCCTGATTTTCCGCATGTTCTTGCTCTCGCAAAACAGTATCCCCAGATCTATGCTTCGGTCGGCGTACACCCGGACTACGAGGACACGCCGGAACCGGACGTGCAGCAACTGATCCGGCTTTCCGACCATCCTAAAGTTGTCGCGATCGGTGAAACGGGCCTCGATTATTACCGACTGCAAGGTGATCTGGAATGGCAGCGCGAGCGTTTCCGCACGCATATCCGCGCCTCCAGGGCAACCGGCAAACCGCTGATCGTTCATACCCGGTCCGCGCCGGAAGACACGATTCGCATCATGCGCGAAGAAGGCGCAGGAACCGATGCCGGCGGTGCCGGCGGCGTGATGCATTGTTTTACCGAATCCCTCGATGTGGCGCAGGCAGCCATGGCGATGGGGTTTTATATTTCCTTCTCTGGCATTGTCACCTTCAAAAGTGCCAGGGCACTGCAAGCGGTCGCGCTGGTAGTGCCGCTTGAGCGCATGCTGATTGAAACCGATTCACCTTATCTGGCGCCGGTGCCACATCGCGGAAAAATGAATGAGCCGGGCCTGGTGTGCCATGTGGCGGAATTTCTGGCGAAACTGAAGGGTATTCCGCTGGAACAGGTTGCGCGTCAGACTACCGAAAATTTTTTTGACTTGTTCAGGATTGTGCCGTGATGCCGCCATGCCGGACATGCTGAGAAACAGAAATAGATCCGACCGCCGGCGCATCCTTTCGTGCGGCGTACTGCTATTTGCGGGAAGCCTTGCGATGCCAGCGCTGGCAGGGGCCTACGATGATTTCTTTCGCGCGGTGAAGGTCGATAACGCCGACGCCATCAGGACGCTGCTGCAGCGCGGGCTCGATCCTAATCTGATTGAAGCCGGACGCGGCGATACCGGGCTGATTCTCGCCTTGCGCGAAGATTCCATGAAGGTATTCGACGTCCTTCTCAACGCCCGCGACATCGATCTGGAGGCGAAATCCCGCAACGGCGACACGGCGCTGATGCTTGCTGCCTACAAGAAAAACCAGCCCGCAGTGGAGGCGCTGCTGGCCAAGGGCGCCGAGGTCAATCGGCCTGGCTGGACTGCGTTGCACTATGCCGCGGCCATCGGCAGCAACGAGATCGTGCAGATTCTGCTGGATAACTATGCCTATATCGATGCCGAATCACCGAACAAGACCACCCCGATCATGATGGCGGCGCGTGGCGGCCATATCATGACGGTCAAATTGCTGCTCGATCAGGGTGCCGATGCAACGTTGAAAAACGAGCTGGGCATGACAGCAATCGATTTCGCAGTCCAATTCGGCTATCAGGATATTGCCGAAGGATTGGCCTGGCGGCTATCCAGAGCCGGCAAGCAATAGCGCCTGGTTCCCAATCAATTGCAATGCGTGCAGGGGGACGATTGTTCCAATGCAATCATCGGTTCCTGATGGTATTTCATATGGAAAATTACCTTTTGAGTTGGGTTTCCCATTGGCAAAATGCGTTCTCCAAACTGTAAGTTTTTGAAACATTGATGAAACTGTAAGGCGATTGACAGGTCAGATTTTGGTGTACTTTCTATCCGCCTGAATGGCGGAGGCTGAACATGACGGTCTTGACTTTATCTATGGAGAAACCATGAAGAAGATATCCCAGGCAGTATTCATTTCCTTGCTTTCAATGGCAGGCACAACGTTTGCCCAAAGTACATCGAGTGACGTAACAACCAGCACCGATCCGGCAAAGGCGGCAGAAGTAGAGCAAAAAGCACAGGATATCCAGTCACGCCAGCAGAGCGCAACAGATTCAACAGGTGCATCGTCAACCAAATCGAGCAAGACCAAGAGCGCAAAGCGGAAATCCAAAAAGAAACATGTTGCAAAGGCAAAAAGTGCAACTCCTGGCAGTACCGGCAGCAGTAGCAGTAGCGGCGTGAGCGGCTCCGGCACAAAGGACAGTTCTGGCGCCAGCGGCAGTCCCAGCACGGGCGGTAGCACCGGTTCGAGCGATACTTCCGGTTCTACGAGCATGCCGGGTTCGACCAGTACGCCAGGTTCGACCAGCACGCCAAGTTCGACCAGTACGCCAGGTTCGACCAGTACGCCGAGTTCCAGTGGTACTTCTGGTTCCAGCATGGGCGGCAGCTCTGGCTCCAGCGATAGCGGAAGCTATGGTGCAGGTGGCAGTTCTGGCTCAAGTGGCACTTCCGGTTCCGGCAGTACAGGTTCCAGCCCCAGCCCCGGCATGGATAGTTCCCCGGGTGCCAGCGGGACTTCCGGCAGTGGATCTTCAAGCACTGTTCCTCCCTCCAGCACAACCGGCACAACCAATAAATAAGCAGCTTCACGCATGTTTATCGGCAGCAATCAATGGCGGGTGCTTTGCCGTTGATTGCTGGCCGAAAGGCAGGGTGCAGCAATTGCCGGCATCTTAAAAATACCCTGCATATCTTGATTCCCGGCGTGTTGCATCCTGACCGCCGTCAGTACTGCTGCGCGTGGCGCAACTTCCAGATTATCTGTTTTACCGCTTCGACATCGCCTGCGTTATGATGCAGCAATATCATTCTTGATCGCGCCTGCCGTCAGTCGCCGAAATTCCGATGCAAATTTCCCAACGGGTCATTCACCTTGCCAAAGAACGCGCGCTGTCCGGGTTTTCGATGCTGGTGCGGAATATGGTCGAAGAGGCCGCGGATACCCTGCGCCAGGCAGATGCGCGGCTCAGTTCGGCAGAAGGCCAGAAAACGCTCTCGGCCGCGTGGCATTTCCTGCATCTGGAAGGAAACCAGTTTCAGCAGCGCATCGTCACTTACTTTCGCGATTACCTCGATCGTGCAATGCAGACCATGTATACCGATCTGCGGGCCGGTTTGCGGGATATCTCGGCCGATCGCCTTTCCCTCATTGACGATGAAACCATTACGCGCCAGATGGAAGTGGACCGTCTGGTATTGCAGATACGCGACGCGTCGCAGGAAAACCTCGGTCGACTGAATCTCATTATTGCGCAGCTGCATGGTGAGCACGATGTCCGCGAACGGGAAAATCCGTTCCGCCCCTACCTGCTGGCACGCTCCCTGCATGAGGCGCTACGCGACATGGTGCAATACGAGGGGCTGTCCCGGATCTTGTTCGACCATCTGTCCAATGCCATGGCGAATCGGGCGCCGGGATATTTTGCGGCGGTGCGCGAAATCTTCGAATCGAGCGGCATCCATGCACAACTGCTGGCGCGCCCGTCCCGGTTGAGCAAGGGACAGCGCGATTTGCTGGCGCAACAGGCTGCGCAACGCAGCCGCAACACCGGTGCTGCCTCCGATGACTTTCCGTTTATCGGCACTGCACCGCCGCGAAATTTCGAGTCGCGCATATTGCCCGGTCTGAAACACATGCAAGACTTGCTGCAGCATGTGCAATCTGAATCCAGCAGCAATCTCGATACATTCGGCAGCAAGTCCGGAGGGCAATCGGCCGCATTTCAGGATTTTGTCTGGCAGATATTCAACCAGCCCAGGCCTGCGGGCCTGCCGCGCAAACCGCCGCCCAGGAATTTGGGAGCGCCTGATCAATCGCAGGATGCGGCGGCATCTTCCTTGCTCGGCCAGTTAATGCACTATCAGAAGCAGATTGCGTCCGGGCAGGCGCAGGGCGGGATATTTGTCGCGCGGGATCGGCTCGATGCCAGTGTGGCAACCGGGCAGGAACGGATCATGATCGATGTGGTCGCGCTTCTGTTCGAATTCATCTTGCAGGACGCGCAAATACCGGAGGCCTTGCGCGAGCAGATCGGCCGCCTTGAGATTCCGTTCCTGAAAGCGGCAATCCTGGCGCCTGAATTGATGCATCAGGCAACGCATCCGGCCAGGCAGCTATTGAATCGGATCGGCACTGCCGCGGTTGGCCTGCATCCCGATGCGCAGCCGGATCAAGCGATTGCGACGGAAATCAAGCGCATTGCCACAAAAATCATCGACACTTTCGATCGCGACATGACGATTTTTTCGGATGCCGCCGAGGATTTCGAGCAATTTCTGACTGAGACTCTGCCGGCTGCCGACAGCGTTACAAAACGGTGCGTCGTAGCCATCGACCAGGCCGAGGCCAGCAGCGCTCTGTGCAGCAATACCGCCAGCGCGCTGCAAGGCTTGCTGTCGCCCTTACCAGTCGATCCGTCCGTATCCGACTTCATCATGCGCATCTGGCTGCGCGTGCTGGTGCATCCGTTCAACCGGCAATCCGATACAGGAGCGGCAGCGGGCGAGCTGGACGCAATCGCCCGGCAATATCTCGATGTCCTGCCGGAACTGGTGTGGAGCGTGCAGGAAAAGCGAACGCCTCAGGAGCGCAATGCCCTGATACGGCTGCTGCCGGGCCTGGTCAGGCAGATTAAGGCGGGGCTGGAAAGCATTCAGCTGCCAGAACGGGAAACCAGGCAGGCACTCGACCAATTGGTCGCATTGCATACCAATGTGCTGCGCGCCGCCGCGACAAGCGAGGGCCAGGCGTTGCTCGGCCTGGAAGACATGCGCCAGCATTTTTCCCTGCTCGTGATCAATCAGGACAGCGCATTCTGGATGGAGGACGGGCCGGTCAGCATCGACCGGGCCGCCATTGAAGAGGCATTAAGCAGGCAGCATGTCGTCGCCGAGGTAATGGCGTCCAGCGAGACTACCCCGGCCCCGACCTCGGATGCCGAATGGCTGATGCAGCTGGAAAAGGGGGCCTGCGCCGAATACTGGTCCGGCAACACCTGCAAGATGATGCGGCTGGTCTGGATCACCCGTCACAAATCGCTTTATCTTTTCAAGTCGGATGATGCCAACGATCCGGCGCCCGTCATTTATTCTTCCGTATCGCTGATCGAGGCGCTGCGCGATGGCGTGGTGCGGCCGGTCGAATATGCACCGCTGTTTGACCGGGCCGTCGAATCGCTGCTGGACGGTGCCGAATCGTTGTAGGCCGGCGGCAGGTTTCGCGCGCTTCCAGTAATAAATACACCTTATAGTATTTTTAAATACCGTTAATTTCATTGCGAATTCTGTATATTTTTACCATATACTCCCCTGTTTTTAATTTATTATGCAATGCTTTCCCTATCGAGTCGTGCATGGAAGGCGATCTTCCGGCCTGGCGCGGTTCTCCACCTGCTTCGCGATTCCCGCCGTCTTCAGCACGAATCCCATAATCCCGTATCATTGCTTATGCGCCGCAGGATTTATGCGGCACTTTCCGGCCGCCTGATCTCTAGCGTAGAGGCCAGGTAACAGATTGGCAACATCGAGAACTTCCTACTGAAGAGCCATCTTCCCATGTCGAAAATCATTTTCCTTGAAAATATCCATGCCAGTGCGGTGCAATACCTTGCCTCACATGGATTTGATGATGTGGTGCAAATTCCAAAAGCCTTGTCGCGCGCGGAATTGACAGACGTCCTGGCGGATGCGGATGCGGTAGGCATCCGTTCACGCACCCATCTCACGGCGGACATCCTGAGTGAAGCTTCGCATTTGCGTGCCATCGGCTGTTTCTGCATCGGCACCAATCAGGTTGACTTGACCGCTGCGACGGCATTTGGCATTCCGGTGTTCAATGCGCCGTTTTCCAATACCCGTTCGGTAGCGGAACTGGTGATTGCCCAGGCGATCCTGCTGTTGCGCAGGATTCCGGAAAAGAATGCGCGCGCCCATCGCGGACAGTGGGACAAATCCGCGCAAGGCGCGTTTGAAGTGCGCAACAAGACACTGGGCATCATCGGCTACGGCAATATCGGCGCACAGGCTGGCATCCTTGCCGAAAGCGCCGGCATGCGCGTGTGCTATTACGATCCTGAAAGCAAGCTCCCGCTCGGTAATGCAAGGCCGATGCCAAGCATTGAAGCGCTGCTGGAAGTCGCCGACGTCGTCACCCTGCATGTGCCTGGCGGCGCCGGCACCGAAAATCTGATCACTAGTGCCCGACTGCAACGAATGAAGCCTTCCGCCGTGCTGATCAATGCCTCACGCGGCAAAGTGGTGGATATCGATGCATTGAACCAGGCGATCCGCGCCGGCAAACTGGCAGGAGCCGCGCTGGATGTGTTTCCGGTCGAGCCACGCAGCGACAAGGAAGAATTCATTTCACCGCTGCGCGGATTGGACAATGTAATATTGACGCCGCATATCGGCGGCAGCACGGAAGAGGCGCAGGAAAATATCGGGCGTGAAGTGGCGGAGAAACTGGCGCGTTTTCTGCGTGCGGGAACCACCCGTTGGGCAGTGAATTTTCCTGAAATTCCGCACTCGGAAAAACATGCGCAAAGCCGCGTGCTGCACATCCACAGGAATGAACCCGGCGTGATTGCGAGAATGAATGCGGATTTTGCCGACAGCGGCATGAATATCGTTGCGCAGCAATTGCAAACGCAGGGCAACATCGGCTATGCGATCACCGATGTCGATGCCACCATTTCAGAAGCACTGATGCAAAAGTTGCGCGGAGAACCGGCGGTAATACGCTGCCATTTCCTGTAACGGCGGCAATGATTCAGGCAATTGCCTTGGTCTTGATGGGAAGATGGAATTCGACCGTTGTCAATTTGCGCAGATGATTGCTGTTCTTGAGTAAATCGGCAAGCGTATATCGACTCAATACATCCAGATAGGCAGTAGTTGCCTGCCGCAATATGTCTTGCAGCTCGCAGGCGGGCGAAAGAATGCATTCATTGCTGTCACGGTTGAAGCATTCGACCATCACGAAATCCGGTTCGGTGCCGCGCACCACCAGGCCCAGGTTGATTTCTTCCGGCTCCTTGGCGAGTCGCAAGCCACCACTGCGACCGCGGACAGTTTCCACCAGCCCCGCCAGCCCTAACTGATGCACCACTTTCATCAGATGATTCTTGGAAACGCCGTAAACATCGGCAATATCCCTGATCGTGACAAGTCGATCCCGATTCAGACCGAGATACATTAACGCTCTCAGAGTGTAATCCGTGTAGTCGGTCAAACGCATGGTATTGCCTCAATAACGGAAAGATGGAAAAGCACTTGGCGCGATACGCCTGTGGCTGCATGTGTAATCATGTTCCGAGGCAGCAAATCAAAACGTACAATGCCCCAAAAATAACATCTATTTATTATATATCTTTACTGAGCTATTGGGAATGTTGTAATTATTCCTCGACCGAGCGGCTATTTTTATCAAATTCCATCAATAATTCGCCGGAGCGATGATATGCAGTGGAAATGCGCGCTATCGATACCTGACCATAATCTCGTCGAATTTCCCGCTTTTTTTCAGATAATCGAGCGCTTGCTGGAATTGCGCGATGATTTTGTCATCCACATTCTTGTGAAAGGCGTAATAATAGCTTTCGGAATTCGACAGCGTATACACCTCTTCATAGTCGCTTGTCGCATAGCCCAGCTCTTTCATGTTCCACAGAATGACAGGGCTGCCATAGGCCCACATGTCGATGTGGCCGGCCTGCAGCATCTTTGCCACATTCATGCCTGACGTTGCTCGGAAAATCCTGTCGGGCTTGACGCCAAGCTTGAGAAGAAGCTGTTCTGCCACATCTTCTCGCACAACGCCGATTTTGTACTGCGAGCGATTCAGATCCTCGATCGAGCCGATGATAATGTTGCGGCTTTTTGGTGCAACCAGAACAATGCGCGAAGGCATGATCGGACCAACCCATTTGAACAGATGTTCCCTGGCATTAGTACGCACCGTCGCAAACAGGACAGTATTCTTTTCCTTTAATGCGGTTTCATATCCGCGCGCCCAAGGCCATAACTTGATATCGTCCCGCGTCTTCCTTGAACCGACCAGCGACAGCATTTCAACCAGCGTATCTACCGAGATCCCCTGGCGCTTGCCGTCTTTTTCAAAATTGAATGGAGGATATTCTTCCGTGATGAAGGATAGATTATCAATTGTCTGTGCATGAATAGACAACGAAACAAGCCACATCAATACCACGCCGACAAGTTTTTTCATGCGTCCTCCCCTGGACCAAGCGCAGTCTTGCCCCTATCCATGGTTATATTGAATACGCCTGGATTTCCTGGTGCATATTGTCATGTTTCGCGACCTTGCTTATATCAAGCACTCTTCCGCTATGCAGTAGCGCCATGAATTTGTCCTCCGGCAGCGGGGGGCTGAAATAAAAGCCCTGCATGTGATCGCAGCCGTATTTCATCAGTAGCGCCAGTTGATGTTCATCTTCGATGCCTTCTGCGACAACCTCGAGATGAAGGTGATGCGCCATGCCGATAATTGCCTTTGCGAGCCTGGCATCATCAGCCCGATACGCAATGTCTCGCACGAATGAACGATCGAGCTTCAGCCTGTTTGCCTGGAATCGCCTCAGATACGAAAGATTGGAGTATCCCGTACCGAAATCATCAATCGCAATCCGCACTCCCATCATGCGCAATTTTGTCAACAGGGCAACGGTCTTTTGGGGGTCGTTCATCGACATGCTTTCGGTGATTTCCACTTCCAGGCATGACGGCGGCAAACCCGCATTCCGCAATGCCTGTGCTATCTCATCTTCCAGCTGCGGCCGCGCCAGTTGTTGCGTCGACAGGTTAACCGATACGCGCAATGAACCGAACCCGGCGGCATGCCATGTCTTGACCTGCATGCAGGCGGTGCGGATGACCCAGTCACCGATGCCGACGATCAAGCCGGTTTCCTCGGCCAAGGGAATGAAACGTGCCGGCGGCACCAGGCCAAGCTCCGGGTGCTGCCATCGCACCAGCGCTTCAGCGCCGATGATCCTGCCGTTACGCAGATCCAGCAATGGCTGATAGTGCAGGAGCAACTCGTTGCGTTCCAGTGCGTGTCGCAAACGGGATTCCAGCATCAGATGGTCATTGACCATGACTTGCATATCTGCAGAATACCGTTGAATGCCGTTGCGTCCTTTTTCCTTTGCGCGATACATCGCGGTATCCGCATGTTTGAGAAGTGTCAAGGCATCCTTGCCGTCATCCGGATACACGCTTAATCCGATGCTGCAAGTAACCGCGACCTCCTGTCCGCCAAGAAGCATCGGTTCGGAAATGCTTTTCATGATTCTATCCAGCAAATCGGAAACTGTTTTTCCATCCACTATATTTTCAAAGACAATGACAAATTCATCTCCGCCGATTCGGGCCAGGGTATCGCATTTGCGGGCGCAAGAAGACATGCGCGCAGTAATCGTTTTCAGCAATACATCACCGGCGTCATGCCCAAGCGTGTCGTTGACATACTTGAATCGGTCGAGATCGATAAACACGACAAAAACCGAACGTCTTTCCCGTTCCGCCAGGGCAATTGCCTGCTCCAGCCGATCCATCAGCAGGGCGCGGTTCGGCAAGTTGGTCAATGCATCATGCAAGGCTTGCCTGCGCAATTGCTCCTCATAATTTTTGTGCCGGGTGATATCGTGCGCAACTGTTTGTATTGCCGGCATTCCGCCAAACTGGATAATCGCCCTGCTGAGTTCAACATCAATCACGGCGCCATCAATTCGCGTCATTTTGCCTTCGATTGAACGGAATTCAGTGGGATGCATGACCGGATTCAAGGTGTGCTCTTGCATGATTTCGCGGTACTCTGGGGAGATGAATTCCAGGATCGATTTTCCTTCCAGTTCTCCAGTGGTGACGCCACCGAGCATCTTGAGCGCGCCCCGATTCGCGAATGCGATTTTGCCGTCGTACTCAATCATGATGGCATCAGGCGACATCTCAACGAGCTGGCGATAGCGTTCCTCGCTTTCACGCGCAGACCGTTCCGCCAGTTTTCGTTCGCCGATTTCCTTGTTGAGTTGCTGAATGACGATCTTCATTTCTGCAACCTTGGCTCCCAATGCATCCGTGCGGTTCGCCACCAGGCTTTCCAGATCCGTCCGGTATTGATTCAATTCCTTGAAATCGCGTCGTATTGAAACGGTCATGTCGTTAAAGGCCGATACGACGATATCCAGCTCGTCCGGCTTGGCCGGCTTGTCGCGCAACAAACGGAGCGCTTTATCGGGATTATTCAGGTTGATTCCGCGTGCATATGCCGCGATTGCGGAAAGATGCCGGCTGATCAGGTGCTGGAATATGAACAGGGCGAATACGGCGACGATCATTGCCTTGATGGTTTGGGCAATCAGTATCACCAGTGCTGCATTAAGCAAATCGCCGTAGACCTTTTCCAGGTTGGCAGTCACGACTAGCGTGCCGAGTGGGAATTTATCAGTTGTGGAAGAATTATCCGAAAACCTGATTGCCATTTCTCTGGCCAGCGTATTGGCCTGGCTATGCATGTCATGGCCTGCATGCATCAAAAGCTTGCCTGACGGGTCTTTTATTTCAACGTAAGCAATATCGGGAAGCTTTGCGATGCCTTCGAGCTGCTTGCGGGTCTGTTGTTCGTCCATGCTCCACAAAGACGAACCAATACTGTCGAGATAAGAATCTTTAATCTGGTTTATGCGCAATTCAAGACCGGATATGGCCTTTTTGTAATCAAGCAATAATTGCACCCCGGTTGCAAAAAAAGCCAGGAGCGTGCTGCACAGTAAAATTGCAGCCAGCACACGCGTACCGAGCGGGTTTTGCCTGGAATAGCGAAATACCGACAGAGTTGCCTTGGCCGCTGCAGAAAATGAAAAGAGAGGCCGGTGTTTCAGAATCTTCATATGTTTCATCGTTCATGCATACTGACATGACGTGTTTCCTTATGGCAAGGATAGCACCTTCATTCACTATTCCGGCAAGCTCAGAAATCCAGTTCACTGTAATGACGAAAAATACCGTTCTGGTTGAATGGTATACGGCGCTCCGAGGCAAGATAGCGCGCGATTTTTGGCCGCAGCGCCACCTGTTGATGCAAGGCGAGCAGCCGTGGACATGTCACTTCGACCCGGCGCATGGCGTGTGGAAAAGCGTAACGCAATCCCGCAATCACTTGAAACAGGGATAAATCGACATAGGTATGCGCGCCACCGACCATATATCGAGCGCCGTGCCGGTTGTTCTCCAGCACGCGCTCGAAATAGCCCAGGAATTTGGGTAGCCGTTCACTGACGAAATCTGCTGCGCGTCGCCGCGCTTCCGGTTTCTGGTCCCGATAATAAAGACTGCCGGCAATCGGATGATGGACATCGTGAATCTCCGCAACAAAATCCGTAATGGTCAACTGAAGCTGATGTGCCCAGATCCGCAACTTTTCATCATCGGGAACAAGGCCAAGGCGAGGGCCAAGGAAAAGCAGTATGTTTGCGGTCTGGGCAATCAGCTGGTCGCCCGCTTTCAGGAACGGAGGGGCAAATGGAGGAAACTGCATCGATGTATCTTCAAGCATGCGAAACAGCGCCGGCATGCCCATTCCCTCGTGCTCAGGCAAACGTGCCACATCCAGATAATGCGCCCCGGCATCTTCCAGCGCCAGACGAATAAATTCGCCGCGCCCCTGTATTGATGGCCAGTAATAAAGTTCATAACGCATGCTGTCGCGCTCCCATATCTGATGATTCTGAATTTCATTTCAGGCAAAAATCGGACGCAAGAGAAAGATTTAAAATACTACCAAAAAAGAATTATCATTTTGGTTTGGATGACAGGGCATGCTTGTTCGCTTCTCGTTGCCATGTCGCATTCACTAGGGGTTTTCGACAAGCGCCATTAGTCATGTCGTTACAACCCCAAGCTTTTTCCTTAATAAATCCATTACAACCTGTCGCATCGTATCTGGTTCGCTGCGATAAAGCATTTTTACCGTTTCCAGGAAAAGCGTTTCCGCTTCGTCGCTCTTGCGACTGGAAAGGGTGTCGTTGAGGTGTTCCCGATCCATCCATCCATGCCGTAAGCCAAGTGCCGTTTCAATGGTGCGTGCGAGATTACTGCCGATATTCTTGCGATTACACCTGATATGACTCAGATACCGTTCTGACAATCCCAGTCGTCCGGCAAAAAGCTTGAGCATGCCGCGTTCAGGCAAATGCGCATTTTCGTTTCTGAACTTCCGGTACAGCGCCATGAAATTTGCATGTCTGATTTGCGCGCTATTCATTGACATTGATTTTCCCTCCGGCAGCGTAATCGATCTCAAGTAATCATATTTCAAGCAAGCAACCTTAAGGGTAGCATTATTTATTGCAACAGAGAACGGCAAAATGGATTGGCATGTAACGCCACGTTTTTTTTGCGTACTTCCCGAATAATTCCAAGGGGAAAGGCGCAGGAAAAATGCAATCACACGCAGTGCCGAGGAAAATGGCGCTGAAATGGTGCTCCGCAGGCAAGCCTTCGGTGGTTTGCTATTAGCCCCTTCATGCTTCGATGCTCCTGTAAAAATAGAGCGTAAGCACTTGATTTTTAATGGAACGCTACCATTTTGATAGTATCTAAAAAGGGGTAAGGAATTGAATTGATTCATTTGAATTGATTCATTTCGATCTGGCGCCGCAACGATGCAAACATTGACGGGGCAACGACAAGGAGCATTGAACAATGGGTAATATGAAATTTGAAATTCGACCGGCGGCGAAAGAGCGCGCAAAACTCCGCCTTGGCATCGCAGGACCGGCGGGTAGCGGCAAAAGCTATACAGCGCTGCTGGTTGCATCAGCGTTGGGAGGGCGCATCGGTGTAATCGATACCGAACATCGTAGTGCGCATTTGTATGCGGATTTGATCCCGGGCGGTTTTGACGTGATTGAACTGGCACCTCCTTTTTCGCCGGACAATTATGTTGCCGCAATCCATGCGTTCGAAATGGCGGGTGTTGCCACTATCCTGATCGACAGTCTGTCGCATGCATGGGCAGGAGAGGGCGGCGCTCTCGATATGCAGGGCAAGATTGCCGACAAGACTGGCAATACCTGGGCTGCCTGGCGGTCGGTAACGCCACGACATACGGCGCTGATCGAGGCAATGCTCCAAAGCCCTTGCCATATCATCGCAACCATGCGATCAAAAATGGATTACGTTCAGGAAAACGATGGTGGGAAAGGCAAGGTCAAGAAAGTCGGTCTTGCTCCCGTCATGCGCGACGGTATTGAATACGAATTTACGCTCTTCATGGAGATGGATCAAAACCATAGTGGTTTTGTCGGTAAGGACCGGACGCAACTGTTCGATAACCAGATCATCGAAAAACCGGGTGCTGAAATGGGACGGCAATTGCTTGACTGGTTGAATAGCGGCGTGGAAGCAACCAATACCCCGGTATTGCGCGAACAGCAACTCGCCGCCTTTTCCGAAAGTATCAGCCAGGCACGGACGATGGATGAGCTGAAAGAAGCGTATCGCGCTGCTGCCACCGTGTGCGATGCGCTACATGACGAGCAGGCCAAGAAGGATTTCAACCGGCTGACCAATATGCGCAAACATGAGCTGGAGTCGGCAACCGAAGAGGGAGAGGGGGACCGTATCAACGGCTTTCACAGGCAGCATGATCAACCTCGGGAGCATGCCGCATGAATATTCTTGAAGCATTTGAAATCGCTTCCGAAATTCGGACAATCGGTGAGCAATTGCGTGCCGAGCAGCCGGATCAGCAAGCTGTAAATGATACGCTTGACGGATTGGCATGGCCGCTCGATGAAAAACTCGAATCGCTGGCAAAGTTGCGCCGGATGCTGGCGGGTGCGCGCGATGCGAGACTGGAGCGTGCCGAGAGCCTGCGCGAGCAGGCGCTGCGCGACGACGCTGCAATTGAACATGTCGAATCCCTGATTCAGTCGCTGTTGCAGGCGTCAGGCCGGGAGCGTGCGCAAACCGGCTTGTTCAGTTTTGCGTTGTACAAGAAAGCTGCCGTGGCGGCGATCGACGATGCGACCCGAATACCGGAGATTTACATGCGACATCCGTCGCCACCACCTCCTGCTCCCGACAAGCATGCCATTCTGGCGGCGCTGAAAGCCGGAAAAGAAGTGCCCGGCGCGCATCTGGAAGAGGGCGTGCGGCTCTCCATCAAGTAATCAATCTTTAAATCAAGGACTTCCATGGCATCCGTGAATAAAGTAATCATCATAGGCAATCTGGGGCGCGATCCTGAAGCGCGTTATACGGCAAGCGGCGATTGCATTTGCCATATGAATGTCGCCACTTCGGAAAAGCGGGTTGATCGACTCTCGGGCGAAAAAAAGGAACTGACCGAATGGCACCGCATCGTGCTGTACCGAAAGCTGGGCGAAACTGCGGTCCAATATCTGAAAAAAGGCGAGGCAGTATATGTGGAAGGACGCCTGCAGACCCGCAAGTGGACCGACAAGGAAGGCAATGACCGCTACACGACTGAAATTGTGGCGGATCATATGCAAATGCTTGGCGGCCATCAGCATGACTACGAATTCCACGACAGCAGCGTGAATGACGGTACGGAAGACCCGACCTCGTATGTCGATGCATCGACGCACCGTTCACAGCAGCATACGCCGGCATCACGCAGCGGTTATGGCAAGCGGGCACAGCAAAAAGAGCAAAAGGGCGGGCGGCAATATACCGACGAAATCCCGTTTTGAGGTGGAATAACGCAATAGCTGTAAACAACTCGGCCCAGTCATTGATTTGACTGGGCTTTTTCATGTGCACCCGGCACGGCGTACTTACCTGGAGGTGAAA
>DATEZO010000182.1:0-11545 GCA_035255485.1 Burkholderiaceae bacterium
TCGAACCGGCGTCGGAAGAACCCGAAAACTGGCCAAGTGCGAACAGCACGACAAAGCAATAGGGATCTGGCGCGCGGATAGCCCATTATGGCCCGGGCAATTAAGCCCAACTCAGAGGCCGGATATACGTAAGCAGTCGATTCGAACTCCAGAGCTGCGAAATGCGTGCAAACCGGGAGGAATCCATATACAACCATATGGACAGGATCAGTTAGTTGGTCGATTTGATATGCTTATCAGCCATGGGAGAGAGACTACAAGATTTGAAGAGATTTAGCGCATATCAATTGCATTGATCAAATTAGGCAGTTCTCTCATTTCACTGAAAGTTGCAAAAGCACCTGAACTAAGCAACTGCTCTGAGCTGGCCAACATGGCAAATCCAAAGGTGCAGATACCTGCGTCTGCAGCCGCACGAACACCTGCCACTGAATCTTCAATTGCGATGCATTGCGATGGCTCAATCCCTAGGCGCTCCATTGCCTGTCGATACACCATCGGAGAGGGTTTAGGCTTGCATGGCTGGATGGCACTATAACAACGACCAGCAAACGGTGTAGCAAGGTTTGTTTTTTCCAAAACAAAAATAACGTGTTCCGGGCTACCATTGGACACTAGACACTTGATCTGCGATAGCTGCTCCAGCACCTCCCCCACGCCTGGTATCGGCATCAGCTCGGTTTCCAGCCTCAAACGGATCGCTGCAGCCAGATCGGAAGCAAAACTATCCGGAAGTGGTGCGCCATGGTGCTGCTCGAATATCTGCAAACAATGTTGACGAGTATGACCGAGAAACAGTTGATAGCAGTCTTCATTCGTTAGCGTCAGGCCAAGCTGTTGCCCTGCCTGCTGCATCGCGGCCATAACAATCTGCTCGCTATCTACCAAGGTCCCGTCGCAGTCAAAGAGAAGATGAGTGATTGTGCTCATATGGGGCTGCTCATGCGGACTAGATGCGGTTTTGTGATAGCGAGATAGTCCTGCGAATTGAGCAGAATGGAAGCATCAAGCCGCCCTGCATTGAAGGCGATGGTGTCGTAGCGTTCAATTAGCTCTGGGTCCACCACTAATTGCAATTCGTGGTTGAAGGAAAACGGTGGGATGGCTCCTATTTCGCAGCCAGTTAGTTGTGTTGCCACAGCACCGTCGACCAATTTGGCTTTATCGCCGCCGAGAGCTCGCGCCAAGAACTGGCGGTCAAGCTTGCGGTCGGCTGGCAGTACCGCCAGCGCCCAGCTCACTTTGGCACCTTCACCTTTGATTTCACACACCAGTGCTTTGGCCCCCTGGCCAACTTCGGTACCACGCGCTTGTGCCACTTCTTCGGACTTACCTGCCTGGCTATGTGTGACCACGTGGAAGCGTGCTTTGGCTTCTTCTAGTAGCTTAATCAATGAGAAATATACGGTCTGCATGTCGGGATTTTGTATCAGTTGAAATACCACAATGCCAGAGCTTTTGATGTAAGTAACAGTGTGATTACACCGAAGCTTTGCTTTTCACCTCTGTTGCCACAAACAGCTGTGGACGACCGCTTCGAGTTCAAAGCAGTCGCCCACATTTTTATGCGTCACATGCTCTGGTGAAAGAAAAAGTGACGCATGTTAGGCTAGCTCGGGCCGATAGCTGCCGTAGCCTTTCAATCAGCCTGCTGATTAGACATTGCAGGATCCAAATTCACCAATTGGTCGGCCGATTCTTCTAAGCTTGCCGATGTGCCCAATTCACCCTCCCACTTAGCCACTACAGCAGTTGCAATGCTATTGCCGAAAACGTTGGTCGCAGTTCGCCCCATGTCAAAAATCTGGTCAATGCCCATGATCAGAAGCAGACCTGCCTCAGGAAGATGGAACATCGGGAGAATGGCTGCCACCACAACGAGCGAGCCACGCGGTACGGCTGCCATTCCTTTACTGCTGATCATCAAGATAAGCAGCATCGTGATTTGTTCGCCAATTGGCATATGGACGTTGAACGCTTGGGCGATAAAAATCGCGGCAAAGGCCTGGTAGACCATCGAGCCATCCAGATTAAACGAGTAGCCGAGCGGCAACACAAAGCCAACGAGGCGTTTGCGAACCCCGAAGCGCTGCAGGACCTCAATAAGCTTCGGGTACGCGGCTTCACTACTTGCCGTCGAAAACGCGATCATCATCGGCTCACGAATCGTTCGGAGCAGCTCGGGCATTCGGCTACCAAGGAAAACGCGACCAGCAACAAAGAGGACCGTCCAAAGGGTAAACAATGCGACGTAGAACCAGCCAATGAGCTTGCCGTAAGTAACGATTACGCCAAGCCCTTGGACCGTTACAACCGCGGCAATTGCCGAAAAGATCCCGATAGGCGCACACATCATCACGGCGTTGGTGACGCGCAGCATGACCTCCATCAGTTCGTCGATAGAACGCTTGAGGAACTGGCCACCTGCACTCTGAATACTGCCGACAGCGACGCCAAAAAAGAGCGAGAAAACGAGAATCTGCATGATCTCGTTACCCGACATTGCCTCAGCAATGCTCTTGGGGAACATGTGCGTAAGGAAATCTTTCACATTCAGCGCGCTGGTCTTCAGATTGGTACTTGCACCAATGTCCGGCAGGGGCATGTTTAGGTTTGCCCCGGGCTGGGCAATATTGACAAAGAGCAAACCGATACTTAGAGAGATGAGTGATGCCAAGATAAACCAGCCCACAGCTTTCACCCCAATGCGACCAATGGCTTTGCCACTGTCCATGCTGGCGATACCTGAAACGAGCGTCGCAAAGACCAACGGCGCGATGATCATCTTGATTAATCTGAGGAAGATATCCGTGATGATCGAAAAATTAGCCGCAATCGCCTTTGCTGCGGCAGCGTCAGCTGCATAGCCATGACAGGCGTAACCAACGGCAACCCCCAGGATCATGCTCAGCATGATCCATTGAGTGAGTTTTCCTTTAGTTTTCATGTTGTTTCTCCTTCTGAGTCCGGGTGTGTCAAGCTGCAGGAGCCAGCGCAACGGCTTCAACTTCTACGTTTAAGCCGTAGTGAAGCTCCGAAACCCCTGCAACTGCGCGCGCCGGACGGTGCTCGCCGATCCACTCCGCATACAGGCGGTTGAATTCCGGCCAATGTGCGATGTTCGTGACGTAGACACGGACCTGTACCAGCTTGTCCCGCGTGATACCAACCTTCGCCAGGCAGCCGTCGAGATTCGCCAGAACCTGGCGTGCCTGATCCGCAAAAGGATGCTCGGTTAGCGGTTGGCCGTTGGTGTCTACCGGCAACTGGCCGGAGATGTGAACCAGCCCAGCAGCAATGCACACGTGCGAATAGTGGCCAGCCGGCGGGGATATTTCGGTACTGTTTGTGCAGGTAATGGCGCGTTCCGGGACTTGAATGGACATTGATCTGTTTCCTAGGGCAATTCTGATTCTTGATCCTGACGCTTGCAGACAGCGGTGATCACGGAAGCGATGCGCTGGGTCGGGTTCGACTCGGTCGGGCCCGTCCCGCCAGATACATCGTTCAACGGTGTAGAAGCACGGCTATACGGAAGGTCAGTACGTTGCGGCGAAAGCCTGCTGGACCTTGTCAGGTGCCGTCACGCCATTGGCGATGAGTAGTTGGGCCAGCAGCCGAGATTTTTGAGGATTGAGGTCATACGAAACGACGAATCCGCTTTTGTCGTCTGTGACCTCGACATTGCGATTGACAAAGCCGGCATGCACGCGAGTCGAACGAACCACCACAACACCTTTCTTGACGGCGTTTTCCAAGGCTTCGAGCGCTGCCTTGGAGGCATTCCCATCGCCATCCCCGGCGAGAACAATGCCTTTCGCATGATCCTTCACCGCGTTGTTGATCTGGGCCGTGTCCATGTTGCTATGCGCGTAGACAATCTCGACTCGCGGTAGCTCACCATTGCTCGGCAAGCCAAGTGGCTGATGTTTGTTCGTCAGAACAGGGGTAAGGAATCGGACCGACGCGGGATCTACGTAACCAATCGGGCCGGCATTCGGCGACATAAACGTTTCAACAGCTGTCGTGTGTGTTTTGGTCACCCAGCGTGGAGCGTGAATCGTGTCGTTCAACACGACCATGGCGCCGCGACCGCGGGATTGTGGACTTGCTGCGACTTCAACCGCCGCGTACAGGTTATTAGGGCCATCCGCACTCAGAGCCCCCCCCGAACGCATCGAGCCGACGAGAACAACCGGCTTATCAGAATGAAGCACGTTCTGGAGGAAGAAAGCCGTTTCTTCCATCGTATCGGTGCCATGAGTAATGACAACACCATCAGCCTCATTGCGATCGAAGATCTGGTTGATACGGTCTGCGAGTTTGAGCCAGATCTTGTCATTCATATCTTGCGAGCCGACATTGGAGACTTGCTCAGCCTTCAGCGTCGCAATTTTCGCAAGACCAGGAACTGCGGCCAACAATTGCTGGCCAGTCAGCCCGCCAGCGTTGTAGCCAATGGCGGATCGAGAGTCAGGTACGCTCGCAATCGTCCCGCCAGTCGCGAGCACAATAATGCGAGGCATGGTGACCTTTTGTCCCGCAGGTGCGGCTACTGCGCTTTGTGCGATGTCGGCTGCCATCGAGGGAGCCGCACCAAAGACCGATGCCAAGAGCACGGTACCTATTGCGGCTAGGGAAAATCGACGGTATGCGCGGAGGGTGTGTTCCATTCTGACTTCTCCTCAAGTTGTTCTGGTAATAGGTGAACAAAACCGTTAAGTCTGTCGGCGTGGACCACAGCAAGGGGAAGCAGGGATGACCGGGGCCTCCAGTCGGCCTCCCCCTTGGGGACAGTGTCCGAATGACAAACTTTACTGTTTGTCAAAAGTTATACGTTTTGTTCAGTTGGTGCAATATGCGTGAGTGACCTAGGCAATTTTTTCCTGCAATCGCCCAAGATTCTGTACAATAAGTACAACATTGAATGAAAGGTTTAATGTGTCAAAAAGTAAGCTCAACTCGGATCAAGAGTCGCTGCTGGAGGCGGTTAAGCAGATTGCATATGGCCTTGGTGAAACGTTTGCCCCCTTCACGGAAGTGGTTGTGCATGACCTGCGCTCGCCAGAGCATGCAATTCTGGCTATCCACAACAATCTCTCAGGTAGGTCCGTCGGCGACCCCGCGACCGAACTCGGTCTTGCACGCATCGCAGACGATAACTACCCCCAGATTCTGTCGAACTACCCTAACCAGTTCTCTGACGGACGCAGGGCGAAAAGTACTTCAATCGGGATCAAGGATGCCGAGGGGCATTACATTGCTGCGCTGTGCCTGAATGTCGACGTAACGCTCTTCCGCGGCATCCAGAGCATGCTGGACCAGTTCTGCCGCGCAGGAGGCACTCCGGTAAAGGAGTCATTGGATCCGGCCAACGCGGATGCGATTCGGGACCGTATCGACCGGTTCGCCGTTAGCCTCGCGACGACCCCCCTATCGCTCAAAACCGAGCAGCGGAGGGAATTGATGCAAGTTTTAAAAGAAGAGGGATATCTTGAGGTGCGACGCTCGATGGAAATCATTGCCCAGCATCTCGGTGTTTCTCGAGGAACGGTGTATAACGATGCGAAATAATGCCCAACTACTTCTTCTCGACATGCATGCGGCCGAGAGCCTGCTGAACATTGATAGTGTTTTGGCAGCGGTAGAGCGTGCGTTTGAGCTGCACCGATTGCGTGAAGGCCGGGTATTTCCCGTGATTCGGGAGTCGCTGAAAACCGGAGGGGTGTTTGGAGTCAAGGCTGGCGACGTGCAGTCCGAATCACTGTTAGGTTTCAAGGCTGCTGGCTTTTGGCCATCAAACCGTAGCATCGGCGGAGAACCTCACCAAGCCACCGTGATGCTGATTGACCCGGCAACCGGCCGTCCACAGTGCATTATCGATGGCAACGCGATCACCACCATGCGTACGGGTGCTGCCGGCGGGCTTGGACTTCGAGCGCTCGCTCGCCCTGACAGCCAGCGTCTGTGCGTGTTTGGCACAGGCGTTCAGGCAAGGATTCAGGTCACCTTCGCCCTTCACCTGATGCCAGGGATCAAGTCGGTACGCTACCTCACCTCTAGTCGCGTCGCCGATGAGCGTTTCGAGTCTTATTTCAGAGACCAATGCGAAATCTCTCATGCGATGGATGCAAACGAAGCCGTTGCCACAAGTGATATCGTCATCACGGCAACCCCTGGCCGCGGCCCGCTGTTCAGCGAGGCAGCCGTTCAGCCCGGGACGCATATCAATTGTGTCGGCGCGGATACGAAGGGCAAGCGTGAGCTACCTGAGGGAATGCTCGACCGGGCACGGCTGTTTGTGGATGATCGGACGCAGGCCTCCCAGATTGGCGAAATGCAGTGGAAGTCCGATGCACCCTGTACCGAGCTGGGGGACGTGTTGGCGGATCCTTCGAAGGTCAATCGCCTGCGCGAAGATATTACGGTGTTTGACATGACGGGCCTCGCTCTTCAAGACCTGACGGTTGCCCAGATGATGCGGGATCGGGCGCTTGAATCAGGTATCGGGATGCAAATCGCCTGGCCTTGGTAGGTTGGATCGGTGCCAAAAGTGGCTTGCCATTAGACAAGCCGCTTTTTTCATGTGCTTCCAGAGCCCGCTATGCGGGTTCCAGTGACTCACCATCCGTAAAAGCGTGGCCACTCCTCGACGGTTTCATCCGCCGCAACTGCATAATAGATGGGATGCTGCGCACCGGTTGCGCAGGCATGATTGGGTAAAATCCGCAGGCGCGTCCCAATGGGAAATCTTTGTGCGATGTCTCGATCAGGCTCACCCGTACGGGAAATGATGCCATGTTCCTGATTTGCGCTAGTCATCAAATACTCGCCCAGCTCCTCTCCCGCCTCGGTGCAGACCAGCCCGTAGCCGAAATCATGCTGTTGCCGCTGAGTGCCCCGATCGCGGCTCATCGCCATCCAACCTGCATCGACAATCACCCACCCTTTTTCCTCTTGATGACCAATCACCGTCGTCAGCACGCTCAATGCGATATTCGAGGTTTCGCACACGCCAACGTTGTGCATGACCAGGTCGAACATCACGTACACGCCAGCGCGGACTTCTGTTACACCTTCGAGAGAGTCTGCAGAAAGAGCGGTCGGCGTGGAACCGATGCTTACCACTTCACACGGCAGCCCGGAGACCCGGAGACGTTCCGCTGCGCGTACACTACCTGAGCGCTCTTGTTCGGCGATGCGTACAAGGTCCTCATGGGTATTGTATTCATAGCTTGAACCAGCATGAGCCAGTACCCCGCCAAGTCGCATCCCCCCATCCACCAAAACCTTGCCTACCGCAATGAGCAGATCGTCTTCGGGAGCGATGCCGGAGCGATGGCCATCGACATCGACCTCGATCCAGACTTCGAACACTTCACCATGTTCACGGCCAAATGCAACAATTGCTTCGGCAGAGCCCACGCTATCGGCGACGATCTTCAACTCGCAGCCTTTCTGGCGTAGTTCCAACGCCTGACCAAGCTTGTTCGGGGCCATTCCGACGGCGTAAACGATGTCGCGAATGCCAGTCACGAAGAACTGCTCAGCTTCCTTCAGCGTAGATACCGTGATGCCCTGGGCGCCGGCGGCAATCTGAGCGCGGACAACCTGCTCACATTTGGTGGTTTTCACATGTGGTCTGAATCGAACCCCAAGCTCATTCAAACGCTGTTGCATCCGGTTAATGTTGCCGGCCATTCGCGTTAGATCAATCAAGGCTGCGGGGGTGTTGAGGGACTGCAAGCTCATCGAGGTGCTCCTTGCTATAAACGATTTGAGAGCATGCCTGGAAGCCGATTGAAGCGGACCCAGGAGGGAGCACCAATATAGAGAAGCAAAGTCACCCTGTGTTTAATGGTAATTGAACAATACATTAATCATAATTTAATGCCTGTTCATGATTGGTTTTACCTTTGTAGCAAGCTTGGTATTTGAAAGTGTTCCCCTACGTTAGGCCGTGACTTGGATTCCTGCAGATCACTTGAGAAATGGCGGCCATTCGGCCCAAAACGTAAATTTGACAAATTGTGTAACATTAAACAAAATGTACTTGAGCGAAGTGCCAGATGTTCGCAACGATCTCGTTGGCTATGGTGCGTCGTGTTTTTCAACTTCCTGTCGCGTGAAATCATCCATGAGCACACTTTCTCTTCCTACTTTCGATGACATATCTGCTGCGGCAGGTCGCATCAAGGGTTACGCCAACCGCACCCCCGTCATGACTTCCCGAACAGTCAATGAAGAGTTTGGGGCAGAGATTTTCTTCAAATGTGAAAACTTCCAGCGTATGGGGGCGTTCAAATTCCGTGGGGCATTTAATGCGTTATCCCGCTTCGATGAGCAACAAAGATGCGCTGGCGTAGTGGCGTTCTCATCGGGCAACCACGCTCAGGCCATTGCTTTGTCGGCAAAACTGCTTGGCATGCCGGCTACGATCGTTATGCCTCACGATGCGCCGGCTGCGAAGGTGGCAGCGACAAAGGGCTATGGTGGCAACGTCATAATCTACGATCGCTACAAGGAGGATCGGGAACAGATTGGGCGCGACCTTGCTGAGAAGCATGGACTTACCCTGATTCCTCCCTACGATCACCCGGACGTTATTGCAGGACAAGGTACGGCTGCCGCAGAGCTCTTTGATGAAGTCGGAGAACTCGACGCGTTCTTCGTACCCCTGGGCGGCGGGGGCTTACTGTCCGGATCTGCGCTCTCAACGCGTGCGCTGTCGCCGAAGACCATGCTGTACGGCGTTGAACCGGAAGCTGGCAACGATGGGCAGCAATCCTTCCGATCCGGTTCGATTGTGCATATCGATACGCCGAAGACCATTGCCGATGGTGCCCAGACACAGCACCTTGGCAACTATACCTTCCCGATTATTCGGCGTGATGTCGACGATGTACTCACCGTCAGCGACAAGGAGCTCATCGAGTGCATGCGTTTCTACGCTTCGCGCATGAAGATCGTTGTCGAGCCGACCGGCTGTCTTGGCTTTGCCGCAGCGCGGCAAATGAGGGATCAGCTCAAGGGGAAACGTGTCGGCATCCTGGTTAGTGGCGGCAACGTCGATATGGAACGCTTTAGCGCATTGCTGATGCAACCGGAACAGGCCAACTGACCACGTCCGATCATTGTCCACCGCGACTAGCCTGGGCCGAGTGCCAAACGGTCACACAAGCGCGGCTGGACGTCAGGATCAGCGGCGCCATGGCGCAGGGTCAAGGGCACGCTTCGCGGCGTTAAGAAACAGGCGCTGCCGGACTGACACTCCACGTCTCGTCGGAACCAATGCCATGATAGGAGCCGGAGTAAGCCGCCAGGTGGGAAGGAGTCGTACCAGCTTTCCATCGGCGATGAGGCGTGCTGCATCCCACTCCGAGCGCTCGATAATGCCGAGCCCATCAACGGCCCAGTCGCTGATGACGGTGCCATCATTCGAAGATAGCGCACCCGAAACCCGAATTGAAACGGCTTTACGTGCGCTCGTTCCATCGGCATCGGTGGGTATAAAACGCCAGCGTGTCACGTCTTCGTCATTCTCGCGCAGACAGAGACATTCGTACTCCGTCAACTGCGAGGGATGAGTGATGTTGCCAAGATATTGCGCGAACGCGGGGCTTGCACATAGCCAACGCTCGTTCGGAGCCAGATAGTGCCCGACCCACGAAGACGCTTTTATGTCCCCGATGAACACGACCACGTCAGCTCCGGAGGCATCTGAAAGCGGGCTATCGGACAAATGGAGTGAAATCGCTAGCTTAGGGTGCGCCTTATGCAGGTCGCGGATGATCGGCGAAACATGTGTACGACCGAAGCCAAACGGGGCAACCACCCGCAGGTTGCCACTCACGCTCCCAGGCTCGCCTGAAACACGAGTGGGGATGTCTTCGATTCGTTCCAGCAGCTCCGTCGCCTCCTCTAGGAAACGCTGGCCTTCACTGGTCAGCGTAATGCCTCGAGCTTCCCGCACTGCCAGACGAACCCCCAAACGCTCCTCAAGCCGCTGTAGTCGGACCGTGACTGCGGGGGGAGTGAGATTTAGAAGCCTAGCGGCAGCTGCGAGTGATCGCGATGCTCCAAGGGCTCTAAAAAGACGCATATCGTCCAGCTCAATCATTAAGTACTCTTTAATGGAAGATTATTCCAGCATTAAACACGACAAACTCTAAGTTTTCTATAGTAGCTCTCAAGCAAGCCATACTTGCTGCTGTTGTGGTGCTTACGGCTGGTTGGCCAAATGCAATAACTGAATGAGATAGAACAGATGGACGAAATTTCGAATAGTGCGGCTCAGCGCATCGTGGTGCTAGGGACCGGGGGCACGATTGCCGGTAGCGGTGGGGCCGCTGGCGATAACATCAGTTATGTCGCAGGAACGATTGGCGTCAATGACCTGCTGGCCGGGATAAAGGCGCCACCGGGATACGAGCTTGTCGTCGAACAGGTCGCCCAACTTGATAGCAAGGACATGGACTTTGCTGTCTGGCAGCAGCTAACACAACGCTGTGTGTATTGGCTCTCACAGCCCAACGTGGCGGGTATTGTGATAACCCACGGTACGGATACCATCGAGGAGACGTCCTTTTTCCTCCACGAAGTTCTTGCGCTGCAAAGTAAGCCTGTTGTGCTGACATGTGCTATGCGCCCGGCCACGGCCTTGTCGCCCGATGGTCCTCAGAATTTGCTCGATGCCGTAACTGTAGCGGCTAAACCGGGGGCCGCAGGCGTCGTTGTCGTCTGCGCGGGTGAAATTCACGGAGCCAACGATGTCAGAAAAGCCCATCCGTATCGCGTCAATGCCCTCGACTCGGGAGATGCGGGGCCGATTGGCTATGTTGAGGAGCATGAGGTTCGATTGGTGAGGTCTTGGCCATCCGCTGCTGTTCCTTACAACCCGAGGCTAGCCGAACTGGTGGAGGGGTGCGCATCGTGGCCACGAGTGGAGATCCTTACCAGTCATGCAGGTGCACACCCCTCCTTAATTAATGCACTGATCCGTGAGCGGGCTGAAGGTAATTCGGAAGCTGTTGATGGCCTAGTCTTGGCCGCCACGGGTAATGGCACCCTACATCACGAACTGGAGTCGGCCGCTCTGCGGGCCCAAGACGCGGACATAACGGTATGGCGAGCCAGCCGTTGCCTGAATGGACGAATCCTACCGAAGCCAGGGGACCAAATACCCGACACAGGCACACTCTCGCCCGTCAAAGCTCGAATTTCTCTAATTCTGTCTTTGCTCATTCGACAGATGGGTAAAGAATAGCTAGTGGCCGGTCAGCTATCCGAATCGGCCATTGTTCATGGAGAAGGTTACCGTCTGCTTTGGCCGATGACCGGCCAACAGAGGGCGTGCTGGTTGCTGTTTGCCAATGCGGCCGTCTAATCAAAGGGCAGGAACGTCACTAGAACCAATCAACGTGCCGCCCTCGTTTCCACCATCGTCTCCATGATCGCCAGATTCTGACTATCGAACTGGGCCAACGGCCTCTCCAGCTACTGTGTCTACTCCACCACCGGGTGCTGACTTCGCACCAGCCTGGCT
>DATEZO010000183.1:0-6234 GCA_035255485.1 Burkholderiaceae bacterium
GACCACCAAGGGTATTGATGCCGGACTCGTTGGAGACTTGATGATGCAGGCCGTCGAATACCGGTTTGGCGCCAACAGCACGGCGCCGACCGAAATCGAATGGCTGTCCGATAACGGCAGTTGTTATACCGCTGCCGAAACCCGTTCATTTGCCCGTAGCCTGGGACTCAAGCCGGTGACAACGCCAGTTCATAGCCCGCAGAGTAACGGCATGGCCGAGAGCTTCGTGAAGACCATCAAGCGTGACTATGCCAGCCTGGCACTGCGCCCAGACGCCAGGGCAGTCATACGGCAACTGCATGACTGGTTTGAACATTACAATACGAGGCATCCGCACAGCGCATTGAAGTATCTGCCGCCACGGACGTTTCGACAGAAACAGGCTTTAAATAACTAATGCCGGCGGTCCGGGAATACAGGGGCGAAACCACGATTAGATTTTTCTAGATTTCTACTAGCTGCTTGGCACGAAATACGTGGAGAGAGAGAGTGCCCCCTTTGGAGCAGGCTAGGAATTCATCGATTGTTCGGTCTACTTTTAGCGCTCTTACGGCGACCGCAGCGGTACAAAATTTCCGACGAAAATGAAAGTGCTGGCGAGCGCATGGCAGTAGACTTGCTGCTGCTCTCGATCCTAGTGGGCACTCTGGTCCGAGGGAAGGCGCCCGCATTCTAAGCACAGGATCGGGCGATGACTTTACTACCGGGGACAAAGCGTGGACTGGGACGTATATAAGGCCGCGACGGCGGTTTCTTTAAGATAACTGGAGACACTTTGATGACAACAACACTTCCTTTAAAGTACAAATCTTGGAACAAGCAATTGATCGGAGGCGGATGGAAAGAAGGATCGAGCGCACGTTACGCAACTGTGGCGAACAAGTTCACCGATGAGGTGTTGACTGAAATCACGCTCGCATCTAAGTTGGATATTGCCGAAGCATACGAGGCAGCTAGTGCTGCGCAGTTGGAGTGGTCGAAAGTATCTCCAGTTGAGAAGTCGGCTCTTCTTGAAAAGGCTGCCATGCTTCTCTCGGAGCGCCAGGAAGAAGTTATTGCGGCCCTTATTGAAGAGAGCGGCAGCTCCCGGTTAAAGGCGACGATTGAGGTTGGGGCTTCGATTGCAGAATTGCGGGAGTCTGCAAAATATCCCTTCTTGATGAAGGCGGAAATCCATCCCTCGGTCATTCCCGGCAAGGAGAACCACGTGTACCGAAACCCGGTAGGGGTGATTGGCGCAATTACTCCTTGGAACTGGCCGTTTTATCTTAGTATGCGGGTCGTGGCGCCGGCTATCGCGTGTGGCAATGGCATTGTCCTAAAGGCCGACACTCAAACGCCCATTTCCGGTGGTCTCATGATCGCAAAACTCTTTGAAGACGCCGGCTTGCCCAAGGGCCTTCTTAATGTGGTGGTCTATGACATCGATGAGGTGGGGAACTACTTTGTCGCGCACCCCGTCCCGCGGGTGATTTCGTTCACCGGATCAACCGCTGCAGGTAAGCAGATCGCTGAGCTTTCCGCCAAGAACCTCAAGAAAGTTGCGCTGGAACTGGGCGGGAATAACGCAATGATTGTTTTAGACGACGCCGATATTGACAAGGCGGTTGCCTCCGCGGTGTTTGGTAAGTACCTGCACCAAGGGCAGATCTGCATTGCGACTAATCGTTTTCTTGTCGACCGTAAGATTTATGCCGAGTTTGTGGAGAAATTCAAGGAAGCGACTCTTCGAGTTAAGGCTGGAGACCCGGCAGAGCCGGATACCATCATTGGTCCGATGATTAACAAGAAGGCCATCGAAAGAGTGATCGGCTTAGTCGATAGAAGCATTGACGAAGGTGCGAGGCTGGTTCTCAAGGGCAAGGTTGTCGGCAACGTTGTCGAGCCTTATGTGCTTTCAGACGTGACGAACGAAATGAGCATTGCGAAAAGTGAAATCTTCGGCCCCGTGGCGGCTATTATCCCTTTCGAGAGCGAAGACGACGCAGTTCGAATCGCTAACGAATGCGAGTTTGGACTAAGCGGAGCCGTCCATTCTGGCTCGCTTGAGCGCGGGTTGAGAGTTGCGAAAGAAATCGTAACTGGGATGATCCATGTGAATGACCAGACGGTGAATGTTGAGCCACATATGCCGTTCGGCGGTGAGAAGTTTTCTGGTCTCGGGCGTTACTGTGGTTCCTGGGCTCTCGAAGAGTTCACGACAGTGAAGTGGATTTCGGTACAAAGGGAACACAGACAATACCCGTTCTCTTGATGAGTCGTTGAATAAAGGTACTGTGATCTGATTTCTTAGGTTTTCACCGCCCTACGTTGCTGGTAACCAACACTCGCCACGGGGGCGGATCAAGACTGCTGATCATCGACGAGATACGTTATCTCCCATGTATGCGGCTTACCCCTGCGCGGACGGACGCTGCATTACGGTCGGTGCGCTGGAACCGAAGTTCTACCGTCTTTTGTTGGAAAAGCTAGGGCTCGAAAATGATGCTCGTTTCTCGAGCCAAAACAGACAGATGCAATGATCTGAACAGAAGCACCAAATTGCAAGCTTATTTGCGGCCAAACCACACGAAGAGTGGTGCGCGTTGCCCGAAGGTGGCGACGCAAGTTTTGCGCCGGTACATTCGCCTTCGGAAGCGATGTGCCATCCGCACATGGCTACCCGTGGAGTCTACTACCAGGAAGACGGACTCATGCAAGCCATGCAGTCGCTGCGCTTTTCAAAATCGCCGGCGGCTGCAACCCGTCCAATTCCGAAAATCGTCGCACATACACAAGAGGTCCCGGCAGAAATCGGAGCGGCTCCCAAGGCGGAGTACTGCGCCAATGCCCTCCGGTTCGGCTGACAGTAACAAGCGAGATGCTGAAGACGGTCTCCACGAAAACGGTGGGCGAGCAAGAGCTGAAGGGGCATGACATCGAAATGGCCACGCAACACAAGAACTACGCGGGTGATATCGTCAACCGTCTATCGACTGGCATAATTATTATTAGTAAGAGCGGCGAGATCCGAAGCCTAAACCCGGCCGCCGCTCGGATTTTCGCGTTATCAGATTATGCCTGTCCCACCGACGCGCCACTCGAAATATTAATCCCGTCGCCGGCGCTGAAGAATCTTGTCAGGGACGCGATTGCAACCGGTGCAGAGAAGCGTGATGTTGTCATTGAAGTTTCGCTTGTCGGGAGGGGGAAACGCGATCTCAGTGTCAGTATCGCGCCCACAAAACTGGAGGAATCGGCCGCGCTAGCGCTTTTCATTGACGACATTACGGCTCCCCTCCGAGTCGACGCATCGCTCAAGGCAAGCGAGGAGCGCTTCCGGATGACGTTTGATCTGGCTGCAGTTGGCTTGGCGCATATCGACATGGAAGGGCGCATATGTAAAGTTAATGGAAAGCTATGCAATATTCTAGGCTACAGCTCGCAAGAATTGCTCCGAATGAACATCAGGCAGTTCGTGCATCGCGATGATCTGAAGGACATTTTCAAGCACGCAGTTAGCATGGTGCATGACGGGCTTTCAGCAGTTAGCGATGAGCGGTGCTACCGTCACAAGAGGGGCCACTATATCTGGGTTAGCGTAAATGTTTCCACGCTCAGGGAAGATCCAGAAGGACTTCGTTTCATTTTTGCCGTTGAAGATATTTCGCAACGCAAACAGGCAGAGGAAAAACTCGCGTTCATTGCCAGCCACGATGCGCTTACCAGCCTGCCGAACCGCATTCTAGCCGAAGACCGTTTATCAAATGCGCTTATCTACGCACGACGCGCGAGACGTTGCCTTGCGGTCATGTTCGTGGATCTCGATCGCTTCAAGCACATCAATGATAGCCTGGGCCATGGGGCGGGCGATACGGTGATCGTTGAGGTAGCGAGGCGGCTGAGCGCGGCCGTGCGCACCGGCGACACGGTGTCGCGCTTGGGAGGCGATGAGTTTGTTGTAATTCTGGCGGACGTCGCGCAGGAGGCAGATATCGAGTCGATTACGCGTGCCATACTTCACTCCATGTACCAGCCGATGCGGATCACCGGGCAGGAAATATTCGTATCGGCAAGCATCGGTGTCGCTGTATATCCGAAAGACGGGCAAGACAGCGCTAGCCTGCTCCGCAATGCCGATACCGCAATGTACCGGGCAAAGGACTTCGGAAGAAACAACGTGCAGTTCTATACGGAGGAAATGTGTACGCGGATACAGGACCGCCTGCGAATCAAGTGCGCACTTCGCTTTGCACTGGAACGCAACGAATTCCTATTGCATTACCAGCCACAAGTCGATATTGCATCAGGGAAGATCATTGGTGTGGAGGCACTCATTCGCTGGCAGCGCGAGGGCCATCAAATAATTCCGCCGGCGAACCTCATCCATATCGCCGAAGAGAATGGATTGATCGTACCAATTGGAGAGTGGGCCGTGCGCACAGCGTGTTCACAGCAGGCGACATGGCGCGCTGCTGGGATGCCACCTATCCGTGTCAGCGTCAACCTGTCGGCGCGCCAGTTCCGGCATGCTGATCTCGTCGACAAGATCATAGGAGTACTGGCTGAAACGCACTGCGAGCCATCCGATCTATCGCTGGAAATCACTGAAAGCGTGCTGATGGACGACCCTGAGATAGCGGCGACGGTATTGCGCCGGCTAAGCCACATGGGCGTCCACTTGGCGATCGACGACTTCGGGACTGGTTATTCAAGTCTTAGTTATCTCAAACGCTTTCCGATTGATACGCTGAAGATTGACCGCTCGTTCGTTCAGGACGTTACGACGGATGCGGATGACGCATCGATCGTCCGATCAATCATTGCGCTCTCGCATGCGATGCGAATGAATGTCATTGCCGAGGGCGTTGAAACACGCAACCAGCTCAGGTTTTTGCGAGAACAGGGATGCGACCAGATGCAAGGATATCTGTTCAGCAGGCCCTTAGCGGCGGACGAATTGATGCACTTTCTCCAAAAGGACAATTGCTAGTTCAAGGCCGATGAGTGACCTGATTGTTCGCTGACTGCTTAGGTTTAGGAAGATACCTTGCTTGCTGCGTGTTGTTCCTGTGTGTACGAGAGATTTTGCGCTTATCACAGTAGACCGATAAACCGATTAGTGATGACGCCGTAGATCAAATGAAGAATAGCGAGGTGATTCTTCACCTTTCTAGACCAACGAATCAGCAGCTGGGGGTATCTGTAATTTCGTGTTCAAGGTATATCATGCTCGCAAGGAGATTGTATGCCAAGAAAACCCAATGCCAAGCCGATAGACCTGCCTGCCATTCCTGCTGAAGTGCTGTAGAAGTTTGGCAGCGGCTTCGTGACGGCGGAAGCCATTAACGCTGCCACGCTGAGCGTCAAGAAGACGTTGATCGAACGGGCGATCAACAGCGAGATGCATTGCCATCTTGGCTACGCACCGGGAGTGGCCAAACCGGCCACGGTGACCAACCAGCGTGATGGCAAAGGCGCCAAGACGGTGCTGACCGAAGATGGACCGATCTGAATTGAAGTGCCGCGTGACCGCGTAGGCCGCGATCGACACGCACGGATGCCTGCAGGCCTGAACGGCCTTCTGCTTGAGTTCAGCACTATGCCGCTGGTGCCGCCTCGGCTGAGCTTTGGGGGGCAGTTCAATTTAAGGTGGGCATGATGCTCGCCGATCTCGGCGCGATGATTCAAGATGGGATTGCCAAGCGCTTACTCTTCCCTCGAGCGGCAACTAGGACCTTCACTTCTTCCATGTTTCTTCAAGTACCGTGAGCGGAGCTGCTTGATTCGATAATCCCTGTCCAACAGGACAGCCAGAGCATCGAAGCGCTCAAGACCGTAGGTGGCGAGTTGTGTCGGGAGTTGGGAAACCCGGCGAAATCACACTGCATCTGCTGGCCGGGTACGGTCTCGAACCGCACTACGGACTCGTCCTTGCGAGTGGGTTCGCGGAAGCAAAGGCGCATGAAGTCCTGGAGTTACCGAATCTGGCCGGTGTAGCCCTGTGCACGCAGCTCGCGCGGCATAGCTGGTGCCAGATCCCCATCCGGGACTCCCTAAAACTGGTTGACTCAGATAAAGCCCGATAGGTCGGCTAGTCTCGGCCTCCGCCATATATATTTACGACTTGCCGGTATCGACCGGGGTTGGTGCCGAGGTGCTGCTGGAAGAAGCGGGTGAAATGGCTCGGCGCGCAGAACCCGAGCGTACCTGATATGTCGGACAGCAATAGCTCGGTGCGGGTTAAATGGTTAA
>DATEZO010000184.1:0-49779 GCA_035255485.1 Burkholderiaceae bacterium
TATGCGCAAATAGTCGATGCCTGCTGCGATGCCTGGAACGCTTTTACGCAAATACCCGGCGCCATCCGCTCATTGTGCTCGCGCCGCTGGGCTGACTTGACCGCTAGTACTGTAACGTCATAGGTGCAGATTGGTATCAGACCCTGAGGTTTTCCCTTAAATTTCGGTTCTGGTAAGCAAGGTCCAGGAAGTCCGCAAGGCATGCACGACCGGTTTATCGTCGCTCTTTTGCAGCGGTCAAAGCGCGAAGGAGAACCTGCCATGCATGCCGCGATGCCGCAGCTCTATCAAGCATTGGGGCATCCGTATCTGGCCGAGGCTGTGATGCCGCGCAGTCTCATTGATTGGTCGGATTTGACGCTCGAGCGCCACTGGCAACTGCTGCGGGCATCCCTTGCACTATCCGGGCGCAGCCTCACGCGCTACGAACATGTGCCCCCGTTGGCGCGATCGAATACGCCTGACGTGCATGCGGCATTTCTGCGCCAGCTTGCCGCCATGTTGCCCTTGGGCTGCATCCCAATTCTCGTGACGGATGCCGGTTCGCGCGGCAGTTGGTTCCACCTGGTGAACCGACTGGGGCGGTATTGGGCAGGACGGATCCATAACCGCGACATGACTCGGCCGGCAGGCCAACCGGCTAGGGTGGGATGGAAAACGCTGTATGCGCAGCGCATGCAGATCGAGGAATCGTTCTGGAACCTTAAAAGCGAACGCTTTGGCTTGGGGCGGTGGGTCAGCTGCAGCAGGAGTAAGCAGCGGATCGGCGTGCTGCTGCTGACTGCGGCAATCGCTTCCTGCCTGTTGCGCCTCGCCGGCGAAGCCGCGCGAGCCAGTCATCTCGAACGACCCTATCAGAGCGGCACGCGAAAAGTGCGGGTCGTACTGTCGGTAATAACCCTGGCCAGGCAACTCGTGCGCAAACCAGCAGTCATTTTTACCTGCGTTACATTGCATGCCGCACTACGCTATATGCAACAATACTCCGCTAAACCACCAGATTTGAGGGGAAACCTCAAACTCTGATCCCGATTTCTCCAGCCTCTCTGTTGGCGACCGGTTCTTAACCGGTAAAGCAACATTCTCCGCTCTGTGAACAGTGCCATGCAATCTCGCAGTTGCGAAAATTTCTTTCAATGTAGTAACATCAACAGCACTTGCTCCATTGTAAGTACGATATTAGTACGTCGCCTCGGAGCCGCTTCTCGATCCTCTGCCGTGGTTCCTCCGCTTCTGGAAGTTCGCCGTGCAAGCATTCCATGAAATAACGTAGAAATGAATATTACCGGTACAAACTCGGCAGACGCCCTTGTTGGGACGGCAGATGAAGACTACCTCGTCGGCATTGGCGGCAATGACGTGCTTTTCGGCAATGGTGGCAACGATACGCTCGACGGCGGTACTGGTAACGACACGCTGTACGGCGGTTCTGGCAATGATTACTTGTACGACAATTCCGGCGTCAATCTTCTGCAGGGGGATGCAGGGGACGATATCCTGGTATTGGGCAGTAGCGCTGGTGGCAGTATGCTGGTTGGCGGCACCGGTAATAATGAGCTGTATGGAGCAGACGGGAACGACTCGCTGCAAGGCGATAACGGCAACGATTATTTGCAGGGTGGCGCCGGCGCCGATACGCTGGATGGCGGTACGGGAAATGACAGCTTGGTCGGCGGAAGCGGGAATGACTACTACATCATCCGCGATGACCATGCGCATATCTACGACAGCAGCGGCACCGACCGTGGTTTGATTTATGTCGATTTCTACAAAACGAACACGGATGTAGAGAACTGGTCTTGGGCGAGCGGTGTGCAGCAATTGCCGTATTGGATCGATTCTTTGCTGCCCGGCGATGCGCCGGGATTTCTGCCCCTGCTTGGGGGCAGCAAGACAATTTATTACTGTTTTCCGACTTCGGCGCCCTCGCATTTTTCCACGCAAGACCGCACTGGATTCAGCGCTTTCAACGCACAGCAAAAGGCCTTTGCGCAGCAGGCGCTCACATACATATCGAGTGTCATTGATGTGCAATTCGTCGAGAGTACCGATGCCAGCGCACTGAACACGATTGTATTTGCCAACAATATCCAAAGTGCGTCCGCCGGCTACGCCTATTGTCCGTATGACGATGCGGTCGGCAACGATCTTTTGCTCGATAACACGACTTCGGGAAATCTGAGCCCGAAGGACGGTGAATACGCCGCGTTGACGCTGATTCACGAACTCGGGCATGCACTTGGTCTGAAGCACACCTTCTCGACTGTTGCCGCTGATGGAACGACAGGCGATGGCCCGTATCTGCCTTCCGCAGAAGAGAGTACGCAATGGTCGGTCATGAGTTATACCGACCGGCCTGAGGAATACCATCTTCGCTATTCTTCCTTCGATATCGCCGCGCTTCAGTATTTGTATGGCCCGAGTGCAGCCGTAACGACGGACAATACTTATGTGCTGAGTGCCGACAGCACCAACTTCATTTGGGACGGCGGTGGCAGCGATACCATCGATGGTTCGGCGATGTCGCAGGCAATTACCTTGTACATGGAGCCGGGATACTGGAGCTTTATCGGGTCGGAATCGTCGCTGATCTCGTCGGCAGGGCAAATTACCGTCAACTTCGGCACCATCATCGAAAACGCGAAGGGCGGTTCGGCGGACGACACAATCGTCGGAAACAGCGTCGCCAACAAGTTATATGGCTTTGCGGGCAACGACATGCTCGCAGGCGCCGAAGGCGATGACCTTATCGAGGGCGGAGAAGGCAATGACACGTTTATCGATGTGCTGGGCAAGGATATCCTCCTCGGCGGCAACGGCGTAGACGGGCTGGCTCTGACACAAGCATCGGCTCAGATGCAGATCATCAAGCTCCGTGCCGACACCTGCATCGTTGCCGATGCCAGTGGCGCCAATGTCGCGGTATGCCGGAACGTCGAGAAGATCCAATTTTCCGATACGCTGGTGGACCTCGCAACGGTCGATGTATCAAACGACATGGATTCAATACTGGCGCAAATCTACGTTGCCGCATTTCGTCGCGCGCCGGAAACAGGCGGGTATGACTACTGGTCGCAGGAAGTCGCCGCACGCGGCATGAGCGCTGTGGCAGACATCATCTTCTCGCTGGATATCGTCAAAGAGATCTATCCCACCAGTCTCACGCAGCAGCAGTTTGTCACGACCATCTACAATAATGTCTTCAATCGCGAACCTGACCCGGAAGGGTTGGATTACTGGACGCAGCAGTTGGCCGCCAATTCGCGCGGTCAACTGGTCATTGACATGACCAATGCAGCATTGGGCGTGCCGGATGGCACCGAGGGAAAGGATTTTTTCCAGAACAGGCTGGATTGGTCACTGTACGCGGTCGATTATCAGCGTGAACAGAGCCGCGAACTGACGCCGCCCCATCTCATCGCGCTGACCGAAGGTATCAGCGCGGATTCCGGCACGCTCGTCGCATTGATTGGGCAAGCAGAGGCAGGTATCGTGATCTAACAGGCGGCGGCATCCCGCTGCCTGCGCATACCCGGAAGATTACTGCGTCGCGCTTAGTGTAAAAGGCTTGATTTTCGACTCCAGCGCCTTGCCCTTGCGCGCGCGCTTGCCGATATGATTGACAAGGCCTGAGGCCGACAATGCCACCTCCTGCGCCTTGCCGCCGCGCCCCGTCCCCGACACGATCACGCCTCTTTGGCTGATCGGCTGCGCGGCGAGCAGTTTTTCAGTTTTTTCCAGTTCCATCAGGATCACGCCGCGACCGCCGCCGGAGAGCGGCTTGATTTCATCCAGGCCGAACACCAGCAGCCGCCCTTTTTCCGACAGGCAGGCGATCGCGCTGGCGGTATCGGCCACCACGCGCGGCAGCAGGGGCTCATCGCCTTCATCCAGCGTGATAAATGCCTTGCCGCCTCTGGTGCGGCTGATCATGTCGCCGGCTTTTGCGGTGAAGCCGTAGCCGGCGGTCGATGCCAGCAGCAGGGGCGTATCGGCCGAGCCGGCAAAATAATGCACGAGCCGCGTGCCGCTGGCGAGTTCGACCAGGGTCGTGATCGGCACGCCGTCGCCGCGCGCGCCGGGCAGGGTGGCAATGTTGACCGAGTACACCCGGCCGTTGGAGCCGAATGCCAGTAAATGATCGATCGTGCGGCATTCGAACGTGCCGTACAGGGCATCGCCGGCCTTGAATGTAAACTGTGTCGCGTCGTGGCCGTGGCCGGTGCGCGCACGCACCCAGCCCTTCTGCGATACCACCACGGTCACCGCTTCATCGATCACTTTTTGCTCGACGATGGCGCGTTCCGCCGCCTTGATCAGCGTGCGGCGCGCATCGCCGTAGTGCTTCGCGTCCGATTCGATTTCCCTGATCAGGAGTCGCTTCATCGAGGCCGGATTGTCGAGCAGATCGTGCAGCCCCGTCTTTTCCTTGCGCAGCTCGGCCAATTCCTGCTGGATCTTGATCGCCTCCAGCCGCGCCAACTGGCGCAACCGGATTTCCAGGATGTCTTCCGCCTGCCGATCCGATAGCTTAAAGGCATTGATCAATGCGGATTTTGGCTCGTCCGATTCGCGGATGATCCTGATGACCTTGTCGATATTCAGCAGCACCGCCTCGCGGCCTTCCAGTATATGGATGCGGTCGTCCACTTTCTGCAGCCGGAATTGCGTGCGGCGCGTGATGGTGGCGAAACGGAAATCGATCCATTCGCGCAGGATGTCGCCCAATGACTTCTGGCGCGGCCGCCCATCGCGGCCGATCATCACCAGATTGATCGATGCGCTGGTTTCAAGCGAGGTATGCGCCAGCAGCAGGTGCATGAATTCGGTCTGGTCCAGGTTCTTCGATTTCGGCTCGAACACCAGCCGCACCGGCGCTTCTCGGCCCGATTCATCGCGCACTGCATCCAGCACCGACAGCACCGTCTGCTTCAGGCTCAACTGTTCCGGTGACAGCGTTTTCTTGCCGAGCCTGATCTTGGGATTGGTCAGTTCTTCGATTTCTTCCAGCACCTTCTGCGATGAAGTGCCGGGGGGCAGTTCGGTCATGACCGCCTGCCACTGGCCGCGCGCCAGTTCCTCGATCTTCCAGCGCCCGCGCACCTTCAGCGTACCGCGCCCGGCCTGGTACATTTCCGCAATTTGCGATGATGGCGTGATGATCTGTCCACCGCCCGGAAAATCCGGGCCCGGCATGAAGTCCATCAACTCGCTGTGCGACAGTTTCGGATTGCGAATCAGCGCAATGGCCGCCGCCACCACTTCCGGCAGATTGTGCGACGGGATTTCGGTCGCCATGCCGACCGCGATGCCGGAAGCGCCATTCAGCAGCACCATCGGCAGGCGTGCCGGCAGCAGCTTCGGCTCTTCCGCCGTGCCATCGTAATTCGGCTGGAAATCGACCGTGCCCATACCGATTTCATCCAGCAGCAGCTTGGCGATCGGCGTCAGGCGCGCTTCGGTGTAGCGCATGGCCGCCGCGCCGTCGCCGTCGCGCGAGCCGAAATTGCCCTGGCCGTCGATCAATGGATAGCGCAGCGAAAAATCCTGCGCCATGCGCACCAGCGCGTCATACACCGACTGGTCGCCATGCGGATGCAGCTTGCCGAGGACGTCGCCCACCACGGCGGCGGACTTGCGCGGCTTGGCCGCCGCGTTCAAGCCCAGCTCGTTCATCGCAAACAGGATGCGGCGCTGCACCGGCTTCTGGCCGTCGCAGACATCGGGCAGGGCGCGCCCCTTCACTACCGAGATCGCGTAATCGAGATAGGCGCGTTCGGCGAAGGTGGCGAGCGTGAGCGATTCGCCGCCGTTGGCGGGGGTGTCTTCAAACAGGTTGGCTTGTTCGGTCATGGTGGTTCAGCACTGTAATTTTCCTCTCTCCCGCAGGCGGGAGAGAGGGTAGGGGAGAGGGAAAGTCAAATATCCGCTTCGGCCTCGTTGCCATGTTCTTCCAGCCAGTTGCGGCGCGCCGCCGCTTCGCCTTTGCCCATCAGCATGTTGAAGCGCACTTCCGACATGTCGATATCGAAATCGTTGAACGCCACTGGCAGCAAACGGCGCGTATCCGGATTCATCGTGGTTTCCCACAGTTGGCCCGCATTCATTTCGCCCAGCCCCTTGAAGCGCGAAATCGTCCAGCCGCCTTCCTTGACGCCATCCTTGCGCAGCTTGTCTTCGATTGCGGTCAGTTCGCCGTCGTCGAGCGCATAGATTTTCTGTGCCGGCTTTTTGCCGCGCGCCGGCGCATCGACCCGGTACAGCGGCGGCCGCGCAATGCAGATATGACCGCGCTCGATCAGCTGCGGGAAATGCCTGAAGAACAGCGTCAGCAGCAATACCTGGATGTGCGAGCCGTCGACGTCCGCATCGGACAGGATGCAGATGCGGCCATAGCGCAGGCCGTTCAGATCCGGCGTGTCGTTCTTGCCGTGCGGATCGACGCCGATGGCCACCGCGATGTCGTGGATTTCATTGTTGGCAAACAGGCGGTCGCGGTCGGTTTCCCAGGAATTCAGCACCTTGCCGCGCAACGGCAGGATTGCCTGGAACTCCTTGTCTCGCCCCATCTTGGCAGAGCCGCCGGCCGAGTCGCCTTCGACCAGGAACAGCTCGTTGCGCGTCACGTCGCTCGATTCGCAGTCGGTCAGCTTGCCTGGCAGGACAGCCACGCCGGATGATTTTTTCTTCTCGATTTTCTGCGCCGAACGCAAGCGCGATTGCGCCTGCTTGATCACCAGTTCGGCCAGCTTCTTGCCGTAGTCGACATGCTGGTGCAGCCACAGTTCCAGCGCCGGCCTAGTGAAGCTCGACACCAGCCGCACCGCGTCGCGCGAATTCAGGCGCTCCTTGATCTGGCCCTGGAATTGCGGGTCCAGCACTTTAGCCGACAGTACGAACGAGACCCGCGCAAATACGTCTTCCGACAGCAGCTTCACGCCTTTCGGCAACAGGGAATGCATTTCGGCGAAACTCTTCACTGCCCCGAACAAGCCTTCGCGCAAGCCGGATTCATGCGTGCCGCCGGCCGAGGTCGGAATCAGGTTCACATACGATTCGCGCACCACATTGCCTTCCTCGGTCCAGGCGATGACCCACGCGGCGCCTTCGCCCTCGGCAAAGCCTTCCACATCGCTGCCTGCGTATTGCTCGCCTTCGAACAGGGGAATCAGCGGGTCCGCATGCGATGCCTGCGCCAATGATTCAACCAGATAACCGCGCAGGCCCTGGTCGTATTGCCAGCTCTGGGTGTCGCCGGTCCTGGCATTGGTGAGCAATACCTTGACGCCCGGCAGCAGCACGGCCTTGGAACGCAGCAGGCGCTGCAATTCGACCTGCGGAATGACGGCGGAATCGAAATATTTCGGATTCGGCCACACCGTGACGCGCGTGCCGGATTTTTTCTCGTCGCGCGCAATCGGGCGCGACTTCAGTTTTTGCACCACATCGCCATCGGCGAATGCCATCTGGTGCAGGCCGCCTTCGCGCCAGACTGCGATTTCCAGACGCGAGGAAAGCGCGTTGGTGACGGAGACGCCGACACCATGCAGGCCGCCGGAGAAGGAATACGCGCTGCCCGAGCCCTTGTCGAACTTGCCGCCGGCATGCAGGCGCATGAACACGATTTCCACTGTCGGGACTTTTTCTTCCGGGTGCAAACCGACCGGAATACCGCGCCCGTCATCCTCGATGCTGACGCTGCCGTCGGTATTCAGCGTGACCTGGATGGTCTTGCAGTACCCGCCGAGCGCTTCGTCGGATGCGTTGTCAATCACTTCCTGGATGATGTGCAGCGGGTTTTCCGTGCGGGTGTACATGCCGGGACGCTGCTTGACCGGTTCCAGCCCTTTCAGGACGCGGATCGACGACTCGCTGTAATCGGATGCGGAGGGTTTTCTAGTTGCCATTCAATTGACGGTGCCAGATAGGCGCTTGTTGCTTGAGGGAGGATATTTAAACATAAGTCCCGGTATTCCAATGAAAAATCGAGACAGGCCATGGCATGCGGCATGTTGCAAAATGTACGCTTTCCCTGAAATGCCATCTTCCACAGGGCCGTAAAACTGATGTTGCTACGGAGGGACAAGCCATGATGATTTCGGGAAACCAGGCGGTGCGGGCACGGTGTTTTGTACCCGCGGTCGGCTATTTGCTCAACAGGCGCATCCCGCGCTCCAGTCCTTCGATCGTGACCGGGAACATCCGGTTATTCATGATTTGCCGAATCACTGAAATCGACTGCCGATACTGCCACAGGCCTTCCGGTTCGGGATTGAGCCAGATGAATTTCGGGAAGGTATTGGTGAAGCGCTGCAGCCACTCCGCGCCGGCTTCGTCGTTGTTGTATTCGACCGAGCCGCCCGGTTGCAGGATTTCATAAGGGCTCATGGTTGCATCGCCGACAAAGATCAGCTTGGTATCCGGCGTGTATTTGCGCAGGATGTCCCAAGTCGGGAAGCGTTCGGCATGACGGCGGTGATTGTTCTTCCACAGATAGTCGTACACGCAGTTATGGAAGTAGAAAAACTCCATGTTCTTGAATTCCGTTTTTGCCGCGGAAAACAGTTCTTCGGTGCGCGCGATATGGTCGTCCATGGTGCCGCCGACGTCCAGCAGCATCAATACCTTGATGTTGTTCTTGCGCTCCGGCCGCATCTTGATGTCCAGATAGCCGGCGTTGCTGGCGGTAGCATGGATCGTGTCGTCCAGCGCAAGTTCGTCTTCCGCGCCTTCGCGGGCAAATTTGCGCAGGCGGCGCAAGGCGACCTTGATGTTGCGTGTGCCGAGTTCGCGTTCGGTATCGTAGTCGCGAAAGGCGCGCGCCTCCCAGACCTTGACGGCGGAGCGGTTACGGCTTTCGCCGCCGATCCGGATGCCTTCCGGGTTCTGCCCGCCGTTGCCGAACGGCGAAGTGCCGCCGGTGCCGATCCATTTCTTGCCGCCTTCATGACGCTCTTTCTGCTCCTTCAGCAATTCCTGCAGGCGCTCCATCAGCTTGTCGTAGCCGAATTTCTCGATCGCCGCTTTCTGCTCCGGTGTCAGCTCGCGCTCCATGCGCTTCATCAGCCAGTCGAGCGGAATTTCCGGCGCCTTGTCGAACACCGCTTCGATGCCCTTGAAGTACAGGCCGAATGCCTTGTCGAACTTGTCGTAATGCGACTCGTCCTTGACCATCGTAGTGCGCGCGAGGAAATAGAAATCGTCAAGCGAAGGGGAGATCACGCTTTTCTGCATGGCTTCCAGCAGAATCAGGAATTCCTTGATCGATACCGGAATCCGGGCATCTTTCAGTGTGAAGAAAAAATCGATTAGCACGGCAATATCCTCAACATCTTCAACGGTCCAGCTTGAATTGCAAATGGCATTTCACGGTCGGCCATTCCGATTCGATAATCGAAAATACCACGGTATCGCGATAGCTGCCGTCCGGCAGCAGCTGGTGATTGCGCAGAATCCCGTCCTGTTTTGCGCCCAGCCGCGCAATGGCGGCGCGCGATTGGTGGTTCATGAAATGGGTCCGGAATTCGACCGCGATGCAGCGCAGCGTTTCAAAGGCATGCGCCAGCAGCAGCAACTTGGCTTCCGTGTTGATGCCGGTGCGCTGCGCGCTGTGCGCATGCCATGTCGAGCCGATTTCCACATGCCGATGTACGGCATCGACATTCATGAAGGTCGTCATGCCGCACAGCGCGCCGGTGTCGTTGCGGCGGATGGCGAAAGGCAGCATCGATCCTTTTTCCAGCAGCGCCAGCCGGCGTTCGATTTCGGCCGGCATGTTTTCCGGCTCCGGCACCGAGGTGTACCACAGTTTCCACAATTCGCCATCCCGCGCTGCATCCGCCAGCCCGGCATGATGCCCGGCGGCGAGCGGTTCCAGAGTGACGCGCTGCCCGCGCAGGGTGATCGGTTCGATGAACGACATGATGGTCGGAATAACCCGGCTTGATCAGCGATTGGCGCGGGACATGAACACCAGTCGCTCGAACAGGTGCACGTCCTGCTCGTTTTTCAGCAATGCGCCGTGCAGCGGCGGGACCACGGTCTTGGCGTCCTTGCTGTGCAGCGCTTCCGGCGGAATATCCTCTGCCAGCAACAGTTTCAGCCAATCCAGCAATTCCGACGTGGATGGTTTCTTTTTCAGGCCGGGTACCTCGCGCACTTCGTAAAATGTCTTGAGCGCCTGCGCCAGCAGATCGGTTTTCAGGGTCGGGAAATGCACGTCCACGATCTGCTGCATCGTGTCCTTGTCCGGAAAACGGATGTAGTGGAAGAAACAGCGGCGCAGGAAAGCGTCCGGCAATTCCTTTTCATTGTTCGACGTGATGATGACCAGCGGACGATGCATTGCCTTCACCATTTCGCGTGTTTCGTACACATAAAATTCCATGCGATCGAGTTCGCGCAGCAGGTCGTTCGGAAACTCGATGTCCGCCTTGTCGATTTCATCAATCAGCAGCACGACTTGCTGCTCGGCGGTAAACGCCTGCCACAGCACGCCTTTCACGATGTAGTTATGGATGTCCTTGACGCGCTCGTCACCCAGCTGCGAGTCGCGCAGCCGCGATACGGCATCGTATTCATACAGGCCCTGCTGTGCCTTGGTGGTGGATTTGATGTGCCACTGCAGCAGCGGCATGTCCAGTGCCGCAGCCACTTCTTCGGCCAGCATGGTTTTTCCCGTGCCTGGTTCGCCCTTGATCAGCAGCGGCCGCTGCAACGTCAATGCAGCATTGACGGCCAGTTTCAGATCGTTGGTGGCAACGTAATTTTGGGAACCTTCGAAACGTGTATCTTGTCGCATGTCTTTGTCACTTGTGTCATCAAGAAGAAATTAAATTCCAGTATAAGCGATAAGTGCCAAAGGTAGCAGAACAGGGCATTTCTGCCGGCCTCTGCAGCTGATGCAACTCTTTTTTAGGGTAGGCAATTCCAATGAAAATTTTTCTGTTGCGAATCTGGGCTGTCTGGCGCAGATTCCGCCGCGATGGGGCGCAGCATGATGCGCGTCAATTACAGTCCGTATCCCACATTGCAACACTGATGCGCCGCGCCAATCCATTTGCCAGCTGGAACGAGCGGGCCCGATGGATGATCGATACCGTTGAATGGGTGCGTTGCGAGCCGCAGGCAATCATGCCGGAACAGGATGCGGCGCATCCGGCGCCGCGCCAGCGCGTGCACCTGCTGCTGGAATGGCTGGATGCGCATCGGGAAGTCCGGCGCGTGGTGCGCACCACATTGCAGAAAACCTTGCGCGAAGCGGTGGGGCCGGAAGTGTTCAGCACCACCGGGCTGCCGCATGAGCCGGCATTTTTCAGCGAGCTGGTCGAGCGCATTTTCAAGCGCCTGCTGCCCGGCCCGCCTGTGCAGTCGGATCTGTCGACTTTATTTGCCGCGCTGTTTCCCAAGCCGGCCGATGCGGACTGGCTGCTCGGGCTGGACCAGGAGACCATGGAACGCCTGTGGCGATTGTGCGCGGATGACGCGATCGCGCATGCCTGCCATCGCCAAATCGATGAAGCGCTGCTGTATCTGTCGACCACCATTTTGGCAGTCGGGATCAGTCCGGCTTTCCGGCAGCGCCTGGAACCGCGGATGCCACTGCAGGCAACGCCTTTCATGGCATTGCAGCGCGAGCTGGAAAAATATTTGGCGGCCGGTTACTCCGATGCCGCGGCATTGCGCAGCGTGCGCATGCTGATTGCAGTGTGCCAGGCGCAAACCGACCGCATTTATGCGCATCTGGATGAATTCGGCGTGTCGATCGGGCTGGTGTACCGGATTGAGCGGATGCGCGCGCAATTGAGCCGGATGGTGCGCCTGATCGACTTGCGCGAAGCGCTGCATGCCGGCCAGAGTGTGGATCGAGTGCGGGATCTGGTGCGCGATCTGGCAGTCTCCTGCCATCATCGCTCATCGGTGCGCGGCTTGATCCGGAACAGTTTTTCATTGTCGGCGCGCAGGATGGTGGAGCGCAATGCGGATCGGGGCGAAGGCCTGATTGCGCGCGATGGCGCCGGTTATCGTACGCTACTGGCGGCGGCATGCATTGGCGGCATCATTGCGGCGCTGACCATGCTTGGCAAACTGGCCCTGACCGGCGCCGGCCTTGCCCGTTTTTTTGAGGGCGCGTTCATTTCGATGAACTACGCCATCGGCTTTATCGCCATTTCCGCCATGGGCGGCGTGCTGGCAGCCAAGCAGCCCGCCGTCACCGCCCCGGCGCTGGCCTCGAAGATGGGCGCGCTGTACACCGCGGATGGCCTGCGCGCCTTGCTGGCGGAAGCTGCCATCCTGCTGCGTTCGCAAGCTGCCGCGGTGTTGGGAAACCTGGTTGCGGTGGTGCCCACCATGGTGGCCTTGTCGCTGGCAATCTTCATGCTAGCGGGGGCGCCGGTGATGTCGCCGCAAAAAGCCCATGCCAGCCTGAACGGGCTCTCGATTGCCGGCCTGACGCCGGTTTTTGCCGCAGTTACCGGCGTGCTGCTGTGGATGGCGGGCATGGCGGCCGGAATGGCCGACAACTGGTTTGCGCTGCGCCAGTTGCGCGCTGCGTTGACGCATCACCGGCGCCTGGCATTCGCGCTCGGGACGGCGCGTGCGGAGCGTCTTGCAAGGTGGCTGGAGAGGCATATCGCCAGCATCGCCGGCAATCTGTCGCTTGCGGTCCTGCTCGGCATGACGCCGGTGATCGCCGAATTTTTCGGTTTGCCGTTCGATATCCGGCATGCCACCCTGGCGGCGGCAACATTGGCCGCTGCGACGGCCAGCCTCGATTGGCAGGTGTTCGCATTGCCTGCATTCTGGCTCGCACTGGGCGGCGTCATGATCGTTCCCTTGCTGAATATCGGCGTGGCATTTGCCTGCGCGCTATCGCTAGCGCTGATGGCGCGCGACGTGCCAGCGCGCATCAGGAAAATCGTATTTCGGACGATGGCAAGGGCGATGGCAACCTCGCCACGCTGGTTTCTGTTGCCCGCACGGCCGGAAACGGAGGTGATGACGATGTCGGTTCCGGATGAAGAGGCCGCAACGGAAGAAAAGCGGCGCAAGCAGGCGGGAGGCTGATACCGGATGCAACCGGCAAATGCGAGCGTGTTGATATCCCGCATGAATCAAAAGTAACTATTCATGTAAGATTGCACAGGTTCCGTGCCGGGCAAAAGAAAGTTGCATTGTACTAATGCGCTGCCGAAACGCCTGGCCTCATGTGGTTTTGAGTCACTCATCCTCTGCAACCATGAAAAAACTATTCGCGCTTTTAATCTTGGGGGGCATTGCCGGCGTTGCCGCAGCGGCGGATGTCGTTGGCAACGCCAAGGCGGCTGAAACCAGGGTTCCAACATGCAACGGTTGCCATGGCATTCCCGGCTACAAGTCCAGCTTCCCGGAGGTCTATCAGGTGCCGCTGATCGGCGGCCAATCGGCTAAATACCTTGAAAGCGCGCTCAAGGCGTATCGGAAGGGCGATCGCAAGCATCCCTCCATGCGCGGCATCGCGGCCAGCCTGTCGGATCAGGATATCGCCGATGTGGCGGCCTATTACGCACAGAAAAAATAAGGGAGGGGCGCAACATGAAAAAACATATTGCCTGCGTGCTGGCTGTGCTCTGTTCAGCGGCCTCCTTCCAGGCTTGGGCGGGAGGCAGCGCCGATGCCGGCAAGGCCGCTGTCGAAAAATTCGGCTGCGCTGCCTGCCATGGCAAGGATTTCAACACACCGATCGATCCCACCTATCCGAAGCTGGCCGGCCAGCATCAGGATTACCTGGCGCATGCGCTGATCGCCTATCAGCGCGGCGCCGACGTCCTCAACGGCCGCAGCAATGCCATCATGAACGGGCAAGCCAAGCCGCTATCGAAACAGGATATCCAGAACATCGCGGCGTATCTGCACAGCCTGCCGGGGTCGCTGGTGCTGCGTAAATAAGCGTCACTCCATGATGCAAAAAGCCGCGGCGATCCGCGGTTTTTTTATATTTGCGCCTGCATGGGATTCGAAAATGGGATTCGCCAAAATCCGTTTTTTACGGGAGTATAAGAATAAAAGTGCCAATATGCGCAATGAAATTGCGGCTATTTAAAAATACAGCATATAGTATATAAATAGCTGCAGGGTTGTGCCGCAGGCTGGAAAAGCAGCCGCAAGCCGCTCCATGCCGTCACTTTCAACGCTTTTTCACGCATTCAAGATACGCGGCGCCATCCGGCGGCAGGCCGCTGCGCTGCGAGTTCCAGATCATCTGCCCCAGGCATTCCATGATCTGGTGCTGCGCCTCATGCTCGGAATCCAGGCGCTGCGCCAGCGACAGGAATGCCGCGCGAATGCCGGGCGGCTGATCGACCGCGATCTGTTCGGCAATCGACAGATGCATCGACAAATGCAGGAAGGGATTGCTGCGTGCCTGTTCGACCGAGTAGTCGGCGGCAAGTGCAGCCTCGACATCGCCGAGCGACTCCGCATATTCCGGATGCTGCATGATCCAGTCGCGGGCAATTGCCTCGAGCGGCGTGAGAATTTCATTGGCGCGGTACTTGCGATAGGTTTCGCAGAAGAAGCGGCGCACATCGTGCTGGGAAGGGGTAAACATGGCATCAACCGTGAAATATGGATCCGGAACGAACAGGATTGGAACCGGATCCCTTTTCCAACCCTCTTCCGGAGGGAGAGAGTGAGAACAGGCCACGATGACATCAAGACTGCATCGTGCCGGATCAATAAGTGCGCCGGCGGCAATTCGTAATTGTACGTCCTGTGCAGACAATGCGTGGCAGATTCGGTAACATGGCGGGGCCGTTTCGCATCCTGTACGTAGCGTGGATGCGCAAACCATTTGCCCGGCCATTAACCCATCACAAATACGGAAATTCCATGTTGAACGACGCAGCCCTCGATACCCTGTTCCGCACTGCCCGCACCCAGAACGGGTGGCTTGACAAGCCGGTAAGCGACCAGCAATTGCACCAGCTTTACGACCTGATGAAGATGGGGCCGACCTCGGTCAATTGCTGCCCCGCACGCATTGTGTTCGTCAAGTCGCCGGAAGCCAAGGAAAAGCTGGTGGCGTGCATGTCGCCCGCCAATGCCTCCAAGACCGGCAAGGCGCCGGTGACTGCCATCATCGGCATGGACATGGAATTCTACGAGAAGTTGCCGACGCTGTTTCCGCACGCCGATGCGCGCGCCTGGTTCGCCGGGAATCAGCCATCGATCGATGACACTGCTTTTCGCAATTCGTCGCTGCAGGGCGCCTATCTGATCGTCGCCGCGCGCGCGCTCGGGCTGGATTGCGGACCGATGTCGGGTTTCGATGCGGACAAGCTCAATGCCGCATTTTTTGCCGGCACGTCGGTCAAGGCGAATTTCGTCTGCAGCATCGGCTACGGCAATCCCGACAAGGTGCGCCCGCGCTTGCCGCGCCTGCCGTTCGAGGAAGCCTGCACCATCGCCTGAGCGGGAACATGTCACTCCTGACCGGGATGCGGCTCGCCACGCACCGGTCAGACTAGCAAACACGCCAGAAGGAATGCAATGCGGTCGAAGGATGGTACCGATTGTGGCGTTACACCCCTTTGGCAGGCAAGGGCGTTTTCTGCGGATATTCGCACAGGTCGGCGATCATGCAATTCCAGCAGCGCGGCGTACGGGCGATGCAGGTGTACCGCCCATGCAGTATCAGCCAATGATGCGCGTCGTGCCGGAATTCTTCGGGCACGACGCGCATCAGGGTTTTCTCCACTTCCACGACGTTTTTTCCAGGCGCAAGACCGGTGCGGTTGCAAACGCGGAAGATGTGCGTGTCGACCGCGATGGCGGCCTCGCCGAATGCGGTATTCAGTACCACATTGGCGGTCTTGCGACCGACGCCGGGCAATGCTTCCAATGCTTCGCGTGATCGCGGCACTTCGCCGCCGTGTTCGGCCAGTAGTATGCGGCAGGTTTCAATCACGTTTTTGGCTTTGGTACGGTACAGGCCGATACTCTGAAGGTAGGGCGACAGGCCATCGACGCCCAGTGCAAGAACCGCTTCCGGCGTATTGGCGACCGGATACAGCCGGCGTGTCGCCTTGTTAACCGATACATCGGTTGCCTGTGCGGACAGGATGACGGCGATCAGCAGTTCGAATGGCGTGGTGTATTCCAGCTCGGTGGTCGGATGCGGATTGGCTGCGCGCAGCCGTGCGAATAATTCATGGCATTGGGTCGGAGTCATTGTTCTTCCTTGTGCGCGGCCTGCTCCTTTTTCAGCCGGGCGCGCTCCATCGCTGCCTGAATGATCGCTTTCTTGCGCGCCTGTTCGGCCTGCTGTTCCGGTGCCAGGGTGGATTCGGCTTGTGCCGTCTTCCGTTTTTCCGCCGCTTTCGCCGCGAGCCGTGCCTCGTTTTCCTCCCGCTCGCGTTGCAGGCGGAAGTTGCGGAAATCATGGCGCTCGCGCGCTGCATCGGCCTGTTGCTGCGACCAGGCGGCCCAGCCGGTTTTGCCGGGCGTGACATCCACCAGGAAAATGCAATCGACCGGACATGGGGCAACGCATAAATCGCAACCGGTGCAGAGGTCCGGCAGAATCGTGTGCATCTGCTTGGCGGCGCCGACAATGGCATCGACCGGGCAGGCCTGCGTGCACAAGGTACAGCCGATGCAGCGCAGTTCGTCGATCACGGCGAGGGGGCGGACCCGCTCCATGCCGTTTTCCGGATTCAGGGGAATCACCGGCTTACCCAGCAAATGTGCAAGCCGGGCGACGCCTTCTGCACCGCCGGGCGGGCACTGATTGTAGCTGGCCATGCCATTGGCGATCGCCTCCGCGTAGGGCCGGCAGGCTGGAAAGCCGCATTTTGTACACTGCGTCTGTGGCAGCAAGTTTTCGATCTGGTCGGCGAGTGATGTGGATACAGGAGAGGACACGGCGGAAATCGGCAAGGAAAAGCAGAATTATCAGTCCAACCCGAATTTTTCACCAGATCGGCGTCCGATTTCAGGAGGGATTAAAGCAAAAAAGCCGTTCACCTCGATAGTGAACGGCTTGTGGGCAATGCCAGGCGTCCGGGTCAGGCGTGCGCCTTGATGAATTCACCGATTTTCGGAGAAATGGTCTCGCGCCAGCGACGTCCTGAAAAAATGCCATAGTGGCCGCATTTCGCCGCCGTGAAATGCTGTTTTTTTGCCTTCGGAATCGATGAGCACAAATCATGCGCTGCCTGGGTCTGGCCGGAACCGGAGATGTCATCAAGTTCGCCTTCGATGGTAAACAGGGCGACGGTCTTGATATCCTGTGGTCGAACCAGCTTGCCTTCCACCTCCCATGTGCCCAGCGGCAGGCGGAATTCCTGGAATACGGTTTTGATCGTTTCCAGATAATACTCGGCCGGCATATCAAGCACCGCATTGTATTCATTGTAAAACTTGCGATGCTCTTCGGCCGACTCATTGTCGCCCTCGCGCAAATGCATGTAAAAATCCCAATGGCTCTGCGCATGACGCCCAGGATTCATCGCAACGAACCCTGCATGCTGCAGGAAGCCAGGATACACTTTGCGACCGAAACCCGGGTAATTCGGCGGCACGCTATAGATCACCTTGTCCTCGAACCATGAAAAAGGTTTTTTGGTAGCCAGGTCATTGACTTGCGTTGGCGACTTGCGCGGATCGATCGGGCCACCCATCATGGTCATCGTTTTCGGCAATTTCGGGTCGTTCTCGCTCGCCATCAGCGAAATTGCCGCCAGCACCGGAACCGTCGGCTGACATACGGAAACGACATGGACATCCGGCCCTAGCAAACGGATGAAATCCTGAACATAATAAATATAATCATGTAAATGGAATGCTCCATCTTCAATCGGCACCATGCGCGCATCGATCCAGTCGGTAATATATACATCATGGCCTGGCAGCAAACTGCGAACGGTATCTCGCAATAATGTCGAATGATGGCCCGACAAAGGCGCTACCAGCAACACTTTTGGCTGGTTCAATTCTGCGCTTTTCTTTTCGCTCAAGTCTTTTCTGAAATGGATCAATGTACAGAATGGCCGTTTTTCGGCTACTCCTTCAATGATGCGAACAGACTTGCCTTCGATCAGCGTGAATTCAATCCCAAATGCCGGTTTTTCATAATCCTTGCCCAATCGGAAAATCAATTCGTATCCTGCAGCAATACGCTGTGCAAAAGGAGCATGAGCAAGCGGTGAAACCGGATTGGTAAATAGCTTGGATGATGCTTCCGCCCACTGTATCAGTGGATTAAGAAACGTGCGGTTTAACTCATGGAATTGGTACAGCATGATGGCCTCTTTGTCGTAACACCAGTACCCAACGATTGTCTAGCCAAATCGTTGTTGCCGCAATGCATCAACTACAATTTTTAAAAATATTTATAAATGAGTGGTTTTTAAGGCGACTAGTTTTTTTTACCTTTAAAAGGTTACCTTTACCTGCTGCAAATCAACTTCTTTACCTTAGCATAATTAGTATTCAGAAAAATAACAATATTTGACGTACTTTCATTATGGCATTTGAAAATTTGCTTTTCTCTGAGTGCTCTCATGTATTAATTGATTTACCCTTACATTCTTAAATAACGCTTAAAAGCGGCATGGAGAGGACAATATAGGTGACCAAATGCAGTGAATGAATGCCTTTAAATAATGCTGCTTGCATTAAATACTAATGCATAAACCATGCCCGGCATAATTGTAATTTTATTGCAGGATAGTATTTGGCAACGTCAAGGCTTGAGCGCCTTTCATGCAATGTGCGACTGGCTGCGCAACAGTGGAATGACATTCCACGTATGCGCTGTCCTGGATAAAACGCCTACTGGTATCGTTACCGATAAGCGTTTTTTATTGAGGGTAGATGTTGAGCGTCAGTCAAAAACCGGGGTTTCCACGCCGAGAACCTTGTGCAGTTTGGGCGATGTTGTGGTGTACTGCATGTGGATTTTCTTTTCAGGAAAAATATACGGTGCAGCGCCAAATGCAGCCAGGGCCGCCTCATGGAAGCCTGACAGGATCAGCTTTTTCTTGCCTGGATAGGTATTGATATCGCCAATCGCAAAAATTCCCGGTACGTTGGTTTCAAATTTTTCGGTGCTCATCACCTTAAGCTGCTTGCGTTCGATATCCAGTCCCCATTCGGCAATCGGACCGAGCTTTGGAGACAAGCCAAAGAAAACAAGTAGCATATCCAGCGGCAGGCGACGTGTTACGCCGTCCGCACCGGTTACCTTGACTTCAGACAATTGATTGTCTTTTGCTTCAAATCCGGTTACCTGGCCGATCAGCAATTGCATTTCATAGTTGTCGCACAGCTCCTTGATTTTTGCGACAGACGCCGGCGCTGCGCGAAACTCTTCACGACGATGTACCAGAATAATCGATTCTGCCTTGCCGGCCAGATCGAGCGCCCAATCCAGCGCGGAATCGCCGCCGCCGCAGATAACCAGGTTCTTTCCATAAAACCGGGCAGGATCTTTTACCCGGTAAAACAATTGTGAATCTTCAAACTGTTCGAGGCCATCAACCTTGAGCGTGCGCGGCTGGAATGATCCGACGCCGGCAGCGATGAAGATCGTCTTGGTAATAAATCGCACGCCAAGCGAGGTTTCAACATTGAAACGACCATCGTCGCGACGTTCCACTACCGTGACTTCCTGGTTCATGTGAAAGGTGGGCTCGAATGGCTGAATCTGCTTGAGCAAGTTGTCTGTCAGCTCTTGTCCAGTGCATACCGGAATGGCGGGAATATCGTAAATCGGTTTGTCCGGATACAATTCGACGCATTGGCCACCGATAATGGGCAACGAATCAATTACATGTGCCTTGATTTCCAGAAGCCCAAGTTCGAAAACCTGAAAAAGGCCAACCGGGCCCGCGCCAATAATCACCGCGTCGGCTTCAATCGGATTCTTGCCGGGTGATGTATTTGCAGTGCTGAAGGGGGGGGTAGGTTCCATACGAAGGCTATTGATTGGGTGTTTCATTTCAGGTATAGCTGAGCTTGCCGGGCATCCGCATTATCGATGCCCGCACGCATGACTTTCATCATACGGCTGAATTTTGGCTACGACATCCATCACTCTTCCTTTTGCAATGCATGCGAAGAATGGAAGAGTATGGATGGTATTCGACTGCTTTTGGTGCTTAACGCTGCAAGTACGGAAGCTTGTCCTTGGTGTCTTTCCATTCCTCTGCCTCGGGCAAAGGACTCTTTGTTTTCGTGATGGACGGCCAGTTGCGAGCCAATTCGGCATTTAACTTGATGAATTGCTGCTGATCGGCCGGGACATCTTCTTCTGCATAAATCGCATTGACCGGGCATTCGGCAACGCATACGGCACAATCGATGCATTCATCCGGATCAATGGTAAGAAAATTCGGGCCTTCACGGAAGCAATCTACCGGGCATACATCTACGCAGTCGGTGTAACGGCAGCGGATGCAGGATTCGGTCACAACGTGGGTCATAACAGTCCTATCTGAAAATGGTCAAAATTATATTAAAACCTGGCCGAAAACCTGATTACACAATGAAAATTGCTGCGTTGCGCAAACATCCGGCCGCAAAACTTTGTATTTTAAGGTAAAAAAAACTTTCTAACAAACCAGGTTTATACAGATTGCGAATAAGCAAATACCAGGGTATCCATGAAAGAATGCACCAGGTTCCTCTCCGCCCGGATGCCAAAACAGAGAGGCATCTTTCATGCGTTGTTCATGATTTTCTGCTTAAGATGTATTTTAACTGCATTTTTTAATCATGTTGCAATTTCATTGAGTAACAGCTATCAAGAATCAACTTGCCAAGACCATGCCAATGGCTGACAAGCCCGTGTCAATCATCTGCAATGCATAAATAAATATTGATGGGTGAATTATTTGCGCCTGTCATCTGAAATTAAATCAGGCAGTACAAATATCAAAAGAGAACAAGTTCGGCTACACTCGATTCCTGTTTTCAACAAGATAGCCCGAGGTCTTATGGATACTTCCGCCGCACGTCAAGCCATCTTCGAACGCATTCGCAAGGCACATGGACGCCCTGCGCAATCGACTGCGGCAGAATACGAGGCGGTGCATGATTATCTGCGTCGCCATCCTGACGGACCGCGACCCGGAATCGGCAGTGACATGCTGATGCGCTTCAAGGAGCAGGCGATTCGCATGTCCGATACGGTTGATGAAGTTGCAAAATGGACAGATGTGCCAGCTGCCGTTGTCCGCTATCTGGATGGCATCAGCGTAGTCACAAAAGCAATTGCCTGGAAAACACTGGATCAACTGGCCTGGGCGGAGGCTGGGATGGAGGTTGCCTTCCGCCGCCCGGAAAATGACGACCTGGTCGGGATTACCGGCAGCTTCTGCGCCGTGGCGGAAACTGGCAGCGTGATGCTGTTGTCCGGCCCGGATACGTATGCATCGGCCAGCCTGCTGCCTGAAACGCATGTCGCAATCCTGCCGGCATCGCGCATCGTCGCCGGAATGGAGGATGCATTTGCGCTGGTTCGTGCAGAATGCGGCGAATTGCCGCGCGCAACCAGTTTCATATCCGGACCTTCACGGACTGGCGATATCGAACAGACGATCGTACTTGGCGCTCATGGTCCTTATCGCGTACATGTAATCCTGGTTCTGAATGCCTGAGTGAAAGCCAGCTGCGCCATGTGTCATGCATGGTTTCCTGCCGTCTGAAATCGCTGGTTTCTCCACGATCACGATGTCCGGAACGTCGGTCGATTGTTATCAGCGGCTCTTCAAAACCCACCAACGGAGATTGTAATTGCACCCAAAACTGCTGATTGGCTTGAGCGGGCTCGTTCCAGGATTATGCTTCGCAACGGAGCTGGATGGTAGTCAACTGTCTGTATGGTGGGGAATTCCATTTGCAGGCTTGCTACTGTCGATCGCGCTCATGCCGCTGCTAAGACCGGTGTTCTGGCATCATCATTTCGGCAAGGTTTCATTCGGCTGGTCGCTTGCCTACCTGTTGCCGTGCGCAGCCTTTCTCGGCACCGGTGTTGCGGCGAATGGCGCGCTGCATGCGGTTACCGCCGAATTCATGCCGTTCATTTTCCTGCTTACCGCTCTTTTTGTTGTCGCGGGCGGAATTTGCGTGCGTGGCAATCTGCATGGCACGCCGGCGCTGAATACCGGCCTGCTGGCGCTGGGCGCACTCCTGGCCAGCGTGATGGGAACGACCGGAGCGTCAATGCTGATGATCCGGCCGCTGATTCGTGCCAACGACAATCGCAAGCATGCGGCGCACATCATCGTATTTTTTATTTTCCTGGTCGCCAACGCGGGTGGTTCACTGACACCGCTGGGCGATCCGCCGCTATTTTTGGGTTTCCTGAAAGGCGTCGATTTTTTCTGGACCATCAAGAACATCTTTCCGGAGACGCTGTTTTTGTGTGCAATGCTGCTGGCAGTGTTCTATCTGCTGGATCGGCATTATTATCACAATCGTGAAGAGGAGCGACCGGCAAGATCCGATCCGACACCTGACATGCCGATAACGTTGGAGGGCAAGATAAACTTCATTCTTCTTGCGGCGATTATCGGACTGGTGCTAATGAGCGGACTGTGGAAATCGGGCGTCACCCTGCCTGTTTTCGGGATGCAAATCGAGTTGCAGAATCTGGTGCGCGATGGGGCACTGGTTGCCGTGGTCCTGATATCGCTTTGGGCGACGCCGCAATCAGCGCGCAGCGGCAACGAGTTTTCGTGGGGGCCGATCCAGGAAGTGGCAAAGCTGTTTGCTGGAATATTCATCACGATCATTCCGGTGATCGCCATGCTCAAGGCCGGGACCGCTGGCGCATTTGCGCCAATCATCCATGCCGTAACGCAGGCTAACGGACAGCCCGACAATGCGATGTATTTCTGGGCGAGCGGTATACTGTCGTCATTCCTCGACAATGCGCCGACTTACCTCGTGTTTTTCAATACCGCTGGTGGCGACCCGGCAACCCTGATGACCACACTGGCAGCCACACTTGCCGCCATCTCCTGCGGATCGGTGTTCATGGGTGCGAACAGCTATATCGGCAATGCGCCGAATCTGATGGTGAAGGCAATTGCAGAAGAACGCGGCATCAGGATGCCGTCTTTTTTTGGTTACATGGCCTGGTCATGCATGGTGCTGATTCCGATCTTTATCGCAATGACATTCATTTTTTTTCGTGGGTAATGTGATGGATAAACCCGGGATACTGATTACGCGCGAAATTTTTCCCGAAATTGTGGATCGCCTGTCGGACTATTTTGAAATCGAATGCAATCCGGACGACCATATTTTTTCCGCCGGGGAACTGGCCGAGAAACTGCGCGACAAGGATGGTGTGTTTGCTACGCCGAGCGAGCGTATTTCAGCTGAGATCATCGGTGCCAGCGTGCATCTGAAAACAATTTGCAACATGGCGGTCGGCTACAATAATATTGATGTCGATGCAGCAACTGCCGCCGGCATCATGGTGACCAATACACCGGACGTGCTGACCGAGACCACCGCTGATTTCGCGTGGGCGTTGTTGATGGCTGCCGCACGCCGGGTCACCGAAGCCGGGCAATGGCTGCGCGCGGGCAAATGGAATAAATGGCGCATCGATGGTTTTCTGGGTGCCGATCTGCATGGTTCGACACTCGGCATCATTGGCATGGGGCGGATCGGGCAGGCGATTGCCCGACGCTCGATGGGTTTCAACATGAAGGTGATCTACCATAATCGATCACGCCTGGCAGTCGAACAGGAAAGCAGTGCAAACCAGGCACTGTACGTGAGCAAGGAAGCGTTATTGCGCACGGCCGATCACGTGATTCTCGCTCTGCCGTATTCGGCTGAATCACATCACGTCATCGATGCTGCGGAACTGGCGCTGATGAAGCCTTCTGCGACGCTGATCAACATTGCGCGCGGCGGTATCGTGAACGATGCCGCATTGATTGCGGCACTGCGCGCGCAGCGTATTGCCGCAGCAGGACTGGATGTATTCGAAAACGAGCCCGCGCTGCACCCTGATTTTCTGACATTGCCGAATGCGGTCCTGACGCCGCATATCGGTAGTGCGACCGAGCGTACTCGCCGTGCCATGGCCGATTGCGCAGCGGATAATCTGATTGCGGCATTGACCGGAAAAAATCCGCCGAACCTGTTGAATCCTGACGTTAAACCAAAAGGATGAGCGAATGGCCGATATTCGCATTACACAAAAACACAAGCTATCGCATAAAAAGGCCAAGGCAGCAGCGCAAAAAATCGCCGACAAGATGGCTGAAAAATTCGACATGAGTACCGAATGGGAAGGCGACGTACTGGTCTTCAAGCGCAGCGGTGTGTCCGGCATGCTGGCGGTTTACGAGACGGAAGCGCGGTTGGAAATCAGTCTCGGACTCCTATTCAAGGCGTTCTCGGAAAAAATCGAGGATGAAGTGACCAGAAACATGAAAAAGGCATTCAGCCCCAAGAGTTGACTCATCAGCCAGCGGCAGGAATTGAATCGCACCCGCAAGCCGTGGCGCGGGTCTTGGGCGTTGTCGTCAGCCTTGTAATTCCGTGATCAGATCGATGTACTGTCGCATTGCATCTTCCCTGGATGTGCCTTTCAGCGCCTTCCACGCATCCCACTTTACACGTCCAACCATATCAGTAAACCCTGGACGCTCGCCTTCAGCATCACCCGTGCTCGCCTGTTTGTACAGGGCATAGATTTTCAACAGCGTCATGTTGTCCGGACGCTCCGGCAAATTCCTGGAATCGGCCACAGCTTGATCAAACTGTTTTTGCAGGGTCATGGTTTTCTCCGGATGGATCAGTTGGGGGTGTCAAGTACTCGCTCAAAGAACAGTAAACCGGATGCCTGGAAAAGCCGATGATTCGCTGCCTCGATCACAATCATCGATGTGCGATTATCTATCTGCTCAAATCTGCTTAAAATTGACGGCTTTTCAACTACCGCCGCCGACAACACCCTTCGCAACAGTGGCGGTGGCGCCAACCACGGCGGTGCCCGCCGATACACCGACTCCCACCACAGTTGCGCCGGCAGATACTGCGGTTGTGGCAACGGATACCACGGTGCAGCCGCTTGATATCCATGCGGCTGCACAAATGCAGCAAAAATATTTCCTGGAAAACATGAATTGCATATTGGTTAAACGCCCAGAAGTTCCACTTCAAAAATCAATGTCGCATTTGGCGGAATCACTCCGCCCGCGCCGCGAGCGCCATAACCCAGCGATGACGGGACGATCAGTTTGCGCACGCCGCCGATTTTCATCCCTTTGACGCCCTCATCCCAGCCTTTGATCACATGGCCTGCGCCTAGAGGAAACTCGAACGGGTCATTGCGATCCTTGCTTGAATCAAATTTCTGACCGGCGCTACCATCCGAATTTTGCAGCCAGCCCGTGTAATGCACTGTTACATATGCGCCGGATTTGGCTTCGTCGCCACTGCCGATGGTGATATCTTCGTACTGTAATCCGGAGGCGGTCATGATGGTGGACATATTCTTCCTTTGCGGTTTGATTGTTAACGGGCGAAATTGTAGCAGGCAGCATGGGAATTCCGGTAATGTCTCCAGCACTTGCGCGTATAACCGACTTGCCGCACGGTAGAATGATGCGTTGCTCCAATTTGATTCAATGGCTTTCATGCTTCATCATTTCATTCCTTTCTTCTGATGCGTCCACTGCTGCAATCGTTCGGCCGCGCGCTCTTGTCGCAATTGCATTACCGCATGCTGCTGCTGACCCTGATGCCTTTCTTTTTGTCAGTCGTGATCTGGGCCGTCATACTATGGTTCGCCTTGCAGCCGATGATCGACTGGCTGCAGGCTTATTTTGTTGAAAATGACGGTTTTCGGATTGCCGGAAGCGTATTGGGATGGATGGGTCTGGGGGCGATCAAGGCCGTAATTGTGCCTCTGATTGCCATGTGGGTGCTGTTGCCGCTCATGATTGTGACGGCGCTGATATTCATTGGCGTACTGGCCATGCCAGTGATCGTTCGGCATGTTTCCAGCCACGCGTATCCTGCGCTTGAAAGACGTCACGGCGGGTCGCTATGGGGTAGCGTGTGGATCGCATTCTCGTCATTCATCGTTTTTTTGTTGCTCTGGCTGGTAACCTTGCCGCTTGCGGCGATTCCGCCACTGGGCTTCCTGGTGCAGCCGACCTTGTGGGGATGGCTGACATATCGAGTGATGGCGTATGACGCATTGGCTGATCATGCCGATGCTCGTGAGCGCAAGGCGATTCTGCGTATTCATCGCTGGCCGTTGCTGATCATCGGTTCGATTGCCGGCGTCATGGGTACGGCGCCGACCTTGCTGTGGCTGGGCGGCGCATTATCGGTCATTTTTTTCCCTGTATTGGCAGCCGTCTCGATCTGGCTGTACGTGCTGGTCTTTATATTTACCGGACTCTGGTTTCAGTATTATTGCCTGACGACGTTGGAAAGTTATCGTAAGGCAGGCATTGGCACTGCGATTGCTGTCTCGTCGGGGCAAGGGACGCCCGACAATACCAGTCTCCACTGAGAACGCGGCAAGTAAAAGTAATGGTTTTTTCGGCTGGCAAGGGTAAAGAGTGCCATGAGGCATGGTGTAGGCCTTCGTACAGGTAACATGTCCGGCCTGTCGGCCGGTTTGCGGCAGGTAGGTCAAAAAATATGGGCTGCAGCCGCCTGGCACGGCTTTTCATGATGTGTTTTCAATAAAATTTTGCGTACAACATGTTCGATTTCATTTTCAAGCGTTCAGCCGGCAAATCCGCATCCATTCCGCAACTGGCCCAAACACCGGTTTCCGACAGCAAGGCGCAGCAAGTAGCGGCCAGGCAGTCAGCGCTCGTGCAGGCGGAGGCGCTGGATGGCGATGAGCCAGCTGCCGTCGAATTCATTTTGCAGTGCCAGTTTGCCGATGCACGGCTGAAAGCGGCCAGCATGGTGCAATCGCGGCTGCCGATGGAGCGGGTACTGCAAGCAATGCGCGACACCGATCGCCGGGTCGTCAAATTGATGCAATCCCGACTGGATGTGCTGAAGCGACAGGAAAATTCCGAGCAGGAAGCACTGCAATGCATCGAGCATGCACGGCGGCTGATGCACGAATCGCGGCTCATGCCGAATCAGGTTGCCGAACTGGATCGCGCATGGCTGGCAATTGATTTGCAGCATCCTGCGTTGCAGCATGTTTTTGATCAGGTCCGCTCGACGTTGCGCGAGCGGCTTGCAGCGCAAACCGATTTGCAGCATGCGATGCTGGACATGCTTGCGCGATTACGCATGCTTCTTGACGATGAAAATACGGCGCCTTACACCCGTTTTGCCGAGATGGCGGAACAAGCTGCGAAGGCAATGACGCAGTGGCAGGTATCCCCTGAGGCGGCTTCGCTACCCAGGCATTTGACGGTCGAGTTTGCGCAATTGCATGGCTGCGTCGAGCAGCGTCTGGCTTTTCTGGCGCAATACGAGGATGCTCTTGGCCAGCGCAGGGACATGCTGGAGCGTTGGGAAGCCAGCGATCCGGCTGCGCTCGACATCAGGGAATTGAAGCAGGAGTGGCATGCGCTTCCAGCATTGCCAGAGGATAGCGCTGTATCGCTTGAAATACGGTTTCATGTGATGCTGCAACGAATCACTGCATTGCACAAGCCGGAAACAAGCGCGGTGCATGCGCAGACACAAAAAAATGGCCCGGATATTGCCGAGATTCTCGACGCCATGGAAACGGCGTTGCAGGAAGGGGCATTGCAGGCGGCGGCCGGCCACGATAAAACGCTGCGCGCAATGGATGTCAAGGCGGAGCGCCTCGACGGGGGACAAGCTGCGCGCCTGGCCAAGATACGCGCCGAGCTGGGCCGTCTGCATGGATGGGCACGCTGGGGGGGCAATGTGTCGCGCGATGAGTTGTTGAAAGCGGTGCAATCCTTGCCGACCCAAATGCTGGCTGCGCCGGAGCTGGCGAAAAAGGTGAGCGCCTTGCGCGAGCACTGGAAATCGCTTGACGCTTCGGCTGGTCCGGCAAGCAAGGAATTGTGGGAGCGCTTCGATGCAGACTGCACCGAAGCGTATGCACCGGCTGCCGCGCATTTCAGGAAACAGGCCGAAGAACGGCATCACAACCTCGAGGCTGCTCGCTCCTTGATCGCGGAATGCTCGGCGTTCATTGCAGCATCGCATGGTGCGGAAAAGAATGCAGCAACGGTCGACTGGAAGGAGGCAGGTAATTTCTGCATGCGGATGCGTCAAGCCTGGCATCGGCTGGGACCGATTGAGCGCAAGCAGAAAAAACAGCTGGATGCAGAGTTTGCCATTGTAATGGAAGCTTTGTCCGCTCCGCTCGCGCATCAGCGCGAGATTGAAATCAAGCGACGCGAGGCGCTTATCGCTGCGGTTGAAGAGATCGTGCCAAACGACCGCGCGGCACTGGAGCTGTTGCGTGCGCAACAGGAGCGCTGGCAGGCGTACTCTAAAGCCATGCCGCTGAACCGCAAGGATGAGCAGGCGTTGTGGCAACGGTTCCGCAACGCATGCGATGCCGTTTTTGCAAAGCGCAAGGAATTCGCGGTTGCAGCGGATGCCGATCGCCGGCAGCATCTGCTGGCGAAGGAGGCATTGAGCGCGACCCTGGAAAACGCAGTGAATCTGCCGGATGCGGCTATCCTCAAGACACTGCGTGAAGCAAAAAATGAATGGGAACGTATCGGCCAGGTACCGCGCGCCTCCGAGCAGCGCATCGAAGCGCGCTACACAGCGGCAGTAAATGCCTTGCAACAGCGTCTGAATGCGTCCCGGCAAGAAGCAATGCAGAGCGATCGCCAACTGTTGCGCAACAAAGTACGCTTATGTCGCATCCTGGAAACGGCGGTGCATGGCGAACAGGAAATTGGTGCCGACGCATTGCAACAATCGCAAAGCAGTTGGGAGGCTTTTTCTGCATTGCCGGGCGACATTGAACGCGCGATGCAGGCGCGCTTCAGTGCGGTATGGAAGGCGCTGCAAGCCGGCGATCGGAAATATGCAGTCCAGCTTGAAACAAATCGCCCGGTCTTGTTGCAGGAACTGCTGCGTTGCGAAATCCTGCTGGGCATTGACAGCCCGCCGGAACTGTCCCGCCAGCGCCTGCAACTGCAAGTCGAGGTTTTGCAATCGTCTTTGGGAAGTGGGCAGAAAAGGATCGCACACGATGTGCAACTGCTGCGCCTGTGCGCTTTGCCAGCCGTTGCCGAGCAGTCTGCGGCAGCGCGTCTCGATCGCTTGATCGATCACATGAATGTGGTGAAGAGCTGACTGAACAAATGCCCCGGCCAGGCCGGGGTATCCAGGACAATTTTCGTGATAAAGGAAAGGGTGAACGCCGCAGACACTCTCCTTTCTGACAGGATTACTTGCCGGGTGTGGCTTTGGCAGTGGTTTTGGCTGTTGCTTGAGCGAATTGATTGGCGGTCGTGTTCATATTCGCTTCCAGTGTTTCCGCCGCTTGCTTGGCGCCTTTGCTCAATTGCTCGTAACCGGCGTTGGCATTGCCAATGGCAGATTTAACGAAAGCGATAACGGTTTCCGAGCCTGCCGGTGCATTCTTGGCGACTTCATCGACCAATGACACTACCTTGCGATTGTTTTCGGCAATCTGCTCTTCAGCCGTTTTGGCGAATTCGGCTTGTGTAGCCGATGCGATACCTGCCAGGTGACGGCTATAGGAAAGCGCTTTTTCGGCATTCGGCTGCGCCTGGGCTGCACTCAAGACGAAGAATTCATTCAGGTCTTTTGCTGCCAACAGCTGTTTCGCCGCGGCATTGGACTCTTCCAGAGAAGCGCGGACAGCGTTGAGATGCAAATTGATGATTTTTTCTGCGCCTTCAAATGCCTTGCTGGTCAATGAGGCAAACATGGCAAACTGCGATTCAAGATTTGCTTTGCTTGCAGCTGAAAATTGCTCGGTGATTGAAAACATGGTCCGCTCCTTGGTGAGATCTGCTGGGAATTCGGTATACACTTTATTTGTGCGGTGCAACAACGTTGATTTTATGGGTTAAATAAGTTATGTCAAGAATTATTTACTGCGGTGCAGCAAATAATTCTTTTTTAATTCCTGCAAGTAATTCAATTGTTGTTGAATAATTCATTATCTGGTTGCAAATTTCTTTTCATGAAGAATGCAGGCTTGGACGATTGAAAATGACCGGCACCGAGCCTGCCATACCTGATCGCCTATGCCGGGTGTTGCGCACCAACGCAAAATGTTGATTGCGGTTACGATAGCGGGCGGTCATGGCATCGCTATCCGGATGCCGTGGCTATGCTTTTGCCGGCGACAGTATTGCGCTCGTCTCCATGCAAGGCATTTCGCTTGACTAAACATTCTCTTCAAAAACGCATGCCTGCCACTGCCAATTCTTCTGTCACTCATTCCTCGCTACAGAACTTGATGATTTCGGCGATGCCGTTTCTCTTCGTCATCATCTGGAGTACCGGTTTCATTGTTGCCAAGTTCGGCCTGCCTTATGCGCCGCCGTTAACTTTTCTATTGTTGCGTTTTGCCGGCGTGCTGGCTGTGCTGCTGCCACTGGTAGTGCTGATGCGGGCGCCTTGGCCTGTAGGGCAGATGCGGCATATTGCCGTATCGGGTGTGCTGGTGCAGGCAGGATATCTGGCAGGTGTCTGGTGCGCCATCAAGCTTGGCATGCCGGCCGGCTTGTCGGCATTGATCGTGGGGTTGCAACCTGTATTGACCGCTTTCGCCGCGCCGCTGGTGGGAGAATCCGTGCGGGGGCGGCAGTGGCTGGGGCTGATCCTCGGATTTTGCGGTGTGGGCCTGGTAGTTGCGAATAAAATCACGCTGACCGGATTATCATGGCAAAGCATTGCACTCTGTCTTTTTGCCTTGCTGTCGATGACGGCCGGAACGCTCTATCAGAAACGCAATTGCGCCATGTTCGATTTGCGCACCGGGACCATTATCCAGTTTGCCGCTTCCAGCACGGTACTGTTGCCGTTTGCGCTCGTGTTGGAGCATTTCAACCTGGCGCTTGAGACGGTGCAATGGACGCCGCGCTTCATCGGTGCGTGGTTATGGTCGGTTCTGGCACTCTCGATTGGCGCGATTTTCCTGTTGTTCGCGCTGATCCGCAAGAGTGCCGCGACTCAGGTGACAAGCCTGTTGTATCTGACCCCACCAACCACGGCGGTCATGGCGTGGATCATGTTTGGCGAAGCATTCAGCATCACCGGCATGATCGGCATGGCGCTGGCGGTGACGGGAGTGGCTTTTGTGGTGAGGAAATAATGAGAATGGAACCGAAACAACGCAGCGATTACCGGCATTTCCATGCAATTACCACGCGCTGGATGGACAATGACGCCTACGGTCATGTCAATAATGTTGTCTATTACAGCTGGTTCGATACCGCGGTTAACCAGTTCCTGATAGGGAATGGCGTACTCGATATCGAAAACAGCCCGGCAATTGGACTGGTGATTGAAACGCAATGCAATTATTTTGCGGCGGTCGCGTTTCCCGACAGTGTCAGTGCCGGGATCCGCGTGTCCAGGCTGGGCAATTCCAGCGTGCGCTACGAAGTCGGCATCTTCCGGGAAGAAGAGGATGTCGCGTGCGCGCAAGGCCATTTTGTCCATGTGTATGTGGATCGCGCGACGCGCGAGCCAGTCGCGCTGCCCGAGCCGGTGCGTGCTCTGCTGCAGACGATTCATTTTCCGGACTGAAGGTGCTCCGTCATGATTGATACGGCAGGGCAGAAAATCGTTGATGCTGCCATCACCTCTCGCCGCGCGGTGCGCGCCTTCCTGCCGACTCCGGTGGCGCGCGAGGATATCGAATCCATCCTGCAGGTTGCTGCGCGCGCTCCCTCCGGCACCAACATGCAGCCTTGGAAAGTCTATGTGCTGACCGGTGCCAGCAAGGAACATCTTTCCAATGAAATCCTCAAGGCATATAACGACCCGGTACTGTCGCGCCAGCATACCGAGGAATATCATCACTATCCGCGCGAATGGACCTCGCCGTATATCGAGCGACGGCGCAAGCTGGGCTGGGATTTGTACGCGCTATTGGGCTTGACGCGTGAAGACAAGCGCGGAATGCAGGCGCAGTACGGACGCAATTACCGGTTCTTCGATGCACCGGTCGGCATGATCTTTACCATCGACCGGATCATGGAACAAGGCTCATGGCTGGACTACGGCACATTCTTGCAGAACATCATGATCGCGGCGCGCGCCCGTAACCTCGATACCTGTCCGCAACAGGCGTTTACGCAATTTCATAAAATCCTCACCGATGTGCTGCAGTTGCCGCCGAACGAAATGATCGTGTGCGGCATGGCACTGGGCTTTGCCGATCACGGCAAAATTGAGAACAGCCTGGTGACACAGCGTGAGCCGATATCGAATTTTGCGACATTCCTTGAATAGCCAGGACTGCTTGCCGACAGTATTTCCATGTAGGCGGGGCAACACGCACAAGCCAGCCCATGCATTTGCGAGCAGACAATCGGGTACGTTTAAAGAGTTGCTCTTTGCGCAAAAGAGGTTGGGCGCGTAGTAATTACAATAATCCACATCCTTTCATCTCATCTGAAGAAAATTGTTTAACAGCATCGGCTAAGCCTCTAATTTGCTTGCAGATTGTCATGATTTTGCTACACTGCAACCTCATAACAAACTGCATGAATCAGGGAGCCGCTGATGCTGAAATTCGCGCTTGGCATACTGTTGCCGCTTTTTTTATTGGTTTTTTCGGCACCTGCTGTCATTGCGAAAAATACAACTGAATCCACGGCGCCCGAAAAGCGTGTATCCAGAAAAACCGTTGCCAAGCGCAAGGCAAAAGCGAAGATCCATCAGCACGCCGTCAAGAAAAAGCATGTCGCTGCCTCGGCGCCTTCCCGCGCCAAGCCGGCAAAGAAGGTGGTGGCCGCGCATGCCAGCCGCGCCAGGGTAAAACCCATTGTCGCGGCGCCGGCGCTGCCCGCCGCACTACCAGTATCGAGCGTCGGTGACTTGGCTGGCCTGAATGCAACTCACGACCCGCTTGCACTAAAATCGAATGTGGCGCTTGTGCTCGACCAATCGAACTCGGAAGTGCTATTCGAGAAAAATGCAAACGTGTCGTTGCCGATTGCTTCCATCACGAAATTGATGACTGGCATGGTGGTAATCGAAGCACACCAGAATATGGATGAGGTGCTCGAGGTAACAACGGACGATATCGATCATGAAAGAAACAGTTACTCGCGCTTGCGCATTGGCTCGCGGCTGACGCGGGCCAATATGCTGCATATCGCGTTGATGAGCTCGGAGAACCGCGCTGCCTCAGCGCTGGGACGCAACTATCCTGGCGGCCTGCCTGCGTTTGTTGCCGCGATGAATGCCAAAGCCAAGGCGCTTGGCATGGCCGATACGCATTATGTTGATTCAACCGGTCTGTCGAGCAGCAACGTCGCCAGCGCACGCGATCTGGCCAAGCTGGTGATTGCCGCTCATGCGCAGCCGCTTCTCCGTCAGTATTCCACCGATTCAAGGTATGCGGTCAATACCGGCCGTGGCATATTGCAATACGCAAACTCCAATCATCTGGTAATCAATCCCTCCTGGGATATCGGCCTGCAAAAAACAGGCTATATCACGGAAGCTGGACGCTGCCTCGTAATGCAGGCGATCATCAAAGGGCGCTCGATCGTGATGGTGTTCCTTGACTCGAAAGGCACGCAATCGCGACTGGCCGACGCAGGGCGCATTCGCAAATGGCTGGAAGTCGCCAAGCCGCAAAAGCTGACGTCGCATGTAACGGTGGCGGCAGAAAGCTGATTGCATCAAGCAGAAAAGATCCCTGCGACGCAGTATGGAGGGTGGCGTGCCGAACAGCCCATGATTTACATATGATTAGGGGAGTATGGGTAAAAATAGTGTTATATGCCAAATAAAAACGGCGCTATTTTAAAATACTCGTGCGAGTGTGTGGACTGATCGTCCCCTGCGGTAGAAGCGGCGGAAGCGGTTCCGTCCTCCAGTCCTCATCATGGCGGCATGGGATGCATTCATACTGCGATCAGCCGCGCAATCAAGCCGTGGACGGCAGGCCGGAAAAGCGCAGTATGGCGGGGATGGATTGCCAAGGCCGCATCCCGCCCACATTGCGTTTCTCTATGCAAAAGAGTTACTGCAAGAGCGGGAATACGCTGCATCAATCGTAATGACGCATGCTTCAGGTTGCCGGCGTCTGGGCAACATATCCCAGTACCTGGGAAATATGATGTGCGGTTTTGACCAAGTCTTCGGTCCATTCATCCTGCAAGCGATCGGCAGGCGCTGAAATCGACAGGCCGGCGATCATTTTGCCGGTGTCGTCATGAATGCCCGCCGCCATGCAGCGTACGCCCAGCTCAAGTTCTTCATTGTCGCGCGCATAGCCGTGGGCGCGTACCAAACTGAGTTCGCGCTCCAGTTTGGCCAGGTCGGTAATCGAATTCTTGTTATGGCCGGCCAGACCGGTGCGGGTTGCATATGCGCGCACCGCTTTCGGCTCCTCCACCGACAGGAACAGTTTGCCGGTAGAGGTCAGATGCAGCGGAGCGCGTCCGCCAATGGCACGCACCACCTGCATGCCGGAGCGCTCGGAAAACGAGCGATCGATGTACACGATTTCATCGCCTTGCCGCACCGAAAGGTTGATGGTCTGATGCGTCTTGCGATGCAGGGCGCGCATGAAATCCAATGCCGCTTCGCGGACATTCAGGCGGCTTTTCACGATATTGCCCAGTTCCAGCAGGCGCATGCCAAGACGGTAGGAACCGGCCTCCGCCCGATCGACAAAGCGCTTGACCACCATGTCGTTCAGGATGCGATGTGCAGTCGATGGATGCAATCCGGTGACTGCAGACAACTCTTTCAGGCTGACCGGATCAGGATAACGGGCCAGCGTATCGAGCAGCGATATCATGCGCTCGATGACCTGAATGGTTATCTTGCTATCTTTGTCTATGGGTTGTTCAGTTTTCATAATGGGATTGATGCATTGCAGTATCCTCTTTATACCATAATGTGAAAAAATCAAAAAGATGCGCGAAAAGTTTTGTTTCATGTTGCATAAATATTTCACCATGGTCGAATATCCCATTTCCCGCGAGAGCGTCATAATGACGTCTGTCCTTGCATAGAAAGAAGCTCCCATGCGCGTCGGATTATTTGTTACATGCCTGGTCGACATGATGCGGCCGGAAATCGGGTTCTCCACACTCAAGCTGCTCGAAGCGGCCGGTTGCGAGGTGGTCGTGCCTGCGTCGCAAACCTGCTGTGGCCAGCCAGCCTATAGCGGCGGCAATCGCGCCGCGGCGCGCGACCTGGCCGAGAAATTTCTCGATGAATTTGAAAGCTTCGATTACGTCGTGGTCCCTTCCGGCTCCTGCGGCGGCACCATCAAGACCCATTACGACGACCTGTTTTCGGCCGATCCGGCGCTGCGCGCGCGCATGCAGCGGCTGGCGCCGCGCGTATACGAGCTGACCGATTTCCTGCACACGGTGATCAAGCTCGACCGGCTGCCGGCGCCGCAGAACGGCGCTTTCAAGGGCACTGTCGCGTATCACGATTCTTGCTGCGGCCTGCGCGAACTCGATGTATACGCACAGCCGCGTGCATTGCTGGAACAGGCGCCGGGCGTTACCCTGACCGAGATGAAGGATAGTCGCACCTGCTGCGGCTTCGGCGGCACGTTTTCCCTGAAATACGGCGATATTTCCGGTGCGATCGTGGATGAAAAATGCGCCAATATCCACGACAGCGGCGCGGATGCGGTGGTGCTCGGCGATCTGGGCTGCATGCTGAATATTGAAGGCCGCCTGCGCCGCACCGGCGACAACAAGACGCGCGTGCTGCATGTAGCGCAAGTGCTGGCGGGAGACGCCTGATGCAAGTCCAGTCGATGCACTTCAAGGCGCGTGCCGGCCAGAAGCTGGCGGATCAGCGCCTGCAGAAAAACCTGAAAAAGCTGGCGACCAAGTTTGTCACCGGGCGGGCCTCCGCGATCACCGAGCTGGACGATTTCGAAGGCACGCGCGATGCCGCCAAGGATCGCCGCATGCGCGCAATCGAAAACCTCGATGTCTGGCTGGAGACCTTCGAGAAGGAAGCAACGCGGCGCGGAGCGACCGTCCTGTATGCGGAAAGCGCTGAAGATGCGTCGCGACTGGTGGTTGAGATCGCGCAGAAGCACGGCGTCAGAAAAGCCATCAAGACCAAGTCGATGGTGTCGGAGGAAATGGCCTTGAACCACGCGCTGGAACAGGCCGGCATTCAGCCGATCGAAACCGACCTCGGCGAATACATCCTGCAGATCAACGGCAATGAAGCGCCGTCGCACATCATCGCGCCGGTAGTGCACAAGGACAAGGAAGAGATTTCCGACTTGTTCGCCCGCGTGCATAACAGGCCGCGCCTGACCGACATCCCGGCCATGACGCGCGAAGCGCGCGAAGTGCTGCGGCCGCAATTCCTGTCAGCCGACATGGGCATCACCGGCGGCAACTTCGTGATTGCCGAAACCGGTTCGGTCGCGATCGTCACTAACGAAGGCAACGAGGGCATGTGCACCATTCTGCCGCCCAAGGTGCATGTCGTCGTCACCGGCATCGAAAAGGTGCTGCCGACGCTGGAAGACCTTGCAACCGTGATGCGCCTGCTGCCGCGCTCGGCAACCGGCCAGTCGATTTCCAATTATTTTTCCCTGCTGACCGGCCCGCGCGCGAAAGGCGAGCAGGATGGTCCGGAGCATATGTATTTCGTGCTGGTCGATGGCGGGCGCAGCGGCCTGGTCGGCACCGAATTCGAGGACATGCTGCGCTGTATCCGCTGCGGCGCCTGCATGAACCATTGTCCGGTGTACCAGAAGATCGGCGGCCACAGTTATGGCTGGGTCTATCCGGGGCCGATGGGCAGCGTGCTCACGCCTGCCTATGTCGGCCTGGAAAACGCGCTTGATCTGCCCCAGGCATCCACCTTGTGCGGAGAATGCCATGTGGTCTGTCCGGTCAAGATTCCCCTACCCGATTTGCTGCGCAAGCTGCGCGAAAAACAGTTCGAGGCGCAATTGCGGCCGGGCGTGGAGTACGCCGGATTCGCGGTCTGGGCATATTTCGCAAAACGACCGCGATTGTACCGATTGGCGACCAGGATCGGCGTGCGGGTGCTGAAGCTGATGGGCGGCCGCAGGAAATCGATTTCGACACTGCCGTTCGTGCACGGCTGGAGCGATAATCGCGAGATGCCCGCGCCGTCCGGCAAGACTTTCCTTGAACAATACCAGCAACGGCAGCGCTAAAGCGGCATGAGCGATAACGAACAGTCGCGAACCAGCGAATTCAAGAGCAAAAGCGGCGTGGACAGGATTTTCGCTGCTTTTTTCTATTCCATGGATGGCTTGCGATCCGCCTGGAAGACAGAGCACGCCTTTCGCCAGGAATTGATGCTGGCGGTTCCTGCGACTGTCATTGCCTTGCTGCTGCCGGTCCCGGCATTGCAGAAGCTGGCGCTGATCGGCGTGCTGATCCTGCTGCTGATCGTCGAACTGCTCAATTCTGCGATCGAAGCGGCGGTCGATCGCGTATCGCTGGAGCGGCATCCGCTGTCGAAGAACGCCAAGGACTTCGGCAGTGCGGCGGTATTTCTCGCATTGCTGCTGGCGGGGGCGACCTGGACGATAATTGTACTGTCGTTATTCATGGGCTGACCGCTGCCGTCCCATCCAGCGCATGGCGTAAATCGCTCTTCAGATCCTCAATATCTTCGACGCCGACCGATAATCGCACCAGTGAATCGCCGATGCCCAGCGCAGCCCGCTGCACGGCGGGAATAGTGGCATGCGTCATGATGGCGGGATGTTCGATCAGGCTTTCGACGCCGCCCAGGCTTTCCGCCAGGGAAAAAATCTCGCAACGTTCCAGGAAGCGTCGCGTGCCGGCCAGGTCGGCCTTCAGTTCCATTGAAATGATGCCGCCGAATCCATCCATCTGCCTGCGTGCCAGTTCATGCTGGGGATGCGAACGCAAACCGGGGTAGTGGACGCGCGCCACTTCAGGCTGGCTTTCCAGCCAGTGCGCAAGTTCGAGTGCGTTTTCGCAATGCCGTTCGACCCGCAGCGCCAGGGTCTTGATGCCGCGTAGCGCAAGAAAGCTGTCGAACGGCCCGGCGATTGCGCCTACCGCATTCTGCAGGAAGGCAAGCTGCTCGCACCATTGCCTCTGGCGCGCTTCCTTGCCGGCGACGGCGATGCCGCCGATGATGTCGGAATGGCCGTTCAGATATTTGGTCATCGAATGCACCACGATGTCGAATCCGGATTCGAGCGGGCGCTGCACGCGCGGGCTGGCAAAGGTATTGTCGGCGACCGCGATCACGCCGCGCTGGCGGCAGATGTCGCCGATGGCCTGCAGGTCGGCCAGCTTCAGCATGGGGTTGGTAGGCGTTTCTACCCACACCATGCGGGTGTCGGGGCGCAATGCGGCGATCAGCTTTTGCGGGTCGGCCAGATCGATGAAGCTGAACGACAGCCCGGCACTGCGCTTGCGCACGCGTTCGAACAGGCGATAGGTTCCGCCGTACAGATCATCGCCGGCGACGATGTGCGCGCCGGCGTCGACCAGCTCCAGCACGGTGGCGATGGCCGCCAGCCCCGATGCGAAGGCGAAGGCTTGCGCGCCGCTTTCCAGGTCGGCGACGCAGCGCTCCAGCGCCCAGCGCGTCGGATTATGCGAGCGGCCGTAATCAAGTCCTTTATGCACGCCGGGGCTTTGCTGCACATAGGTCGAGGTGGCATAGATCGGCGGCATGATGGCGCCGGTGGAGGGGTCGGGCGACTGGCCGGCATGGATCACGCGTGTCGCAAAATGGGTACGCGGCTTCTTGCCGTGTCCACTGTCGCCGCCAGTCGGTGCATGGGTGGTACTAACCGATTGGTTCATGATAAGGTCCTGCGCAAATGGTTGAGAAGATCGAAGCGCGTGATCAAGCCATAAAAATGGTCGTCATCGGCGATGATCGCCACCAGGCCGCGATCGAGGATTTCGCGCAATGCGTGCAGGCCGGCATGCGGCGACAGCGTTTCAATGGCACCCGTCATGGTGGTGCGCACCGGCGCCTTGAAGTGGGCCGCGTCGGCGGTGACCTTCAGCAGCAGGTCCGACTCGTCGATGATGCCGACGATGGACTCGCTGTCGATCACCGGCAGTTGCGAGATGTCGGCATTGCGCATACGGCTGAACGCCGTGACCAGCGTATCGTCCGGGGTCACGCTGATGACGCTGCCCTCTTCAAACCTGCGTCCGATGATGTCGCGCAGGTCGCCGAACGATGTGCGCTTGAGCAATCCCTGATCGATCATCCAGTTGTCGTTATACATCTTCGACAGATAGCGCGTGCCGGTGTCGCAGACAAACGTGACCACGCGTTTCGGCGCTGTCTGCTCGCGGCAATAGCGCAGCGCGGCGGCCAGCAACGTACCGGTCGACGAGCCACCCAGAATGCCCTCGGTGCGCACCAGCTCGCGCGCGGTACGAAAGCTTTCCTCGTCGCTGATGCTGTACGCATGCCCGACACCGGACAGGTCGGCAATGGCAGGTACGAAATCTTCGCCGATACCCTCCACGGCCCAGGCGCCGCTGGTCTCGGATATCTTGCCGGTTTTGACGTACTCGGCCAGGATCGATCCTTCCGGGTCGGCCAGTACAAATTCCAGTTCGGGTTGCACGGTGCGGAAGAACCGTGTCAGGCCGGTCAGCGTCCCGGACGAGCCGACACCGCACACGATCGTATCGAGTTCATGGCCGGTCTGCGCCCAGATCTCGGGTCCGGTGGTGCGTTCATGCGCAAGTGGATTATTGGGGTTGTTGAATTGATCGATATAAACCGCTCCCGGCAACGTGCGCGCGAGTCGCGCTGCATAGTCCTGGTAATACGCGGGGTGTCCCTTTCCGACATCCGAACGCGTGATATGAATATCGGCGCCGAGCGCTTTCAGATGCAGGATTTTTTCGGTCGACATCTTGTCGGGCACGACCAGTACGACGTGATAATTCTTCGCCTGCGCCACCAGTGCGAGACCGAGACCGGTATTGCCGGCGGTAGCCTCGACCACGGTGCCGCCGGGCTGCAGGCGGCCTTCCTGCTCGGCTGCTTCGATCATCGCGAGACCGATGCGGTCCTTGATGGAGCCGCCGGGATTGCACGATTCAAGCTTCAGGAACAGGCGGCAGCAGCCGGTATCGAGACGGGTGACTTCGATGAGGGGCGTGTTTCCGATCAAACCGAGAATGGCCGGGCGGGCTGATGGGTTCATGACGGATTCTCCAGTGCGCGAACTTGACGATGTCAAACGCTGAACCGGATCGCAACGCTTGCACCTGCCGCGCAGACGATCCGATTCGCCCGTGTGGACGATGATTCATCGCTGGAAGTATGGTACGGCCCACATCACGGTTGACATCCGACATTGATCAAGGTTTGCGCGCCATTGCCGAAATGCATTGTCCGCCGGTCCCTGTCATGGGGCGACCGATGCGCCCCGGAGCGTGGGCCGAAGCTGTTTGCGTCAGCCAAAAAAGCTGGCTAACCAGATGGCGTCGATCAGCGCCAGCGGCAATGCATAGATGGCGAAAGCCAGTAGTCGACGCAACGATGGTTTCGGCACCAGCAATTTCCAGCCGAGCCAGGCCGAGAAACCGGTGCCGAGGATCATGAGAATAATGCGCACGTCCGGCACCCAGTCCAGCGCGATCCGTTCCGCTTTCAGGTGCGACAGGGTCAGCATCGACAACCCGAGGAAAATTCCCATGCCGGCCAGCGGCACCAGCGCCAGCGACAGGCGCTGCCACGATAGCTGCGGATTGCCAGCCACGCGCGCCGCCGCACGCACTGCCGTCAGCAGCGCTACACCGAGCGCACCGCCGCCGCCGAGCACGTAAGCCAGGATGCAGAGCCCGTCGAGCCAGCTGAATACGTCATGTGCTGCCGGGTAGTGCGTAAGCAGCCACCAAGGCGCGTTATCCTGCAACAGCAAAAATGCATCGCGGTCGATCAGCCAGTTTGCCGCCGCGGTTTTCAATTGCACGAACCAGGCGCTGGACGACCACAAGAAGGCTGCGGTTGCGATTCCCATGACACCCACCATCAGCGTCAGCGCTTCTTCCGTTTTGACATCCTGGTTGCGGCTGGCAAGGATTTCCTGTGCGGGTGAACGCGCCGCGAGTTGCACCGCGCCGCGATAATCGCTGCAACGGCCGCACGAGTGACAGGCGGAGGCGCTTTTCATGTGCTTGATATCGATCAGCGGTGCGCAGTTCACCATCGGCTGCCGTCCGGCATGGCGTTTCCAGGCTTCTTCGTTGACGCGGAAGTGGACCGGCGCGATTTTGGCGAGCAGGCCAAACACGCCGTTGGCCGGACACAGGTAACGGCACCAGACGCGCGAGCCTTTGCCATATACCAGGCCGACGGCGACTGCGGCCACCGATGAGCCGCCCAGCACCAGCAAGGCTGCTTCCGGGTATTCATAGACACTGACCAGCTGGCCGTAAACAGTCGTGCAGACGAAGGCGATGAAAGGCCAGCCGCTCCAGCGAATCCAGCGCGGAATCGCGCGCCCCAGTCCGTGGCGACTGGCGAATTCGGTCATTGCACCCTCCGGGCAGAACACTCCGCACCAGACGCGCCCGAGCAGCATGGTGCTGAGCATGACGAAGGGCCACCAGATGCCCCAGAACAGGAATTGCGCAAACAAGCGCAGATTATCGTAGAGATGCGCGTCTTCCGACGGGATCGGCATGAATGCCGGCACGATCAGCAAAAACAGGTAAAACAGCACGACTGTCCATTGCATGCCGAGAATGACACGTCGATGACGCTGCATCGCATGGCCGATTCTGGCCAGCAGACCGGCGCTGGATGGTTGCCGGATACCAGGTTCGATCGCCAGTGGAATAATGCGTGCCATGCGCTTGCCTCAGTCTGTGGTTAATGTTGCTACGCAGGAAAAAGTTACTTCGCAACCATGCGTCCCTGTGCGGTTTTCGGATGAAATTCGCCGAAGAACTTGTATGTCCCCGGCTTGAGCGGCTGGAAAATCAGAAAACTCGATGCGCCGGGCGCAAGCACTTTTTCCTTTTGCAGGTCGGCGCTCTCGAATTCTTCCGCACCCGGTCCTTCATTCTTGATCAGCAGCCGGAACTTGGTGTTGGCCGGCACTTCCAGGTTTTCAGGAATGAAATGTCCATCGCGGATAACCAGATTGAAGGACGGCATATCGGCAGCGAACAGAGGCGTCGCCATGAAGGCCAGCGCTGCAATCAGGCCGGCGAGGGAAGAGCGGATGGAGATTGTCATGAGGAACCTCAATAAGTGATTTGCGCCCGCAGGCCGAGAATCCTGATCGCATCGGCGCTGCCATCGCCGCCCGGATTGCCGATGTACTGGAAGCTGGGCGACAGCTCGAATTGCTTGTTGATGCTATAGCGGTAATACAGCTCGCCGACCCGCTCATTGGCGGCAAGATTTGCATAATTGCGGTAATCCCGGCTGGTCTTGAGCAGGCCGGCCGCCAGTCCGATGCTGTCGCCGCCGCGATTCCAGTATGCACCGTTCAATTCCGCGCCCATGGTCAAGGCGCGGTCGAATGCCACATGACCTTGCATCTGGTGTCCGTAGCGGCCGAACAGCGTGACGCCATCGCCGACGCGCTGATCGGCCGAGATGCCCCAGCCGCTATGGCGCTCTGGTTCGCTCACGCCAGCATCGAAATTACTGGCCTGCGCATTGCGCCAGGCATACATGCGATAGGTGCCGGCCAGCCCGCCGAACAGGCGCTGCTCGGTTTCGGCTTGCAACATGACCAGCGGCTTGGCCAGGGTACGCTGGTAATTCGCACCCTTCTCGCCAGCGCCGAAAATGCCAAGCGACAGGCGCCATGCCTCCGGTTTGCGGCTGGCGTTGTAGTAGGACAGGCGCAAGCCGGGCGTGAAGCCGTTGGCGTCTACCCCGATATCGCCGCCGGCATCCAGCAGAGGGTTGTGCACGAATGCCGCATTCAGGAACTGCCGGGTTTCATCGCCGGCGGCGGCATTCTGGTCGAAGAAGATGAACGGGTCCATCTTGCCGAAATTGACTTCCAGCATTTGCTTCGAGTTTGGCTTGTAGCCGCCAAACGGCAGCGGGATATCGGCCTGATACCAGGCTTGGGCCAGCACTGCAACCGAATCGTCCGGGCGCAGGCCGCCTTCCAGCTGGAAGGCGGTTGCATTCGGTTTTGCAAACAGGTTCAGGCCGTTTAGCCCCGCGCCTTGACCCAGGCGAAATTGCGCGAATACCCTGTGCTCGATATTGCCGACCGGCGCCAGCGGCAGGCTGACGAAGGCATCGCCGCGATAGTTGAGCTGGCTGGCGCTGTCCGCGACGCCGAACGGCTTTTGCGCAACCGTGGTCAGGCTGAGGCCGGCGCTAATGCCGTCGAATGCCTCCACCTTGCGGGCCGCGCCCTGCATGCTGCTTGTCTGCATTTCAACCGCCTTGAGACGCGCGGTCAGTTCCGGCTCGTTTTCGCTCAGCGTATCGGCTTCCAGGCTTTGGGCCACGCGCGCCTGCTGCTCTTCCAGCTTCTGGATGCGTTGTTCGGTAGCGCTCGCGGCAGGCGGCTGCGCTCGGCTATTCTGCAATTCCCGTTCGAGTTCGGCATTGCGCTGTTCCAGTTTTTCCATGCGCTGGTTGAGTTGCTGCACCATGCGCACCAGATCCTTCTCGGAGGGGGCGGCTGCGGCAGTATTGCCGGCGGCGCAGATCAGGGCGATTGCGGCGGCCAGCGGCTTCAGGGAAGGGCGGGAAAACATGGCTCAATACCCGCCTTTCTTGCCGATGCCCGCGTAGGTGAAGTCATATTCCACGTCGAACGGCTTGAACCAGGGGCGCACGCCGGTCAGGCGGTCGGTATGGCGGCCGAAGTGGGCGTGCGGGTTTGCAGAGGGCGGCAGGATCGTGTATTTGACGTGGTATTTGCCCGGCCCGAACAGCTTGATGTTGTCCCCATAATGCGGCCCGTCGTTGGCTACCATCGGCATGAATTCGCCGTCGACCTTTTGCGAAGTGCCGATCTTGCTGACCTCGAATTTCACCACCAGGTACGGAATCCATGCGCCTTCCTCGAATCCGTTGGGATTGCCGCCCAGCGCCTTGATGTCGGCTTCGATATGGATGTCGGAGTCCTCGGCTTTTTTCATCATGCCTTCCGGTTCCATGACCACCGGCTGCAGATAGACCGCCGCGATTTCCATGCCGGCCCGCTGTTGCGGCGAACCGATCGGATATTCCGTCGCATGAGCGGTGACTGCGAACGCTGTGGCGATCGCCAGTAAAAGGCATTTGGCTGGAGTGGCAACCGAATTGAGAGACATGAAAGCTCCTTGGAAATGAGGATATGGAATAGGGGGTAAGCTCTGAATGCAAATGATAACAGTTATCATTACCGATGTGTTGTAAAGCAAAAAATATTTGTAGGAATTTTTATTCGAACAGGGAAATTTTCATCGGACGATGCCGGCTGTATGTCCGGATCGCTGGTCTGCTTTACGTGATTTCACGACTTTCGCGGAAATCCCCCGCTGTTGTTTTTGTGCTCCTGCGTCGGGCTGTATGATTGATGTGGCAGAAACGGCAGGTCAGCCAGCACCCAGCCGGAAAATACAATCAATATTTGGAGTATAGGTAAAAAAACGCTAAATTCGTAATACTTACGAGGCTTTTCTAAAATACATATAGGTGTATGTACGGCGGCTGCAGTGCGCGCCAGGGTTGCCCAGGCGTTGTCGAACCGGTGCGGGCAAGGTATTTTGCCGAAGCAAGCCGGTAAGACGTAGTGGACAGGCGGGAAGGGCCGCAGGCTGAAAAAGCCTGCGGTGGTGTTTTGTCAGTCTTCAGGGACTCAGCGGTTTGCCGGCAGCCTTTTTGTGCTTGATGGCCGCAAGGGTTTTGCTGATAGCCTCCAGGCGCTGCTTGACCGATGGATGGATTGCGTTATAGCCATTCAGTGTGGCGGCGGGATATTGGCTTGCCATTCTCTGCCAGAATGCCGGTGCCTGTTCAATGCTGTAGCCGGCGCGCGCTGCCATGTAGAGCGCCAGCGTATCGGCGGCCGTATCCATTGCCTGCGGCATGGGCTTGATGCCCGACATGCCGGTCATGCCGTTCAGGTCGGGATGCATGCGGATCAGATTATCGATGATGCCGCCGACGGTGGCACTCATGCGCTGTTTTTGCGGATGCGCCAATGCATTGTGCGCCATTTCCCTGGCCAGCACGTAGGCCAGTTCTTCATCCGAACGGACGAAATCGAGCATGCCCCGCGTGATCATCATGCGATGGCCGTCTGCATATGCGTTCACCTGGTCGGTATTGCCGAGTTCGATGGCGAATGCGCACGCATGCGTCAGCGGAACGTTGAGCGCCAGATTTGCCCCGCCCCGTTCCAGCGACAGCTTGACGCCGGCCTTGCCGTTGACAAGCGGCGCCAGGATCGACGCCGCCTCGCGTTCGGCGTTCTGCCCTTGCGGCAGCGGCTTGTCCTCGACCGAGACCAAACCATCGCCGAGCCGCACGCCGGCCTTGGCTGCGCTGCTGCCGGCCAGAACGCCCATCACCTGCAGCCGGTCATTCAAGCCCAATACCTGATGTGCGGCTTCGATGAATTCGGCTGAATACGAATACTTGTTCTTGGCGGTGAATCCAAGCAGGTTACGGGCATTGCCCTTGCATAAATCGGTATTGTTGACAAGCAGCGGTGCGCCGACGCGATACAGGCGATCCTGCAGGGATACCAGCGTGCGGAGCGCTTCCTGTTCGGCGGTGCTGACTGGCGGCGCGGCAATGGCCGGCCGCGCCGGTGCGGGAGACGGGCCGGGCTGGATTTGCGTGGCACATGCAGCCAGCAACGATATGACGCCCGGAAGCGCACACCGCACGATGCCGGCAATCGGTTTCAGACAGGATTCGACGGTATGCCGCATGCTGTGCATAAAATTCCCTTTCTTCTATTATTTGCCAGTGCTGCCAAACCCCCCCGCACCGCGTTCGCTGGCGTCAAAGTCGGTGACGATATTGAATCCGACCTGCAATACGGGGACGATGACCAGTTGGGCCAGCCGTTCCATTGGTTGCAGCGTGAATTCGGCATGGCCCCGGTTCCAGGTCGAGACCATGAGTTGCCCCTGGTAATCGGAGTCGATCAACCCGACTAAGTTCCCCAGGACAATACCGTGCTTGTGTCCCATGCCGCTGCGCGGCAGGATCATTGCCGCATAGCCGGGATTGGCAAGATGGATCGCCAGTCCGGTCGGGACCAGATGGGTTTCCCCCGGCTGGATGGTCAGCGGCGCATCGATGCACGCGCGCAGATCCAGGCCGGCACTGCCGATGGTCGCGTAGGCCGGCATCTGCTCTTTCATGCGCGGATCGAGAATCTTGATATCGATGGTTTTCATAAATGGATTACGATGATTTGCTTCTGTATCTCTGCAACGGGATTTCAGTATTTTCGATATTCCACCGCGGTGCTATGGAGATGGCCACGCCAATTCATAACCGCCGGGCAATCTCGGCCACCAGCTCCCGCGCCAGATGCTGTTTTTCCCCGCGCGGCAATGGCGTGTGGCCGTGCTCGTCGAACAGCACCAGCTCATTGTCGTCCATGCCGAATGTGCGATGGCCGATATTGCCTACCAGCAGAGGAATGTTCTTCTTCCTGCGCTTGGCTTCGCCGTACTGCAGCAGATTTTCGGATTCGGCGGCAAAACCGACGCAGTAGGGCCGATCCGGCAACGACGCGACCGCGGCGAGAATATCCGGATTTTGCTCGAACTGGAGTTGCGGCAGGTCGCCTTCGGCATTTTTTTTCAGCTTCTGCGCGCTGGCATTGGCAACGCGCCAATCGGCGACTGCGGCGACTGCGATGAAAACATCCTGCGCACCGGCCTGAGACATCACGACGTCATGCATCTGCTCGGCTGTATGCACGTTGATGCGATGCACGCCGCAAGGCGTCGGCAGCGCGGTCGGGCCGGACACCAGTACGACTTCCGCGCCTGCTTCGCGTGCGGCACGCGCAATGGCATAGCCCATCTTGCCGGACGACAGGTTGGTGATGCCGCGCACCGGATCGATCGGCTCGAAAGTCGGGCCGGCGGTAATCAGGATGCGCTTTCCGGCCAGGATTTTCGGCTGGAATACCGCGATGATTTCTTCCAGCAACTGCTCCGGCTCCAGCATGCGGCCCATGCCGGTCTCGCCGCATGCCTGTTCGCCCGCATCCGGGCCCAGGATGCCGATGCGATCCGCCTTGAGCTGCGCGGCATTGCGCTGGGTGGCGGGATTCAGCCACATTTCGACATTCATCGCCGGCGCGATCAGCAGCGGCATGCTTACCGGGCGCGCCAGGCAGAGCGTCGACAGCAAATCGTCGCAGCCACCGTGCGCCAGCTTGGACATGAAGTCGGCGGAGCAGGGTGCGATGACGATGGCGTCGGCGTGGCGGGTCAGGTCAATATGCGCCATGTTGTTGCCGATCCGCGCATCCCACTGGTCGGTGTAGACGCTGCGGCCGGACAGGGCCTGCATGGTGACCGGCGTGATGAATTGCGTCGCCGCCTGCGTCATCACGACTTGCACCGATGCGCCGGCCCTGGCCAGCGCACGCGTCAGCTCGGCCGCCTTGTAACAGGCGATGCCGCCGCTCAAGCCCAGTACGATTTTCTTGCCGGCGAGATCCATGCAAGCTCCTGAAGTAATGTCGCGCGCCAGTGTAGCAGGTTAATCTTGCCGGTCACTTATTGACGCGCCGCAGCTCATCGATGATGAACAATGCCGCGCCGATGCAGATCGCACTGTCGGCAACATTGAAGGCGGGCCAATGCCAGTTGAGCGAATGCAGATCCAGGAAATCGATCACGTGGCCGTAAAGCGAGCGGTCGATCAGATTGCCGAGCGCACCGCCCAGGATCAGCGCCAGAGCCCAGCAGAACATGCGCTGTCCCGCATGGCGTTTCAACAGGAACAGAATGAAGAGCGCTGCGCCAATGCCGATCGCCGTGAACAGATAGCGCTGCCAGCCCGATTCCGCGGCAAGGAAGCTGAAAGCCGCGCCTTTGTTATGCACCAGGACCAGATTGAAAAACGAGGTGACCGGCCAGGATTCGCCGTAAGCGAGCAACCGGGTAATCGTGATCTTGGTAACTTGGTCGAGCAGGACCACAATGGCTGCGATGCCCAGCCATGGGGCCATGCCGGCGCTGGGAGAAGAGGAGAAGCGATTCTTTTTGGATGCCATGTTTTTCAGATCCTGCGATGTCATTCCGGCAAATGCCGGAATCCAGTGAATGTATCAGCGCCGCGATATTCCGGCTCTCATCGGAATTGACGGCGCAAGCTCAAGCGAATTGATGCGCTTCACCATTGCCGAACAGGTTGCTGACGCAACGTCCGCAAAGGCCTGGATGTTCGGCATGCGATCCGACATCGGCGCGATAGTGCCAGCAGCGTTCGCATTTCTGCTCGCCCGACGGCGTGACGAGTACCGCTTCCTGATCGGCGGAGGCGACTTTCGTCACCTTCGCCTGCGAGGTGATCAGCACGAACTTCAGATCGTCGCCCAGGCTGTTCAGCAGATCGAATTTCTCGCCAGCGGCCTTGATCTCGACTTCCGCCTGCAGCGACGAGCCGATCTTGCCGGCGATGCGCACTTCTTCCAGTTGCTTCAGCACCTCGGCACGGATCTCGCGCAAGGCCGCGTATTTGCCCAGCAAGGCCGCGCCGTCGGTCACCTCTGGCAACGCGTAATAGGTTTGCGTGAAAATCGTCTCGTCGCTGGTCGCATAGGCGTCCTTGCCGGCGAACACTGCCCAGGCTTCCTCGACGGTGAATGACAGGATCGGCGCCATCACGCGCAGCAAGGACTGCGTGATATGCCAGATCGCGGTCTGTGCCGAACGGCGCGCCGCCGAGGTCGTGCCGCTGGTGTACAGGCGGTCCTTCAGGATATCGAGATAGAACCCGCCCAGGTCTTCCGAGCAGTACATCTGCAGCTTGGCGACTACCGGATGGAATTCATAACCGTCGTAATGTTGCAGGATATCCGCCTGCATTTCCGCCATGCGCGCGATGGCGTAGCGGTCGATTTCCAGCAGATCGGCCACCGGGACGGCATCTTGCGCCGGATCGAAGTCGGATGTGTTGGCCAGCAGGAAGCGCAGCGTGTTGCGGATGCGGCGGTACGCTTCGGTGACGCGCTTCAAGATCTCGTCCGAGATCGACAGCTCGCCCGAATAGTCGGTGGATGCCACCCACAGGCGCAGGATGTCGGCGCCCAGCGTGTCGGACACCTTTTGCGGCGCGACCACGTTGCCTTTCGACTTCGACATCTTCTTGCCTTCGCCATCGACCACGAAGCCGTGCGTGAGCAGGGCATCGTAGGGGGCGCGGCCGTTCAGCATCGACGACACCAAGAGCGACGAATGGAACCAGCCGCGATGCTGGTCCGAGCCCTCCAGGTACAGGTCGGCCGGAAAGCGCGCTTCCTCGGCATGCGAGCCGCGCAGCACGGTCTGGTGGGTGGAGCCGGAATCGAACCAGACGTCGAGCGTATCCCTGTTCTTCACATACTGGTCGGCGTCCGCACCCAGCAACTCCTTCGGATCGAGCGCTTGCCATGCCTCGATGCCGCTCTTTTCCACCCGTTGG